>JAWWAE010000080.1:0-9638 GCA_033721835.1 Halofilum sp. (in: g-proteobacteria) | reverse complement strand
TGCATCGTGACTTCGATGGCGGCTTCACTCAGAATCCGAACGGCACCGGTCCCTACGAGCTGGTTTCGCACCAGGTCGGGGGGAAGTCCGTGCTGCGGAAGGCCAAGCGGCCGTACTGGGGCGAGAACCTCGATCCCAAGGAGCATCCCTACATCGGCGGGCCGATCTACCTCGACGAGATCATTTATGTGGACCATGGCGGTGTCGGCTCCGCGCAGCTGGCGGCGCTGCAGTCCGGCCAGGTCGATCTGATCTACGAGTTCGACGTCTCCTCCCTGCAGATGGCCAACAACCTGCCGAACATCAACGTGCTTGTGAAGTCGACGGCCACGACGAGCTGCATGCGCATGGACGTCACGGCGAAGCCGTTCGACGACAAGCGCGTGCGTCAGGCGATGCAGATTTGCACCGACGTCGAGGCGTATCCGCGCCTGATGTTCGGCGGCAAGGCGGAGATCGGCGAGCATCACCACGTCGCGCAGATTCATCCCGAGTACTACGAGCTGCCGAAACCGAAGCAGGATATCGCCAGGGCGAAGAAGCTGCTGGCCGAGGCCGGCTACGAGAACGGGCTCAGCGTCACGATCGACTGCGGCAACACCGGTGGCCCCTACCAGCAGCAGCAGTGCGAGATCTGGAAGGAGCAGCTGGCCAAGGCTGGGGTGAACCTGAGCCTGAACGTGATGCCGTCCTCCAAGTACTGGGAGATCTGGGACAAGACCCCGCTCGGTATCACCGAGTGGGTGCACCGTCCACTCGGGACCATGGTGCTCAGCCTCGGCTATCGCTCCGGCGTGCCGTGGAACGAGACCAACTACTCCAACCCCGACTTCGACAGGGCGCTGAGCGAGGCCGAGGCCGTGCTCGACGTCGACGAGCGTCGCAAGAAGATGGAGAAGGTCGAGCGCATCCTTCAGGAAGATGCGGTGATGTCCCAGCCGGTCTGGAAGCCGCGCTACACGGCGGCCAGCACCAAGGTGAAGGGCTTCGAGCTGCAACCGACCAACTATCACCAGCTCCATCGCGTCTGGCTCGAGGGGTAGGCAATTCGGCGGCCGGTGGGCCCGCCCGCGTGCGGGCCCACCGCAGTCGGTCATTCCATCCGTCCGGGGGCGGATGACGCCTCACGAGAACAACTGCCGGGGAGGTAGGGGCAGATGCTGATATTGACGCTGAAACGGCTGGGCTCGATGGTCGCCATCATGGTGGTCGTTTCGTTCCTGCTCTTCGCCGTCTTCGAGACCGACAAGATGGCCGTCGCCGGCAAGGTGCTCGGTCCCTACTCCTCGGACGAGCAGCGCGAGATCTGGCTCGAGAAGAACGGCTACAACGAGCCGTTCATCAAGCGCTACTTCATCTGGGTCGGTAACGCGCTCACGGGCGACTTCGGGCAATCCATCCAGTTGAAGGTGCCGGTGTCGCAGGTGCTGGGGGACCGGCTTCTGAACACCGGCATCCTGGCGCTGGCCCTGTTCCTCGTACTCATACCCTTGTCGCTGACACTGGGCATCGTCTCCGGGATGAAGGAGGGGTCCCTGACGGACCGAACGATATCGGTCACGTCCGTGGCCACGACCTCGGTCCCCGAGTTCGCATCGGCCACCTTCCTGACCGCGATCTTCGTGTTCTGGCTGGACTGGCTGCCGGGCACCTCGACCATGTCCGACGGCTTCGAGCTCCAGCAGTTGATTCTGCCGGTCGGCGTGCTGCTCCTGTATGACGCCGGCTACGTGATCCGCATGACCCGGGCCTCCATGGCGGAGGTCATGACCTCCCAGTACATCCGGACCGCAGTCCTCAAGGGTCTTCCGTACAAGCGGGTGATCCTGAAGCATGCCCTGCGCAACGCCCTGATCGCGCCGTTCACCGTGATCATGCTGCAGTTCAACTACCTGCTGTCAGGCGTGATCGTTGTCGAGGTGTTCTTCGCCTACAAGGGCTTTGGGACATTGCTGCTGGATGCCGCGCTGTTCGGTGATATCTACGTCATCGAGGCCTGCACCCTGGTAGCCGTGTTCGTCGCGGTGTTTTCCCAGTTCCTGTCGGATATCGGCTATACGCTGCTGAATCCGCGTATCCGGTTCAGTTGAGGAGGGGGTCATGAGCGCAACCGTGGAAGCCGAAGAAAGCGCAACCCCGCAGCACCGCTCCGCGTTGAGGCAGTTCTTCGGCTCGTTCCTGCTGCTGCGGGAGTCGTATATCGGCATGGTCGGTGCCGCCCTGGTGATCTTCTGGGTGGTGATGGCCATCCTGGCGCCGTTCCTGCCGCTCTATGACCCGCTGGAGACGCTGGAGCCCTTCAAGGGCATCGGCGCCGCGGCCCAGGATGGGGGTACCTACTGGCTCGGCACCGATCACAAGGGACGCGACATCCTCTCGCGAATCATCTGGGGCTCGCAGCGGGTCCTGATCTGGGCCAGCCTGGCCACCGTCACCGCCTACATCGTCGGCATGCTCATGGGGTGCATGGCGGGGTACCTCGGTGGCTGGGTGGACGAGGTCGCCTCGTTCCTGGCCAACGTCCTGCTGTCGTTCCCGGTGCTGATCCTGTACGTCATCATCATCACCTACCTCGGTGCTTCGGGCGTCAACATCATCATCGCGGTGACGTTCACGACGGCACCGATCATCATGCGTATCGTGCGCGGCATCATCATGGACCTGCGAACGCGCGACTACGTATCCGCCGCGCAGACACGCGGCGAGCCGAACTGGTACATCATGCTGGTGGAGCTCCTGCCGAACGCCCGCGGGCCCTTGATCGTCGATGCCTGCCTGCGGTTCGGCTACACCGTGGTGGCGATCGCGACCCTGGGTTTCCTCGGCCTGGGGCTGCCGCCACCGGCACCCGACTGGGGTCTGATGATCAAGGAGGCCGTGCCGCTGGGCAGCTTTGCCGGCCACACCATGATCCTTCCCGCGATCGCGCTGTCCTCGCTGATCCTCGGCTTCAACATGCTGGCCGACGGACTGCGCGAGATCTCGCTGCGCGACTGACGGAGGAGTTCAAATGAGCGACAAGGGTCAGGAAGCAAAGAACCATCAGGACCAGCAGCCGGTTCTGGAGTGCAAGAACCTCTCGATCTCCTACTACACGCGCGCCGGCGAGATCCCGGCGGTGGTCGATTTCGACGTCACCGTCTATCCGGGCGAGACCATCGGCATCGTGGGTGAATCGGGCTGCGGCAAGTCCACGGTCGCGATGGCCGTGATGCAGCACATGGGGGTCAATGGCGCGATCGTCGGCGGCGAGATCTTCTTCAAGGGCCGCGACATGACGAAGATGTCTGCGGACGAGCTGCGGCATTTGCGCGGCTCCGAGATCGCGATGATCTACCAGGAGCCGTTCGCCTCGCTCAACCCGAGCATGAAATGCGGCGAGCAGTTGATGGAGGTGCCGCTGTTCCACGAGGACATCACCGAGAAAGAGGCCCGCGACCGTGCTCGGCAGATACTGGCCGACGTGCGCCTGCCCGATCCCGATCGCGTGATGGAGTCGTTTCCGCACCAGCTCTCGGGCGGGCAGCAGCAGCGCGTGGTGATTGCGATGGGCCTGCTGGCAAACCCTTCCCTGCTGGTGCTCGATGAGCCGACGACCGCGCTCGATGTCACGGTCGAGGCGGGCATCGTCAATCTGATTGCCGACATCAGCCAGAAATTCAACACCGCGCAAATCTACATCTCGCACAACCTCGGGCTGATCCTGGAGACCTGCGACCGGGTGTTCGTCATGTATTCCGGTGAAGTCGTCGAGGAAGGCACGATCGACTCGCTGTTCACCTGGCCGCGGCATCCGTACACCCACGGGCTGTTCGGCTGCATCCCGCTGCCGACTGCTGACAAGAACGCCGCCCCCCTGAAGCCGATCCGCGGCCAGCTGCCGCTGCCGCACGAGCGGCCGCCAGGCTGCAACTTCGGTCCGCGCTGCAATTACTTCGTGGGCGGGCGCTGCGACGCGCAGGCGATCCCTCACGAGCATGTCGAGGGCAGCGCCCACGACCATTTCGTGCGCTGCATCCGCGCCGCGGAGATCGATCACGAGAAGGAAGCGCCCGGCGCGGACCCGAAGCCGCCGATGGAGCTTGGAGAGCAGGTGCTCAGTGTCGAGCACATGCGCAAGTACTACGAACTGCATGACAACTCGATCAAGGCCATCATGGCCGGCGAGCGCACCAAGTACGTGAAGGCGAACGAGTCGCTGAACTTCTCGGCACGGCGGGGCGAGACGGTTGCCATCGTCGGCGAGTCCGGCTGTGGCAAGTCCACGTTCGCCAAGGTGCTGATGGGCCTCGAGACCGCCACGGACGGGCGGGTCGTGGTCGAGGGCCAGGACATCGCCTACACGCCGGTCCGCAAGCGCAAGCCGCAGCGCATCGCCGCGCTGCAGATGGTGTTCCAGAACCCGTTCGACACGCTCAACCCGAGCCATCGCGTCGGCAAGCAGATCGGGCGCGTGATCCGGCGCTTTGGTGTCGAGCAGGACCCGAAGAAGATCCGCGAGCGGGTATTCAAGCTGCTCGACATCGTCAAGCTGCCACGGGACTTCTACTACCGCCGACCGCGTCAGCTCTCCGGTGGCCAGAAACAGCGCGTCGGCATCGCGCGCGCCTTCGCCGGCAATCCGGCGATGGTCATCGCCGACGAGCCGGTCTCGGCGCTGGACGTCTCGGTGGCCGCCGCGGTCACCGAGCTCTTGATGGACATCCAGCGCGAGCAGCAGTCGACGCTGCTGTTCATCAGTCACGACCTGTCGGTCGTGCGCTACCTCTCGGATGGCATCGTCGTGATGTACCTGGGCTGGATCATGGAGCGCGGGACGACCGAGGAGATCTTCTCGCCGCCCTACAACCCGTACACCGAGGCCCTGCTGTCCGCGGTGCCGATCGCCGACCCCGAGGTCACCAAGCGCGAGATCGTGCTCGAGGGCAACCTGCCGAGCGTGATGAACCCGCCCAAGGGTTGCCCTTTCAGTACCCGCTGTCCGCGCAAGATCGGCGAGATCTGCGACAACGAGCCGCCGCCCGAGCGCGAGGTGTCGCATGGGCATGTCATCACCTGCCATATCCCGATCGAGGAGCTGAAGGAGGTGCCGCCGGTGATCAACGTGCCCTCGGACGAGGAGCGCAAGCACCGCAAGCAGCAGGCGCAGGCGACCACCGACTGACTGTCTCATCCCGGCCGCCGCCGGCGCATCCGTGCCGGCGGCGGCTTGCTTGTTGCGCGCCGGGCCGCTAGCTTCGGCGGATCGTTCGCAGGGTCCACTGGCATGGGACTGCTCCACGAAACGGCCATCTTCCTGACGGCGGCGGTGCTCGCGGTACCGCTGTTCCGACTGCTGGGCTTCGGCTCGATCCTCGGCTATCTGGCCGCCGGTGTGGTCATCGGCCCCGATGGCCTGGGCCTCGTGGCCGATGTCGACAACATCCTGCACTTCGCCGAAATCGGCGTCGTCCTGCTGCTTTTCATCATCGGTCTCGAGCTGCAGCCCTCGCGCCTGTGGGTGCTGCGCCGCAGCGTGTTCGGCCTCGGCGGCAGCCAGGTACTGATCTGTGGTCTGCCGCTGTCGCTGGCCGCGTGGTGGTTCGGGCTGCCGCCCGCCGCGGCCGGCGTGGTCGGTTTCGGCCTGGCGCTGTCATCGACCGCCTTCGTCCTGCAGCTGCTGGCCGAGCGCGGGCAGCTGCCCGCGCACCACGGCCGCCACGCCTTCTCGATCCTGCTGTTCCAGGACCTGGCGGTGCTGCCCCTGCTGGCGGCGATGCCGCTGCTTGCCGCCGGCAGCGAGGCGCTCGGCATGACCGAGATCCTCGTCGACAGCGCGGCGGTGATCGGCGTGCTGGTGGCGATCGTGGTCGGCGGCCATTACCTGCTGCGGCCGGTCCTGCGCGCGGTGGCCCATGCGCGCACCAGCGAGATCTTCACCGCCACCGCGCTGCTGGTCGTGCTCGGCAGCGCGCTCGCGGTCGAGGCGGTGGGCCTGTCGATGGCGCTGGGCGCGTTCCTGGCCGGGGTTCTGCTCGCCGATTCCGAGTACCGCCACGAACTCGAGGCCAACATCCAGCCGTTCAAGGGCCTGCTGCTCGGGCTGTTCTTCATCGCGGTCGGGATGTCGGCCGACCTGGAGCTGGTGGCGCAGCAGCCGCTGGTCGTGTTCGGCATCGCGCTCGGGTTGCTCGCCTTCAAGGCCGGCGCGCTCTACGCGCTCGCGCGGGTCTCCGGCATGACACCGCAGGTGTCGTGCTCGCTGGCGGCGGTGCTGGCGCAGGGCGGCGAGTTCGGGTTCGTGCTGTTCACCGCCGCGGTCGGTCGCGGCGTGCTGGACCAGGGTACCGCGGGCCTGCTGATCGCCGCGGTCACCCTGTCGATGGCGGCGACGCCGATCATGGTGCTGCTGGCCGAACGGCTGGTCGCGCCGCGGCTGGACACGCCCGAACCGACCCGCCCCTTCGACCGGCCCGAGGACATGGACGACGAGGCCGCACAGGTGATCATCGCCGGCTTCGGCCGCTTCGGCCAGGTCGTGGGTCGCCTGCTCCGGGTCGCGCGTGTCCCGTTCACGGCGCTGGAGATGAACCCGTCGCAGGTCGATTTCGTGCGCCGCTTCGGCAACCGGGTGTACTACGGCGACCCCTCGCGCGCCGACCTGCTGGAGGCGGTCGGTGCCGACCGGGCCCGCGCCTTCGTGCTGGCGATCGACGACGTCGAGGCCTCGATCCGCACCGCCGAGGCCCTGCGGCGCCTGTACCCGTCGCTGCCGATCTACGCCCGGGCGCGCAACCGCAAGCACTACCACCGGCTGATGGACCTCGGCGCCCGCGTGATCGTGCGCGAGACCTTCCCCGCGAGCCTCGAGATGGGCGAACGGCTGCTGACCGGGCTCGGCTGGGAACCCAGCGAGGCGCACGAGGCGACGGCCGTGTTCCGCGCGCACGACGAGGAGCTGCTGCAGCGCCAGCACGCGGTGCACCGCGACGAGGAGGCCCTGATCCAGAGTGCGCAGGACGCCGCCCGCGAGCTGGAGGACCTGTTCGAGTCGGACCGGCCGGCCCGCAAGCGCGGTGATCGCGCGGCTGCCAAGGGCCATTGAACGGAACCGGAGGCCGGATTGCACGACGCCCGCAAGCCCGATTTCGATCGTGTCATCGACCGCCGCGGCACGGCCAGCGACAAGTGGGACCGCTACGACGGTCGCGACATCCTGCCGCTGTGGGTGGCCGACATGGACTTCGCCGCGCCGCCGGCCGTGCTGGCCGCGCTGCACGAGCGGGTCGAGCACGGGGTGTTCGGCTACACCAACCCGCCGGCCGAGCTGATCGAGGTGACCGTCGCGCGCATCGAGCGTGACTTCGGCTGGCGCATCGACCCGGACTGGATGGTCTGGCTGCCCGGCCTCGTGCCCGGGCTGCATCTCGCCTGCCGCGCCGTCGGCGACCCGGGCGACGCCGTCGCCAGCTTCATCCCCGTCTATCCACCGTTCCTGGCGGCGCCGCCGCGCGCCGAGCGCGAGCTGCTGACCGTGCCGCTGGCCGACGCCGCCGGCTGCATCGACTTCGATGCACTGGATGCGGCGCTGACACCGCGCACCCGGCTGCTGATGCTGTCGAACCCGCAGAACCCGACCGGCCGCGTCTACCGGCGCGAGGAGCTAGAGCGGCTGGCCGAGGTGTGCCTGCGAGAGGGGCTGGTCCTGTGCAGCGACGAGATCCACGCCGAGTTGCGGCTCGACCGCGAACTCGAGCACGTGCCGGTGGCGACACTGGGTCCGGACATCGCGCGGGCCAGCATCACCCTGCTGGCGCCGAGCAAGACCTACAACATTGCCGGCCTGGGCTGCTCGCTGGCGGTGATCCCCGATGCCTCGTTGCGGCGGCGCTTCCGCGCGGTCCGGGCCGGCTTCGTGCCGGGCGTGAACACGCTCGGCTTCAGTGCCGCCATCGCGGCCTGGCGCGACTGCGACGACTGGCGGGCCGCGCTGCTCGACTACCTGCGCGCGAACGCCGCGTCCGTGCAGTCCGCGGTCGACGCCCACCCGGCCCTGTCGATGCGGCCGCCCGAGGCGACCTACCTGGCCTGGATCGACGCCCGCGGCCTCGGCACCGACGACCCCGAGCCGCTGTTCGAGGCGGCCGGGCTCGGCCTGTCCAACGGTCGCGACTTCGGGCAGCCCGGCTGCATGCGCCTCAACTTCGGCTGCCCGCGCGCAACCCTCGACCAGGCCCTCGACCGCCTGTCGCGGGTCGGCCGGTCCTGAGCGCGACCGACAACGCGACCGGTAATCAGGCGAGCGCGGTTCAGCCGCGCCGTCACGGCACGCGCGCCTGCCCGCGATTCGTTCCGGGTATCCGTGCTCGGGTTTCCCGGATTGCGCTTCGCTCCACCCGGGTTACGGGATAACCGGGCGCGGGTGGGAGCCAGCCTGCCCGCGATCGCATCCTGCGATCTGCCTCACGAAATCCCGCTTAGTCCCCCGCCCCGCTGGCGGGTAGACTGCGCATTCGCCGCCCCCGGCCCCCGGAGTCTGCCGCCCCCGATGTCGCGACTCGCCCGCCGCATCCCGCAGTTGCTGCTCGCCGCGCTGCTCTCGCTGGCGGCCGCCCAGGCATCCGCCGCGAACGACGACGCGGCGGCCCTGTCCCCGGCCAGGGTCTCCGAGACGGGCGAGCAACTGCGCCAGATCGAGCAGGCCGTGCGGGTCGGCGGCGTGCCCGACTCGGAGCAGCTCGGGGAATATCTCGGCCGGATCCCGCCACTGCGCGAGACCGCACAGCAGTGCATCAACCAGAACCAGGGACGCCTCGACACCGTCGAGGAGAACCTCAAGACCCTCGGGACCGGTGGACCGGGCGAGGCGACCGGCGTGCGCCAGCAGCGCAGCGCGCTGGAGGCGCGCCGCGACGAGATCACCCGCCAGTTGCAGCTGTGCCGGGTGCTGTTGCTGCGCGCGAACGACCTGCAGGATCGCGTCACCCGCCTGCGGCAGGAGCAGCTCGCCGAGCGGCTGGAACAGCGCGAGGCCTCGGCGCTCGAGATCATCGCCGCCAACCTGCGCAACCCCCAGCAGCTGTGGACCACCGCCAAGCTGTTCATCCTGCGCGACAGCGGCATCTCGCGGCTGAACTGGGTCGAGGGCCTGGGCCTGGTCGGGCTGATCCTTTTCTGTGCCGGCGGCGCCATGTTCGTGCGCCGGCCGATGCTGGTGTATGCGGGCAAGCTGCCCGGCGGTCCCACCATCAGCGCCGGCTTCTACCGTTCGCTGATGGCCTGCTCGGCGGAGATCCTGCCGCCGCTGGTGACCTCGATCGCGGCCAGCATCTACCTGACCTTCATCGAGCTCGAGAGCCAGGGCTGGGCCCTGATCACGCTGCTGTCCTACGGGCTGGCCGCCTACTACGTGCTCGTCTTCCTGATCCGGCTGTTCCTCGCGCCGTGCCCGCCCGCCGAGCCCTACCTGCCGCTGCCCGAGGCGGTGCTGCGCTCGGTGGCCGGGCGCCTGCGGACGCTGGCGATCCTCGCCCTGGTGGTGTCGCTGTTCTCGGCGACGCTGGTGGTGGAGGGCTTCCCGGAGCCGGTGCGGCAGTTCCTGCGGCTGGTGGTCGCCACGATCCTGATCATCGCGCTGACCCGGCTGATCTGGCTGCTGG
>JAWWAE010000079.1:0-9834 GCA_033721835.1 Halofilum sp. (in: g-proteobacteria) | reverse complement strand
CCGCCAGCACGAGATCCGCCAGTGGTACGACCTGCCGGCGGCCGAGCGCGACGCGATCAACCGCCGCATCCTGCCCGACGCCCACCCGGCGGTGCAGGTCCGCCTCGTCGGCCACACCGACCAGCGCCAGCACCGCCGCGGGGGCCGCCGGGCCCGGCTGCGCGGCAACCGGGACTGAGGGCGCGAAGCGCAACCCGCTTGCACGACCCGGTGGAGACGCGGATCCGCAATTGGCCCTCACCCCAACCCCTCTCCCGGCGGGAGAGGGGCTGAAGACGCTGCCACGATAAACGGATCGTTCCCTCTCCCTCCGGGAGAGGGACAGGGAGAGGGCGTCTTGAGTGTCTGCGCCACACGCAACGCGGGTCGCGAACCATGCGGCCGGCGCCCTACCCAACCGGTTCGCGGGCATGGCCCGCTCCCACAGACCAGTAGCACCGCCGAACGAAGCCCTTGGGAGCGAGCCATGCTCGCGCCCTTGGCGGGCAACGCGGCGGCGTCAAAGGACTGTGGACACGGCTTCAGCCGTGCACAACCGCGCCGACAATGGCGGCTAGCGGAACCGGTCCAGCGTCAAACCCGCGAGGTCGAGCTCCGGCTCGCGGTCGCAGACCACGTCGGCCACCACCCTCGCGGCGCCCGCGCCGAAGGTCCAGCCGAGGTGGCCGGGGCCGGTGTTGAGGTACAGGCCGGGCACATCGGTGGAGCCGAGGATCGGCGCGCCGTCGACGCAGACCGGTCGCAGGCAGGCCCAGGGCTCGGCCCGGTTCGGGTCGACCCGTTCCGCCAGCGCCGGGAAGTTGGTCAGCGCCTGGCGCAGCACGATCTCCACCCGCCGCGGCCGGATCTCGCGGTCGAAGCCGGCGAACTCGGCCATGCCGGCGACCCGCAGCCGGTCGCCGAGGCGGCTGATCACCACCTTGTGCTCCTCGTCGATCAGCGGCACCCGCGGGACGTCGGCCGCGTCCGCCACCGGCAGCGTCGCCGAGTAGCCCTTGATCGGCTCCAGCGGCAGCCGCAGGCGCAACGGCCGCGCCAGCCGCGGGGCGTCGACGCCGGCCGCCAGCACGTAGCGGTCGGCGGTCAGCGTGCCGCGGTCGGTCACCACCGCACGGACGCCGCCGGAATCGCCCTCGATCCGCTGCACCGTCTCGCCGAGCCGCAGCCGCCCGCCGCGCTCGGCCAGCGCCGCGCCCAGCGCCCGCACGAAGCGGCAGGCATCGCCGGAGCGGTCATCCGGGAAGTGCACGCCGCCCGCGAGCTGCTCGCGGATGCCGGTCAGGGCCGGCTCCAACTCGACCACGCCGGCGGCATCCAGCCCCACCGAGTGCACGCCGAGCCGTTCGGCCGCACGCGCCTCGGCCAGAGACTGCTCCAGGTGCCGCGGGTCGCGGAAGATCTTCAGGCTGCCGCGATGGCCGGCGTCGTAGTCGAGTTCCAACCGCTCGTGCAGCCCGTTCATCAGTGTGCGGCTGTAGACCGCGAGCCGGGTGTTGATGGCGGTGACGCGCGCGTGGTGGTGGGCGCGGCTGTAGCGCAGGAACCCGAGGCCCCAGCGCAGCAGGAACGGCAGCCGCGACGGTCGCAGGAGCAGCGGCGACTCCTCGCGCCCGATCCAGCGCAGCAGCTGGCCGATCACCGCCGGCGTGTTCCAGGGGTCGGCGTGCCCCGCGTGCAGGATGCTGCCGTTGGCGTAACTGCCCTCGGCGGCGAGTTCCGGATTGCGGTCGAGCAGCGTCACCTCGCGCCCCGCCTCGGCCAGGTACCAGGCCGTGAGCGTCCCCGTCAGGCCGCCGCCGATCACCAGCACGTGCACGCAATGTCCTCCTGGGTCGTCGTATGAACCGCGGCGCGGGAGCGCCACACCTTACCGGCTGCGCGCGGGGATACAACCACGAGGTCCATCGAGCGTCCGGCTCCACGGCCGAAGCCGCTGCCACGATTCTGCTGCATCCCGGATACCGGAGTTCGGAAGGGAGCATCCAAGAAAAAGCGCCTGCCGGCGCTCCCCTCTCCCCGTCCCTCTCCCGTTGGGAGAGGGGATGTTTCGTTGATCGTGGCAGCGTCTTCAGCCCCTCTCCCTCCGGGAGAGGGGTTGGGGTGAGGGCCAGCGGTCGCGAGCGCGCGACAGCACGAATCCATTATCGCAATGCCTGGAAGCGCCCGGCCCGACCCCTCGCTCAGGGCATCAGCAGCCGGATCCCGTACGCCACGACCACGACCACCGCCACACCCGCGACCCAGAGTGCCGCGAACCACCCCAGGCGGCGGCCAAGCGACCGTGGCGGGTCGTCGCGCGCACTCAATGGTAGCCCTCGTGCGGGTCGACCTTGCCGCGGAACACCCAGTAGGCGTAGCCGGTGTAGGCCAGGATGATCGGCAGCAGGATCAGCGCGCCCACCAGCAGGAAGCCGAGGCTGGCGTCGGGCGCGGCCGCCTGCCACAGGGTGATGCTCGGCGGCACCATGAAGGGATAGAAGCTGATCAGGATGCCGAGGTAGCAGAGCACGAACAGGCCCAGCGCCGACAGGAACGGCAGCGCGTCCGGCCCGTCGCGCAGGCCGCGCAGCAGCCCGTAGCAGCAGCCCAGCACCAGCGCCGGCACGACCAGGCTGAAGATCGCCGTCGGCCAGGCGAACCAGCGCTCGAGGTAGACCGGGTTGAGGAACGGGGTCAGCAGGCTCACCACCCCGATCAGGACCACGGTCGCCGCGCCGGCATACCAGCTCCAGCGGCGCGCGCGCCGCGCGAGGGCGCCCTCGGTCTTCATCAGCAGCCAGGTGGCGCCGAGCAGCGCGTAGCCGACCACCAGCGCGACCCCGGTGAGCACACTGAACGGGGTCAGCCAGTCGAACCAGCCACCGGCATAGGCCCGGTTCTCGACCGCGATCCCCTGCACCAGTGCGCCGAGCGCGATGCCCTGGGCGAAGGCCGCCACGATCGAGCCGCCGGCGAAGCCGAAGTCCCAGAGGAAGCGGCTCTTCTCGGCGCGCGGGCGAAACTCGAACGAGACGCCGCGGAAGATCAGCCCCAGCAGCATGGCGATGATCGGCGCGTACAGCGCCGGCAGGATGGTCGCGTAGGCCAGCGGAAACACCGCGTACAGCCCGCCGCCGCCGAGCACCAGCCAGGTCTCGTTGCCGTCCCAGACCGGGGCGACGGAGTTCATCGCCACGTCGCGTTCCTCGTCGCTGCCCAGCCACGGGAACAGGATGCCGACCCCGAGGTCGAAGCCGTCGAGCACGACATAGGCGAGCACGGCGAAGGCGATCAGGCCGGCCCAGATCAGTGCCAGGTCGAGTTCCATGGTCACCACCTCCCCAGCGGGTCGGTCGGCCCGCGCTCTCCGCGGCCCAGCGCCGGCCCGGGCATCAGCCCGGCCGCGCGCATCGGCGTGCGGTCGTCGGTGGTGCCGGCGCGCGGCGGCTGTCCCATCAGCTTGAGCACGTACCAGGTGCCGGCGCCGAATACGGCCAGGTAGACGAAGAAGAACACGACCAGCGAAATGCCGACCGCGGCGGCGTCGATCGGCGCGGCCGACTCACTGGTGCGCAGCAGCCCGTAGACGGTCCACGGCTGGCGCCCGACCTCGGTGGTGATCCAGCCGGCCAGGACCGCGGCGAAGCCCGAGGGCGCCATCAGCACGGCCGCGCGGTGCAGCCAGGGCGCCTCGTACAGCCGCCCGCGCCAGCGCTGGATGCCGCTCCAGAGCCCGACCGCGATCATCCCCATGCCGATCGCCACCATCAGGCGGAAGGTCCAGAAGATCAGCTCCGCCGGCGGCCGCTCGTCCGCGGCGAACGCGTCCAGCCCGCGGATCTCGCCGTCCCAGTCGTGGGTGAGGATGTACGAGCCGAGCCGCGGAATGCCGACCTCGTAGTGCACCGTGCCGGCCTGGTCGTCCGGCAGGCCGAACAGGATCAGCGGCGCGCCGCGCTTGGACTCGTAGTGCCCCTCCATGGCGGCGATCTTGGCCGGCTGGTGCTCGAGCGTGTTCAGGCCGTGCAGGTCGCCGGCGACCAGCTGCAGCGGTGCCACGATCAGCGCCATCCACATCGCCATCGAGAACATGATGCGGGCGCCGCGGTCGCGGGCGTCACGCAGCAGGTGCCAGGCGCCGACGCCGCCGACCACGAACGCGGTCGTGAGGTAGGCCGCCAGCACCATGTGCACCAGCCGGTACGGGAACGACGGGTTGAACACCACCGCCCACCAGTCCGCGGGCACGAACTGGCCGGCCTCGTTCATGGCGAAGCCGGCCGGCGTGTGCATCCAGGAGTTGACCGACAGGATCCAGAAGGCCGAGAACAGCGTGCCCACGGCGACCATCACCGTCGCCAGAAAATGCAGCCGCCGCCCGACTCGCTCCAGCCCGAACAGCATCACGCCGAGGAAGCCGGCCTCGAGGAAGAACGCCGTCAACACCTCGTAGCCCATCAGGGGCCCGAGCACCGGCCCGGTCTTGTCGGCGAACACGCTCCAGTTGGTGCCGAACTGGTAGCTCATGACCACGCCGGAGACCACGCCCATGCCGAACACCACGGCAAAGATCTTCTTCCAGTAGTTGAACAGCGTGAGATAGGTCTCGTCGTTGCGCCACAGCCACAGCCCCTCGAGCACGGCGAGGTAGCTGGCCAGGCCGATCGAGAACGCCGGGAAGATGATGTGGGCCGAAACCGTGAACGCGAACTGCAGCCGCGCCAGGTTGATCGCGTCGACGAGCCACTCGAGCATGGATCCTCCGCGCCGCCGCACGGCCGTGTGCGCCGGCAGTTGCCATTGTCGCAGCCACCAGCGGCGAGGGCCACCGCCGCCGGCAGGAGACCGTGGCGGGCGCCGCGGTCACTGCCTGCATGGATCCGTTCGAATGGTTTTCGCGAGCGGCTTCAGCCGCGCAACCCGGCGCGGGGGACGGTGCGGTCGCAACCGTTCGCGCCTGACGCCGCGAATCGGCCCCGGCAGATCTAGCCGGTACGCCGGCCGAGCGCGGCGTAGGCAAGCATGCCCAGCAGCATCCCGACCACGAACCAGGCCGGGTCGAGTGCCCCATGGCTGAGCGCGGCGATCCCGGGCCCGGGGCAGTAGCCGGCCAGCCCCCAGCCGACGCCGAACAGCGCGGCACCGCCGACCAGCGGGCCATCGAGGTCGCGCCGCTCCGGCAGCCGCAGGGTGCCGGCGAACCAGGTCGCACCGCGCCGCCGCAGCAGGGCGAAGCCGGGCACGGACACGGCCAGCGCACCGGCCATGACGAACAGCAGGGTCGGATCCCAGCGGCCGGCGACATCGAGGAAGCCGAGCACCCGCGCCGGGTCGGTCATGCGCGCGAGGTCGAGGCCGAAGCCGAACAACAGGCCCGAGCCGATGACGAACAGGCGGCCCATCTCAGACGACCCCGAGCGCGTGGCGCAAGAGCCACACCGTGAGCATGCCGGCGGCGATGAAGGTCACCGTGGCCACCAGCGAGCGCGGCGACAGCCCCGCCAGGCCGCAGACGCCGTGGCCACTGGTGCAGCCACTGCCCAGCCGGGTACCGAGGCCGACCAGCAGGCCGGCGGCGAGCAGCAGCAGGACCGGGTAGCCGGTGCGCGGCGTCACCGACACCGGGTCCAGCAGGCGGTGCAGCGCGGCCCCGGCCAGCAGCGCGGCCAGGAACCACCAGCGCCAGGCGGTGTCGCCACGCGGGCGCTCCAGCGCGCCGCCGAGGATCCCGCTGATACCCGCGATGCGGCCGAGCCCGCCCAGCAGCAGCACCGCCGCCAGGCCGATCAGGGCACCGCCGGCGAGCGCGGGCAGCCAGTCGAATTCCGCCATCGGGGATGACCCTCAGAATGCGTCGATCGCGTCGATCGGAACCTTGAGATAGCGGTGGCCGTGCTCGTCCGCCGGCGGCATCTCGCCGGCGCGGATGTTGAGCTGCACCGAGGGGATGATCAGCGTCGGCAGATTCAGGGTCGCGTCGCGCTCGGTGCGCATGCGCACGTACTCGTCCTCGCCAACGCCCTCGCCGACGTGGATGTTGTGGCGGCGCTGCTCGCCCACCGTGGTCTCGTTGCGCAGCTCGCGCTGCCCGCCCTTGCCGTAGTCGTGGAGGATGAACATGCGGGTCTCGTCCGGCAGCTCCCGGAACACGCGCTGCACGGACTGGTAGAGCTGGTGGGCGGAGCCGCCGGGGAAGTCGCAGCGGGCCGTGCCCGCGTCCGGCATGAACAGCGTGTCGCCAACGAAGCAGGCGTCGCCAATGATGTAGGTCATGTGGTCGTTGGTGTGTCCCGGCGTGGCGATGGTGCGGGCCTCGATCTCGCCGATCTGGAAGTTCTCGCCGTCGGCGAACAGGTGATCGAACTGGCTGCCGTCGGGCAGGAAGCCGCGCTCGAGCCCGAACACCTCGCGAAAGTGCGCCTGCACCTGGCGGATGCCCTCGCCGATGCCGATTTGACCGCCGACCTGGTCCTGCACGAACTGCGCGGCGGTGACGTGGTCGGCGTGGGCGTGGGTCTCCAGGATCCAGTCGACGGTCAGGCCCTCTTCGCGGACGATGTCGACCAGCCGCTGCGGGGTCGCGGTACCGGTCTGGCCGGAGTTCTGGTCGAAATCCAGCGCCGGGTCGATGATGGCCGCGTGCCGCGTCTGCGGGTCCCAGACCACGTAGGAGAAGGTCGAGCTCGGCTCGTGCAGGACGTGGCGGACTTCGGGTCTCATCGTGGCGCCTCCCGTGGGCAGCATATATTGAATTCTGCATAACGATATAGCGATTTGCTATTTGCGTCAATGCTAATTTAGAATTCTCTAATGAAATCGGCCGCAACCGGGAGTTGCCCCATGTCCAAGTCCGCCGCCAGGGCTGCCGCTGCGCCCGCGCCCGAGTTCATGGCCCGCAGCGCGGCCGAGGCCGCGCGGTTCCTGCGGACGCTGGGCAACGACCATCGGCTGATGGTCCTCTGCACCCTGGCCGAGGGCGAGCACTCGGTCGCCGGGCTGCTCGCCCGGATCCCGTTGTCGCAGTCGGCGCTGTCACAGCACCTTGCGATCCTGCGCCGGGAGGGCCTGGTGCAGACGCGCCGCGAGGCGCAGACGATCCATTACCGGCTGGCCGACGAGCGCGCCCGCCGCCTGATCCCGGTCCTGTACGAGCTGTTCTGCGACAGCGGCTGAGCGCGCGCCCGCGAGCGGCCGCGATCAGTGGAAGACGACCGGATCGCCCTGGCGGTCGAACGCCAGCAGTCGTGACAGGTCGCCACCCGCGTGGATCGTCTTGATGATGCCGTTGAAGGTCTCGTCGACCTCGGCCTGCGAGGGCTCGCGCCCATCCGGCCCCACCAGCGCCGCCGCGAGCACGATGTGCCAGTCGGGATCCATCCGTTCCGACTCCTCCGCCAGCGCCCCGAAGTCGCTCAGCTCCTCGGGCGCCTTGTCGACGTACATCTTCGGCAGCAGCCCGCCACCCTGCCCGGCCTCGAAGCGCGCACGCTCCTCCTCGGTCGCGTCCTCGGGCAATGCGGCCTTCACGAACACGAACAGCAACCGCTGCGCCTCGTCGCTCTCGCGGACGGCCTGGAGAAAGGAATCGAAGTCGGTGATCTCGGTCATTTTGCCTCTATAGTTGTTTCAATGAACCGCGAATGAACGCGAAAGGACGCGAATACAACGACGGGATCGCAAGCATGACGTAGGTGCGCTTTTGCGCAGCAAACGCGTACGCCCGCGTTGCAACGCAACGTACGCGTTCGCCTGCGGCGAAAGCGCACCTACGGGTTCATCAATCCGCGTTCATTCGCGTCCATTCGCGGTTCCGCTACTGAACCAGAGGCGAGTCGTCGACCCCGAGGTCGACGCCGCGGATCTCGGCCTCGGCGGCCAGGCGGCCGATGTACTGGCTGAGGGCGCGGCGCCAGGCGCGCTCGCGGACGTAGTCGGCGACCAGGTGGCGCACCTGCTCGTAGGCCAGTGGCTCGCCGCCCTCGCGTGACAGGACCTCGACCACGTGGAAGCCGTACCGCGATTCGACCGGCCGACCCGCCAGCCCCGGCGCGAGGCGCAGCACCACGTCCTCGAACTCGGGCACGGTCTGGCCCCGCTCGATCATGCCGAGGTAACCGCCGTCATCGTTGGACGGGCAGGCCGAGTAGCGCGTCGCCAGGGTCGCGAACACGGACCCGTCGGACTGCAGGTCCGCGAGCAGTTCCTGCGCCCGTCGTTCGGCCCGCCCGCGCCCCTCGATGTCGTCCGGCGCCGCGGCCAGCAGGATGTGGCGCACCTCCGCCCGCACCGGCGTGCGGAAGCGCTCGGCGTTCGCTTCGTAGTAGCGCCGACAGGCATCCTCGTCCAGTTCGGGGACCCGTACCTCGCTCGCGACCAGCCGGTCCAGCGCGGCGTCGAGATCGGTCTCGGTATCGAGCCCGGCCGCACCGGCGCGCTGGCGCAGCAGCTCGCGGATGACGAGATTGCGCGCGGCCGCCTGTCGCCGCTCGTCGACCCCGCGCGCGTCCACCCGCGCCGACTCGGCGTCGATCTCGTAGCCGGGGACCACCACCCGGTTGACGGTGACCAGCATCGCTCGCTCCTAGGCCTGGCGCTGACGTACCACCTGGTACTGCCGGACGATGTAGGAAACCGGCAGGCTCCAGATGTGCACCAGCCGCGTGAACGGGAACACGAGGAAGGTCGTCACGCCGAGAAAGATGTGCAGCTTGAAGATCCAGTGCACGTCGACAATGTACTCGGCGCCCCCACGGAAGGTCAGCACGTGCTGCGCCCAGTCCGACAGCAGCAGCATGGTGGAGCCGTCGAGATGGTGCATCGACACGGGGATCGTGCCCATGCCGAGCAGGAGCTGCACGTACAGCAGCACCAGGATGAACAGGTCCATCCGCGTCGAGTGCGCGCGCACGCGCGGGTGCGTGATGCGCCGGTGCAGCAGGATGCCGCCACCCACCACGGCCGCGAGCCCGGCAAGCCCGCCGGAGACGATCGCCAGGACCTGCTTGGAGCCCGCGGTCAGGCCGACGTAGGGATAGAGCCAGTGCGGCATCAGCAGGCCGATCAGGTGGCCGAACAGCAGGAACAGCATGCCCGCATGGAACAGGACACTGCCGACGCGGAAGCGGAACGAGTTGTCCAGTAGCTGGCTGGAGTTGGTCTTCCAGGTGTACTGGCTCATGTCGAAGCGGACGAGACTCCCCAGCAGGAAGATCGTGCCGGCCACGTAGACGTAATACTCGAAAACGAACTCGTGCAGTAGATCCATCAATCTTCTCCGACTCTACCCGCCCTGCGGATGTCCGGTAGTGTGGCCCTTGCCCTGCGCACAGGCGCCGAGCGCCGATCCCGGTTCGAAAGTGACCGGGGCCTCCTGCCAGACGCTGTCGATCGCGTCGCGCGTGTCGTCGCGCTGCTCGTCTGCCGTCGCGTCCATCAGCCGTGCCGGCCACGGGTCCAGCTGGACCAGGCGCAGGATCAGCCGGAACAGGATCGCGTGGCGGCTGCCACGCTGGTGCAGGCGCACGTGCACCTGCTGGACGATGTGGCCGATGTCGTCGAGCCAGGCGCAGGCCTCGGCATCCGGCAGTTGCGAGCAGAACTCGAGGAACAGCGGCAGGTAGTCAGGCAGGTCGTTGCCCGCCATCTCGAGACCCTTCTCGCGGTAGGCCATGCGCAGCTCGACCATCGCCGGGCCGCGCGCCCGGGACTCGCCGTACACGTGCTCGAACAGGTACGGTGACACCTTCTTGCTGCGGTCGAAGGTCTCGATCCAGCCGGCCTGCTGATGCAGCAGGTCCGCGGTCTGCAACCGGTGCACGAACCGCTCGAGCTCGGCCCGATCGGTCTCGGGAAACT
>JAWWAE010000078.1:0-10074 GCA_033721835.1 Halofilum sp. (in: g-proteobacteria) | reverse complement strand
GGTCCCGCTGGTCGAGATCTATGTCCTGATCGAGGTCGGGACCGTGATCGGCGCGCTGCCGACGATCGCGCTGTGCGTTCTGACTGCGGTAGTCGGCGCGGGGCTGCTGCGAGTGCAGGGATTCCAGACCATGCGCCGGGCGCAGGAGAACCTCAACCGCGGCGAGATCCCCGCGATCGAGATGTTCGAGGGGGTGGCGCTGGCCTTCGGCGGCGCGCTCCTGCTGACCCCGGGTTTCCTCACCGACGCGGTCGGCTTTCTGTGCCTGGTGCCGTGGACGCGGCGCTGGCTGATCCGGATGGCGCTCGCGCGCATGCAGGTCCAGTACGGCCCGGCCGGCGGGCCGCGCGGCCCCGGCGGCCCCGACCGCCGGACGATCGAGGGCCGGTTCCAGCGCCGCGACGACGACTGAGGGCCGCGGCCCCTTGAAATCGCGCCAATTGCCGCTATTATTCTTGGCACTCACTCGGTCCGAGTGCTAACAATCGTTGCAAGCGGTTGATTTCACTTATTATTTCAAGAAGGAGTAGGCGTCCATGAGCAGCAACATCCGTCCGTTGCATGACCGCGTCGTCATCAAGCGCCTCGAGGAGGAGCGCAAGAGCGCCGGTGGCATCGTGATCCCCGACACCGCGGCCGAGAAGCCGCAGCGGGGCGAGGTGGTCGCGGTCGGCAAGGGCAAGCCCACCGACAGCGGCACCGTGCGCGAGCTCGAGGTACGGGTCGGCGACAAGGTCCTGTTCGGCAAGTACGCCGGCAGCGAGATCAAGATCGACGACGAGGACTACCTCGTCATGCGCGAGGACGACGTCGTCGCGGTGCTGGAAAACTGACGGCACGCGGCGGATTCGAGACCGGACACTGACTGACGATTCAACAGAGGGTTCAAGACAATGGCAGCGAAAGAAGTACGTTTCGGTGGTGACGCGCGCCAGCGCATGCAGCGCGGCGTCGATACCCTGGCCAATGCGGTCAAGGTGACGCTGGGTCCGCGTGGCCGCAACGTCGTGCTCCAGAAGTCGTTCGGCGCGCCGAGTTCGACCAAGGACGGCGTTTCCGTCGCCAAGGAGATCGAGCTCGACGACAAGTTCGAGAACATGGGCGCGCAGCTGGTGAAGGAGGTCGCCTCCCAGACCTCGGATGCGGCGGGTGACGGCACCACGACCGCGACCGTGCTGGCGCAGGCGATCATTCGCGAGGGCAACAAGGCGGTCACCTCGGGCATGAACCCGATGGACCTGAAGCGCGGCATCGACAAGGGCGTGAAGGCCTCGGTCGCCGAGCTGGCCACGCTGTCCAAGCCGTGCAACGACTCCAAGGCGATCGCCCAGGTCGGCTCGATCTCGGCCAACGCCGACCACGAGGTCGGTCAGCTGATCGCGGACGCGATGGGCAAGGTCGGCCAGGAGGGCGTGATCACGGTCGAGGAAGGCTCGGGCCTCGAGAACGAGCTCGAGGTGGTCGAAGGCATGCAGTTCGACCGCGGCTACCAGAGCCCGTACTTCGTCACCAACAACCAGAACATGCAGGCCGAGCTCGAGGATCCGTACATCCTGATCCACGACAAGAAGATCTCGAACATTCGTGATCTCCTGCCCGTGCTCGAGGCCGTGTCCAAGGCCGGCAAGCCGCTGCTGATCGTCTCCGAGGAGGTCGAGGGCGAGGCCCTGGCGACGCTGGTGGTCAATACCATCCGCGGCATCGTCAAGGTCTGTGCCGTCAAGGCCCCGGGCTTCGGCGATCGGCGCAAGGCCATGCTGCAGGACCTGGCGGTCCTGACCGGTGGCCAGGTGATCTCCGAGGAGGTCGGCATGAAGCTCGAGAATGCGACCCTCGAACACCTGGGTCGTGCCTCCAAGGTGACGGTCGACAAGGACAACACCACGGTCGTCGGCGGTGCCGGCAAGAAGGCCGACATCGACGCCCGGGTGAAGCAGATCAAGCAGCAGATCGAGGACTCCACGTCGGACTACGACAAGGAGAAGCTGCAGGAGCGGCTGGCGAAGCTGGCCGGCGGCGTGGCCGTGATCAAGGTCGGCGCCGCGACCGAGACCGAGATGAAGGAGAAGAAGGACCGCGTCGACGACGCCCTGCACGCCACCCGTGCGGCGGTCGAGGAAGGCGTGGTCCCCGGCGGCGGCGTTGCGCTGCTGCGCTCGGTCAAGGGCCTGGACAAGCTCAAGGGCGACAACCACGACCAGGACATGGGCATTGCCATCGTCCGCCGTGCGCTCGAGGAGCCGCTGCGCCAGATCGTGCACAACTCCGGCGCCGAGGCGTCGGTCGTGGTCGCCAAGGTGCGTGACGCCGAGGGCAACTACGGCTACAACGCGGCGACCGGCGAGTACGGCGACATGATCGAGATGGGCATCCTCGACCCGACCAAGGTCGCCCGTTCCGCGCTGCAGAACGCGGCCTCCATCGCGGCCGTGATGATCACGACCGAGGCGATGGTCGCCGAGCTGCCGAAGGAGGACGACCACGCCCATGGCGGTGGTGCCGACATGGGCGGCATGGGCGGCATGGGCGGCATGATGTAAGCCGTCCGGCCCAGCCGGAGAGTCGTACCGAAAGCCCCGCTCCGGCGGGGCTTTCTTTTTCTGGCGTCCCGGTGCCCGCGGCGCCGCGACGAGGTGGATTGCGGGTCGTGGGCGCGACTCCGGTTGCGAAGTGCGCCCGCCGCCAGTGCCCGGGAAGGCCTGGCCAAGCGGTTCGCGGCCGGAGGCCGCTCCTACTTGCATCGGCGCCCGATCGGCCGCACATTGGAGAGTCTGGATGGGGAATCTGCCCGGTGCCCTCGGGCGCCGGGTCGGGGTGATCGAACTCGATGAACGGAATGCTCGACGACCCGTCGGTACGGGCGCGCACGGTGCCGCTGACCGCCGACGTCATCAATCGCCGGCCGGCGTTGTCGGAGACCGAGCGCGCCGCCCTGGTGCGCCGCATCCGCGCGCTGCTCGAGCGCGAGGACGCGGTGCTGGTCGCCCACTACTACACCGACCCCGCGATCCAGCAGCTGGCCGACGAGACCGGCGGCGTGGTCTCGGACTCGCTGGAGATGGCGCGCTTCGGACGCGACCACCCGGCGACCACGCTGGTCGTCGCCGGGGTCCGCTTCATGGGCGAGACGGCCAAGATCCTGAGCCCGGAGAAGCGGGTGCTGATGCCGACGCTGGAGGCCACCTGCTCGCTCGACATCGGCTGCCCGCCGGACGAGTTCGCCGCCTTCTGCGATCAGCACCCCGACCGAACCGTGGTGGTCTACGCGAACACCAGCGCGGCAGTGAAGGCGCGCGCGGACTGGGTGGTGACCTCGAGCATCGCGCTCGACGTGATCGAGTACCTCGATGACGAGGGCGAGAAGATCCTCTGGGCGCCCGATCGCCACCTGGGGCGATACGTGCAGCAGCAGACCGGTGCCGACATGGTGCTGTGGGAGGGCTCCTGCATCGTCCACGACGAGTTCCGCTCGCGCGAGCTGCGCAAGCTGAAGGCGGCCCACCCCGAGGCCGCCGTGCTGGCGCACCCGGAGTCCCCGGCCGAGGTGCTGGAGATGGCCGACGTGGTGGGCTCGACCACGCAGCTGATCCGCGGTGCAACCCGGCTCGAGAACGACACCTTCATCGTCGCCACCGACCGCGGCATCTTCCACAAGATGCAGCAGGCCGCACCGGGCAAGCGCTTCATCGACGCGCCGACCGGTGGCGCCGGCGCCACCTGCCGTTCCTGCGCGCACTGCCCGTGGATGGCGATGAACTCGCTCGAGAACCTGGCGCGGGTGCTGGAGCGGGGCGGCAACGAGGTCCACGTCGCAGAGACCGTCCGGCGCGAGGCCCTGCGCTCGGTCGGGCGCATGGTCGACTTCGCGCGCGCCAGCCAGGTGCGGGTGCACGGCACCGGCAACGCCTGATGGCGCCGCGCTGCGCGTGATATACTGAACGGTGATGACGCACTCGACCCACAAGTTCCCGCTCGATCGCGACGAGGTCGGTACGCTGCTCGAATCGCACGGCATCCTGCCGACGCAGCAGCGCATCGACATCGCCCACATGATGTTCCAGCGGCCGCAGCACCTCGCCGCGGAGCAGGTGCTGGCCGCCGTGAACGAGCGCTACGGCCACGTGTCGAAGGCCACCGTGTACAACACGCTGGGGCTGTTCGTGCGCAATGGCCTCGTGCGCGAGGTCCTGATCGAGCCAGGCCGGGTGTTCTACGACTCGAACACGCGCGATCATCACCACGTCTACAACGTGGACAGCGGCGAACTGAGCGACATCCCCGCCAGCAGCGTCGACATCAAGGCGGACCCCCACCTGCCGCGTGGCACCCGGATCGAGGGCATGGACCTCGTGATCCGCGTGCGCAACGGCGAGTAAGGCGCAAGCGCCCGGCTACTACCCGGCCGCCGCCTCCCCGCCGGGCACGCCGGCCCATCCGGCGTCGCGCGAAAACACCACCAGGTGCTCGATCTCCACGCGGATGCCGATCCGCGTGCCGATGGCGTGGTCGTGGTGGCTGGGTGACAGGCACAGCACGTGCTCGCCATCATCGAGTCCGAGCGTGAACAGGAAATCGGCGCCGCGGAACACGCGGTTCACCACCGTCGCGGTCCGGTCGCTCTGGTCGTCGTGCAGGATGTCGTCGGGCCGCACCAGCAGGTAGACCGGGTCGTTGGCCTCGAAACGCGGTGGCACCGGACCGTGGATGATGCCGAGCGCCGTCTCGAGCCGATCGGGTCCGAGGACCTTCGCGGTGAGCAGGGCGCCATGGCCAATGAAGTCGGCGACGAACAGGTCGGCGGGCTCGTGGTACAGGTGGTAGGGATCGCTCCACTGGTGCAGGTGACCCTCGTTCATCACGCCGATGCGGTCGGCGATCGCGAAGGCCTCGTGCTGGTCGTGGGTCACCAGCAGTGCGGTCACGTTCTCGCGCCGCAGGATGTGCCGCACCTCCTGCGCCAGCTGGGCGCGGCGCTCGATGTCCTGGCTGGAGAACGGCTCGTCGAGCAGCAGGATGGTCGGCCGCGGCGCGATCGCGCGCGCCAGCGCGGTACGCTGCTGCTGGCCGCCGGACAGCTCGTGCGGGTAGCGCGGCCCGAGCTCGTCCAGTCCCACCAGCGCCAGCAGCTCCTCGATCCGCTCCTGGCTCGCGTGCCGGCCCCAGCCGCGCAGCCCGAAGCCGATATTCTCGGCGACCGTCAGGTGCGGGAACAGCGCGAAGTCCTGGAACAGCATGCCGACCGAGCGCCGATGTGGCGCCAGGTTCCAGCAGGGGGCGCTGGCCACCTTGTCCGCGAGCATGATGGAACCGTTGTCCACCTCCTCGAAGCCCGCGATTGCGCGCAGCAGCGAGGTCTTGCCGCAGCCGCTCGGCCCGACCAGGCAGCCGATCTCTCCCGGCTCGAGGGTGAACGACACCCCGTCCACGGCGACCGTGTCGCCGTAGCGCACGCAGACACCGGTCAGTTCAAGCTGGGGCATCGCGGCCCGGGCTCCAGGATCGGCCCGGCCTGCCCGGGCGCGAGCGGGTGATGGTGCGGCTGATCAGGATCACCGGGATCAGCCCGGTGATCACGATGGCGAGGGCGGCGGTCGACGAGTCGGCCAGCCGCTCATCGGAAGCCAGCTCGAACGCGCGCACCGCCAGCGTGTTGAAGTCGAATGGCCGCATGATCAGGGTCGCGGGCAGTTCCTTCAGGACATCGACGAACACCAGCAGCAGCGCGGTCAGCAGGCTGCCACGCATCACCGGCAGATGCACGCGCGCGAACACGGTGGCGCCGGGATAGCCGAACGAGCGCGCGGCCTCGTCCATAGAGGGGCGTACCTTGGCCAGCCCCGCCTCGACCGTCTGCACGGCCGCGGTCATGAAGCGCACCGCGTACGCGAACAGCAGGATGAACACCGTGCCCGACAACAGCAAGCCGCTGGACACCCCGAACTGGGTGCGCAGCCAGCCGTCGAGCGTGTTGTCGAACCAGCCGAACGGGATCAGGATACCGACCGCCAGCACCGGGCCGGGGATGGCATAGCCCATCGAGGCGACCCGGACCCCGGCGCGCACGGCACGGTTCGGACGCAGGCGCTGCCCGTAGCCGAGGAAGACCGCGAGCGCGACCGTGATGACCGCGGCCGCGGAGGCGAGGCCGAAGCTGTTCGCCATCAGGCCGAGGAACTCGGGGGTCACCATGTCGTCCCAGGTGCGCCAGGCCCAGACCGACAGCTGGGCGACCGGCACGGCGAAGCCGAGCAACAGCGGCAGCGCGCAGACGACAATGGCGCCGGCGGCGTGGCGCCCGCGCAGCCGCACCGGGTCCAGCTGCTGATAACGGCCGGTCGTGTGGTGGTAGCGGGCGCGGCGGCGCGAGGCGCGCTCCAGCCACACCAGCACGAACACGAAGGCGAGCAGCACGGCGGCGAGCTGGGCCGCGGCGGCGGCATTGCCGAGGCCGAACCAGGTGCGGAAGATGCCGGTGGTGAAGGTGCTGAGGCCGAAGTAACGCACGGTACCGTAATCGGCCAGCGTCTCCATCAGCGCCAGCGACAGCCCGGCGACGATCGCCGGCCGCGCGAGCGGCACCGCGACCGTGAGGAAGCTGCGCCAGGGGCCGCAGCCGAGCGTGCGCGAGACGTCGAGCACGCACAGGGACTGCTCGAGGAAGGCGGCGCGGGTCAGCAGGTAGACGTACGGGTACAGCACCAGCGTCAGCATCGCGACCGCGCCCCCGAGGGAGCGGATCGCGGGGAACCAGTAGTCGCCGTAGCCCCAGCCGAAGGTCTCCCGCAGGAGCGTCTGCACCGGGCCGCTGAAATCCAGCAGCCCGGTGTAGGTGTAGGCGATGATGTACGCGGGCATCGCCAGCGGGAGCAGCAGCGCCCAGGTGAAGAAGCGCCGCCCGGGGAAGTCGCACATGCTGGTGAACCAGGCCGTGGCCACCCCGAGCACCAGCGTGCCGCCCCCGACGCCGAGGATCAGCAGCAGGGAATTGGTCACGTAGTCGCCGAGCACGGTGGCGGCGAGGTGGCGCCAGACGTCGCCGGCCGGGACCAGCAGGAACCCGGCCACCGTGAGTACCGGCAGCGCCACCGCGAGCGCGACCAGCAGTACGCCGATCGTCCAGCCGTCGGGCCGCAGCGGCCGCGCGCGGCCGCGCGGTGCCGGCGTAGTGAGGGGCTGGACGACGGTGCTCACGCGGGCAACGGGTTCAGCGCCAGCCGACCCGGTCGAAGATCCGCACCGCCGTCGCGTTCAGCTCGCCGAGCCGTGACAGCGGCAGGTCGTCGCGCTCGAACGGGTAGCCCCACTCGCGCACGGCCGCGCTCACGTCGACCCCGGGGACGACCGGGTATTCATAGTTGACCTTCGCATACCAGCGCTGGGCGGCATCGCTGACCAGGAACTCCAGCAGCCGCACCGCGTTGTCGGGATTGCGCGCGTGTTCGGTCACGCCCGCGCCGCTGACGTTGACGTGGGTGCCGCGCCCGCCCTGGTTGGGGAAGAACAGCGCGACCTTCTGTGCGGCTGCGCGCTGATCGGGCTGCGCCTGTTCGCTGCGCATGCGGCCGTAGTAGTAGGTGTTCACGATCGCGACGTCGCAGACGCCGGCGGCGACGGCCATGATCTGGTCGCGGTCACCGCCCTGCGGGCGCCGTGCCATGTTCTCCACTACCCCGCGTGCCCACGCGGTGGCGGCCTGCTCGCCCTTGGCGGCGACGATCGAGGCCAGCAGCGACTGGTTGTAGATATTGTCCGAGGAGCGCACACAGATGCGGTCATTCCACTGCTCGTCGGCCAGCGCCTCGTAGGTCGAGAGCTCCGAGGGGTCGACCCGCTCGGTGCTGTACGCAATCACCCGGGCGCGCTGCGAGAGACCGAACCACTGGTGGTCGTCATCGCGCAGGTGGGCCGGCACGCGCGCCGCCAGCCGTTCCGACTCGGTGGCCCGGAACAGGCCGGCGCTCTTGGCCCGGTGCAGGCGGCCGGCGTCGACCGTGATCAGCATGTCGGCGGGGGTGTTGCGGCCCTCGACCTCGAGCCGCTTGATCAGGGCGTCGGCGGAACCGGTCACCAGGTTGACCTCGATGCCGGTGCGCTCGGTGAAGCGCTCGAGCAGCGGCGCGATCAGTGCCTCCTGGCGCGCCGAGTAGAGGTTGACCGATTCGGCCGCCGTCGCGGGCGGCACCGACAGCAGGGAGGCGGCGACGAATACAATGGCCGGCAGGGATCGCATGCAGGGCTCCTGGGGTTGGCGGGGGAACGACCCGATTATACGCAGCGCGACTGCAAGTGAAAATGAGAAGAATTACTATTTAGCATCGGGGCCGAGCCCTCGCTGGGCCGGACGGCGGCACGCTGGGATAATCGCCCGACCATGAACGAGCCCGATCCCGTTCCGGCGCCACGCGGCGCGCTCGCCACGCCGCCACCAGCGGCCGCCGCCCGCCAGGGCGAGCGCGCGCTGGCGGAGTTCGAGCAGGCGCTGGAGCGGGCCGGCGAGGATCCGCCGGCCTCGCCGGGCTGGCGCGAGGCCGCCGGCCGCGTGTTCGCGGCCAGCGAGTTCGTCGCCCGGCTGGCGCGGCAGCGTCCGCGCGCCCTGCGGGACCTGCTCGCCGGCGGCCGCCTGCTCGCGGACGAGTCGGTCGATTCCTTCCGCGAGCGGCTGCAGGCCCGCGTCGATGCCGAGGTGGCCGACGGCGACGAGGCCGCGCTGATGCGGGTGCTGCGGCGGTTCCGGGTGGAGGAGGGCGTGCGCATCGCCTGGCGCGACCTGGCCGGTTACGCCGGCATCGAGACCTGCCTCGCCGAGCAGAGCGATCTCGCCGAGTCCTGCATCCAGTTGGCCCTGGGCTGGCTCGATGCCCAGCTCGCCGCGCGCCACGGGGCGCCGGCCGGGGCCGACGGCGAGCGCGAATCGCTGCTGGTGCTGGCGATGGGCAAGCTCGGTGGGCGCGAGCTGAACTTCTCGTCCGACATCGACCTGATCTTCGTCCATGGCACGCCCGGGCGCACCGGCGGCGCGCAGCCGCTGGATCACGGCGACTACTTCACCCGCCTCGGTCAGGCCCTGATCCGGGTGCTCGGTCAGCGCACCGCGGACGGATTCGCCTACCGCGTCGACCTGCGCCTGCGGCCCTTCGGGGACAGCGGGCCGCTGGTGGTGCACGCCGGCCAGCTGGAGCAGTACCTGCTGAGCCAGGCCCGCGAGTGGGAGCGGTTCGCGCTGGTGAAGGCCCGCCCGCTGTCCGGCGACAAGGCGACGCGCGAGAGCATCGAGGCCCTGCTGCGGCCGTTCGTCTACCGCCGCTACCTCGATTTCGGCGCCTTCGAGGCGCTGCGCGACCTGAAGGCGCGGCTGGAGCGCGAGGTCGCGCGCAAGGGCCTGCATGGCAACGTCAAATACGGCCGCGGCGGCATCCGCGAGATCGAGTTCATTGCCCAGGCCTTCCAGCTGATCCGCGGCGGGCGCGAGCCCGCGCTGCGCTGCCGCGGGCTGCTCGCGGCGCTGGACGGCCTCGCGGGCACCGGCGATGTCGACCCGAGCGAGGTGGCGACGCTGAGTGACGCCTACCGCGAGCTGCGCCGGGTGGAGAACCGGCTGCAGTCGTGGAGCGACGACCGGGTGCATGCCCTGCCGCGCGACACGGAGGCGCGGGCGCGGCTGGCGTGGACGCTCGGCCACGCCGACTGGGACGAATTCGAGCAGGCATTGCAGACCTCGATGGGGGCCGTCCACGAGTGCTTCGGGCACGTGTTCAACGTCGAGGAGGACGGCGCCGGGTCGACCGGCGACGACGGGCTGGCGGCGGTCTGGGAAGGCGAGCTCGACGAGTCCGATGCCCACCAGCGGCTGAAATCGGCCGGCTTCGCCGACGCCGGCGAGGCGCTGCGGCGCCTGGCAACCCTGCGCGACAGCGCCCGCTACCGCGGCCTCAGCGCGACCGCGCGGGCGCGCCTAGACCGGTTGCTGCCGGCGCTGATCGCGGACAGCGGCCGCGGGGAGACCCCCGATGCCACGCTGGCGCGGGTGCTTGACCTGGTCGAGGCGATCGCCAGCCGCAGCGTCTACCTGTCGCT
>JAWWAE010000077.1:0-10176 GCA_033721835.1 Halofilum sp. (in: g-proteobacteria) | reverse complement strand
CGGGCACGTGGTCGGCCGCGGCGCGCATCACGGTGATCGCGTTGAAGGAGATGTCGGCCACGTTGCGGAACAGGTGGTGGCCGATGTCGTCGGTGATCCCGGTCGCGTTCATTGGTGTCCTCCCGTTGGCATCTTCATCCCGGCAGGCGTTCGGGCCGCGGCCGCGCGGGGATTCACGGCCGACGGGCACGCGTCCGGGCTGGCTTGCCGAGACCGCTTCCCGCGGTCGCGCCCTTCCCCGCTCTCGACTTCCCGCCCGACCGGCACTACCGACAGCGCCCCGATCCCCGCTCGGACATCTCCTGGCGCCGCATCGGCATCGAATCGATCCGCCCGAAGATCGCGCCGAGGTCGGCGACACCGTCCGTTCGCACCTTGGTGCCCCCATCCTTGCCCACGAGCACCGTGACCACGTCCGCCACCGGCACGGCATGCCGCTCGCGCAGCCGGTCGATCTCGCTGCCGGCCAGCGGTCGCCCGCCGAGGGAGCCCTCGCCGGGACCGACGATCTCGCCGATCACGAGGTCCCGGTCCCGGACGCCGCAGTCGCGCGCACGCAGTTGTTCGCGGAACGACGCGAGTGCGGGCACATCGGCAGCGGGCACGTACAGCAACAGCACGCGATGGCGCCAGCGGTGTTCTTCCAGTGGGTCCTGTCCCGGACCCGCCGCGACTGCAAGGGTGGATGCGGCGAGCAGAACGGCGGCGAGATCGTGCATGGGCCTTGCTCCCTGTGTCCGACCCTACCCGGTTCGGTCCGCGCCCGCGTCCGGTTGCATCGGCCCGGGTCGGGAGCGGAGCGGCAGGGGCCGACGGGGCCGGCCAGGTGTTGCAATCCGGCAACCGCCCTTCGATATTCGGGGCGGGGAAGCATGAGCACAGTCTGCATTCCCCGACGCCAGTATCCGGATCCTGACCATGACCCCGATGATGCAAGCCGGGCGGTGTTGCCATGATTGATTCAGCCGCCCTCGGCCTGCCGTGGGCCATCGGCGGGTTCCTGCTCGCCGCCGGCGCGATCGGCGTTGCCGGCACCTTCCTCAGCGGCATCTGCGACCGGCTCGCCGATCGCACCGGCATGGGCGAGGCCTTCACCGGCGCAATCGTCCTGGGTGCCGTGACCTCGTTGTCGGGCATTACCGTGTCGGTCACGGCGGCGCTCGACGGGCTGCCGACGCTGGCGCTGTCCAACGCGATCGGCGGGATCGCGGTGCAGACCGCCTTCCTCGCGGTCGCCGACGTCACCTACCGGCGGGCCAACCTCGAGCACGCCGCGGCCTCCGTGCCCAACATGATGCAGGCGGCCCTGCTGATCGTGCTGCTGGGGATGATGCTGGTGGCCATGACGCTGCCCCCGGTCACCGTCGCCGGCGTGCACCCGCTGTCACCGGCCCTGCTGCTGGTCTACGGGTTCGGGATGCGCATGGTCTACCAGAGCCGCGAGCGCCCCATGTGGGAACCGCGCATGACGCGCGCGACCCGGGTCGACGAACCCGAGACGACGGCCGGCGACCTGTCCCTCGGGCGGCTCCTGCTGCAGTTCGCGGCCGCGGCGGTGGTGGTGGTCCTCGCCGGCATCCTGGCCACCCGCTCGGGCGAGGCCATCGCGGGCGCCACGGGGATCTCGCACACGCTGGTTGGCGGGCTGTTCCTCGCCGTCGCCACGTCGCTGCCCGAACTGGTCACCTCGGTGGCGGCGGTGCGCCGGGGCGCGCTCACGCTCGCCGTCGGCGGCGTGGTCGGCGGCAACGCGTTCGACACGCTGTTCGCGGCGGTGGCGGACGTCGCCTATCGGCCGGGGTCCCTGTACCACGCGGCCACCGAGTACGAGACCTTCCTGATCGCGCTGACCATCGTCATGACCGCCGTGCTGCTGCTCGGCCTGATCCGGCGCGAGCGCCGCGGTGTTGCACGCATCGGCTTCGAGAGCATGGCCGTGTTTGCGCTCTACGGCCTTGCCGTGTTCGTGATCGCCTGGTCGTAGCGACCGGGATTCGCAGGCGGACACACACTCGCCCCGGGGGCCGCAGCCAGCGCCTGCTATACGACCCCCGAATTCCCTGTGCGCCATTGCAACGCTCCGGCGTTCAGGCCGAGAATCGACCGGCAACCGGGAGGTTTACAAGCCATGGCAGACGACACACCGCGCATCCAGTGCAAGGAAAACGGCCCCTACCTGATCCGGGGTCCCGTGGACATCCTCGATCCGACCGGCGAGCTCGTGCAGGTACCGCCCGGAAAGACCGCCGCACTCTGCCGCTGTGGCGGCTCGGCGAACAAGCCGTTCTGCGACGGGACGCATTCGAAGGTCGGATTCCAGGCGAGCGAGGCCGCCGTGCAACCGGAATGACAACACGCCATCCGGCAGTTGCGGGGGCGCTGACGCGGTTCGCCAACGGCTGGAGGATGCTGAACCGGGTCCGGTTACTGCGTTAGGCCCTCGCCGCCGGACTATTCGTCCATCATCTCCATGCCCTGCATCTCGTGCATCTCGCCGACCCGCTTGAAGATGGCCTGGTAGAAGCCGCCCAGGATCTCGTCGGCCTTGTCTTCCGAAACGCCGTCCGGGTCGTAGGTGCCGTGCCAGGTCAAGCGTGACCGCTTGCTGCCGAGCTTCTTGACTCGCACCTCACCGACGTAGTTCTTCACCGGCAGGGGCGACGACTGGATGGTGTAGTTGAAGGCCCGTTCGGCAGGCTCGTAGTAGACCAGCAGCAGGTGCACCTCGCCGCCGCCCTTGAGGACATTCACCTTGGTCGCACCGAGCCCCCGCCCCTCGCGGGTACTGCTGGCCACCGGGGGCATCACGTTCTCGGAGGGCTGGTGGAAATCGATGGTCTGCCACAATTTCCCGGCCGGCACGTTATAGACGGCGGAGACACCGGTATCCGCGCGCGTGGTTATGGGCACTGCAGCAACGAGCACGGTCAACAGCGATGCAGCGGCGATCTGGGACTTCATGGACAACTCCCGGTGGCGACGTGATGGTGCCGGCCGGCCCGTCCCGCCCGCCAACGGTCGCGGTCATCGGTACCGCCGGCGTTCGGGGCCGAGCGTGGCCCCGGCACTGGAGCCCGAGTCTTTACGCGGACGCAAGCTGTCCGTCAAGGACGGTTGCCGACACCGCCGCGCCTCTGCCCGATCGCTTCACTGCGGCATCTGGTAGCCGGGGGTCGAGCGCATCAGGGCCAGCTCCTCCTCGTCCATCTCCTCGACGATGCCCTCGAACAGCGGCGTCGAGAGGTAGCGCTCGCCGGTGTCGGGCAGCATCGCCAGCAGCACCGAGCCGGCCGGCGCCTTCGCGGCGACCTCCAGCGCGGCGGCGAAGCTGGCGCCGCCGGAGACGCCGGTGAAGATGCCCTCCTCGCGGGCGAGCCGGCGCGACCACTGCATGCCGACCTCGCCGGCGATCGGGACCAGCTCGTCGACGAAGCCCTGGTCGAGCGCCTCCTGCAGCACCCAGGGGATGAAGTCGGGCGTCCAGCCCTGGATCGGGTGCGGCTCGAACGCCGGGTGGCTGGCGGCGGCCTCGTGCTGCTCGTTGCGCGGCTGCGGCTCGCCGCTGCCGACCAGTTGCGCGTTCGCCGGCTCGCTCAGGATCAGCTTCACGTCCGGCCGCTCGGCGCGCAGCACGCGGCCGACCCCGGAGATGGTGCCGCCGGTGCCGTAGCCGCTGACGAAGTAGTCGAGCCGCTGGCCGTCGAAGTCGGCCATGATCTCGCGTGCGGTGGTGGCCTCGTGGATGTCCGCGTTGGCCTCGGTCTCGAACTGGTGCGCGAGGAACCAGCCGTGGGCCTCCGCCAGTTCCCGGGCCTTCTCGTACATGCCGTAGCCCTTGAGGGCGCGGGGGGTCAGCACGACCTTCGCGCCGAGGAAGCGCATCAGCTTGCGCCGCTCGATGGAGAAGCTGTCGGCCATGGTCACGACCAGCGGGTGCCCGGTGGCCGCGCAGGCCATCGCCAGCCCGATGCCGGTATTGCCGCTGGTCGCCTCGACCACCGTCTGGCCCGGCTGCAGCGTGCCGTCGCGCTCGGCGGCCTCCATGATCCCGAGCGCCAGCCGGTCCTTGACCGAGGCGGCCGGGTTGAAGAACTCGGCCTTGACGTAGAGGGTCACGTGCTCCGGCGCGAGCCGGTTGATGCGGATGCAGGGCGTGTTGCCGACGGTTTCGAGGATGTCGTCGTAGAGCCGGCCGCGCCCGCCGGTCGTTCGGGTTCCGGTCTTCATGTCCACTCCTTCGCCGATGTTGGTCCGCCGGCGGTCTGCCGGCATGCCCTCACTCCTCGAGCGCGTTTTTCCGCTTGCGAAACTCCTCCTCGTCGATCTCCCCGCGGGCGAACCGTTCCTCGAGGATCTCCAGCGCCGAGGCGCTCTTCCGGCTCGACAGGCCCCCGCCGCCGCCGGTGTCCCCGAGCCAGCGAACGACCAGCACGACGGCCGCGACGATGATGACCAGGAACAACAGCATCATGATCGGGCCGAAGATCCAGCCCGCTCCGCCGCCCCACATCATCCCGTGGTGATCCCAGCCGTCGTACTGGCCCCCGTTCGCGAATACCGGCGTTGCGCCCAGCAGGCCGGCGCATGCGGCCACCGGGCGGATGATCGATCGGTCGTGTTGCATCACCAGACTCCCCTTCTTTCGGCTGTGACAAGCGGCGGCGGATCCGGATTGCCGGGGATCCCGTCAAGTTCCCGGGTGCCGCGAACCCTGCGTATCATGGGCGCATGCCCCGTGCCGTGACAATCGTCAGTGTCCTGTGCCTGCTGGCGTTGCTCGGCTGGTTCGGCTGGCTCCTGTACGACGCGGGCCACCTGTCGCGGGAAGGAATGATCGCGCTGGCGAACCGCAGCGGCATGTGGGCGCCGCTGCTGGTGATCGGCGCCATGGTGCTGGCGGTCGTCGTCGGGCCGATCCCGACGATCCCCGTCTCGGTCGCGAGCGGCGCCGTGTTCGGTGGCGCAGCCGGATTCACGCTGGCCATGCTCGGCGCGCTGCTCGGGGCCTGGATCAGCTTTCACATCGCACGCGCCGTCGGGCAGCCGGTGATGGAGCGGCTGTTCCGGGGCCATGCCACGTTCTGCCCGCACTGCAGTACCCGGGCGCTGTTCTGGGCCGTCCTGATGGCGCGGCTGGTGCCCGTGGTGTCCTTCGCGGCCGTCAGCTACGCCGCCGGCCTGACCGCGATGCGTGCGACCCCCTTCCTGGTGGCGACCGCGATCGGGATGGCCCCGATGACGATCCTGTACGTGGCCATCGGTGCCGCCGTGCGGATCGACCCCGTGATCGCGGGCATCGGCGGCGTGATTGCAGCCGTGCTGCTGATCACGTTGCCGCGCCTGATCGAGCGTTTCGACCCGTTCGGGCTGCGCCGCGCGGTCGTCCGCAAATGACCGGCTGGCAGGGCCCCCGCCGCATGCAATGCCCCGCGGGCACCGGTGTCGGTCGAGATCGGCTCGTGCCGGCGAAGCGGGCGCGACCCATCCGGGGCCGGTCATGAAATGCGCGCAGTGCCGGGCCCGCTTCAGCGCCGCCTGGGCCCAGCCGGCGCCGGGTGGATCGAGCGCCCCGGGTCTCTATCTCGCGACCGGATCGGCGCTGCTCGCCCTGTCACTGGCCATGCACACGCTCGATGTTGCCTGGCTCGGCTGGGCGCTGCTCGCAGCGGCGGCGCTGGTCCTGGCCAGGACGCCGATCGCCTGGCTCGATTGCCGGCGGCCGTCCGGCGGCACGCCTCACGGTGGCGGCACCTGCCCGCACTGCGGTACGGAGAACGTCGTGCGTCCGTGGTCGCTGTGACCGGGGCATGGGCCCGATCTTTTCCGGTCTTTTGTCTTTCGCTGACCCCGATCCTTCGCGACCTTTCCGCGAAGCAGGCGTCCGGAGCCGACCACGACCACGCGGATCGGGGTCCTGATGATCTCAATCGGGAAGATCATTTGAGCAGGCGGCGGGAAAAGCTACACTGATCCCGTTCGTTCACGTACCTCGCCCCAGTACACGAGGCGGCGATGACTCCGGAAGGTGGGCCGGAGAACCTGGATCGATTGTCCCGGCGGCCGGTAGCCGCGGACAATGTCACCACGACCGCGCATGCGGGGAAGCGGACGCTTGCGCCGGCCTGGTTGCTGTTCCTCAGCGGCGGGTTGCTGCTGACGGCCCTGTACATCGTGATGCCCTATGGTCCGGTGGCGGCTGCCGTTTATGTGGCAGCCAGCCTCGGTTCCGCCGCCCTGGTCGCACTGGCGGTGTATTTCCGGCCACTGTTCAGTCCCGCCGCGTGCATCCTGCTGGCTTGCGGGCTCGGGCTCACCGCGGCCGGCCATTTCATCTGGTACTGGCTCGATTTTCAGGGACTCGATCCCTTCGCCTCGATCGCCGACATCGTCTATCTGGCCGCGTATCCGTTGTTCATGGGCGCGCTCTGGAAATTGGGTCGGCAGGGCATGAACGACAGCGACGCAATCATCGACGCGCTCATCGTCGGTATCGCTGCGGCGGTGCTGGGCTGGGGCATGCTGATTGAGCCCTATGTGAACGATCCGCATCTCGGCCTGTTGCAGCTGGTCGTGGCCACAGCCTATCCGGTAGCCGACATGATCCTGCTGCCGCTGATCGTGTGGCTCCTGTTCCTGTATCGTGCCCGGGTCCGGGCCCATCAGTTCCTGCTGGCGGGCATGATCGTCTACCTGTTGGCGGATGTGCTCTATGCACATGGAAACTCGACCGGCTGGTACACGCCCGGCGGCTTCACAGACGGACTCTGGCTGGTCGGTTACGCCCTGTTCACCGGAGCCGTCTGGCATCCCTCGGCAGCCGTAGCGTCCCGATTCGAACGTGTCCGTGCCCGACTGACAACGGGACGTCTCGTCATTCTGGCCACAGCAGCCCTGGTTGCGCCGGCGGTGATCCTGGTCACCGCCGGCACGGACATCCGGCTCGTCCGGGTGGCAGCAATCGGCTCGATCCTGCTGTTCGCGCTGGTGATGGTCCGCATGGCGGGCTTGATGAACCGCATTCGTCGGCAGTCCGAGCGGTTCGAAGGGCTGGCACGGACTGACGCGCTCACCGGGGCGTTAAACCGCCGCGCGCTCGAGCACGAGCTCACTCGCGAGGTCGCCCGTGCAGAGCGCGGCCGCATACCGTTGTGCCTCGCGTTCCTCGATCTCGACCATTTCAAGCGCTACAACGACACCAACGGGCATGCGGCCGGCGATGCACTGCTGAGAGACGTGTCGGCAGCCTGGCGCCGGGCATTGCGCCCGACGGATGTACTGGCCCGTACCGGCGGTGAGGAGTTCATCGTGGTGGTTTCCGATTGCGACATTGGGCAGTGCCGGGCAGTGGTGGAGCGTCTCCGCGCCCTCGTGCCACACGACCAGACCTGCTCGGCGGGGATTGCGCGCTTCCAGCATGGCGACACCCCCGATTCACTGATCCGTCGCGCCGATGAAGCACTCTATGCGGCAAAGAACGGTGGCCGCGACCAGGCCGTGGTCGCCGAAGAGCAGGTGACCACGGGAACGGTCGGCGAGCGGAGATAGCAATGGGGCCGGGGGCAGCGGAAGCGCCTCGGATGTCATGGTCCGTCACGCGCGTTATGCCGGCTGCTAGAATTGCGGCCCGGTCGCGGAGTTTCGCGTACGCGTGCCGGCGGACGCCATGAACGCCTTGCTGCTGGATCTCGACGGTGTGCTCTACCAGGGCGAGCGGCCGATCCCCGGCGGCGACCGCGTGGTCGCGTGGCTGCGGGAGGCCCGCATCCCCCATCTGTTCGTGACCAACACCACCTCGCGGCCCCGCGCCGCGCTGGTCGAGAAACTGGCCGGCCTGGGGATCCCCGTGGACCCGGAAAGCCTGCTCACGCCCGCGGTCGCGGCCGCCGACCGGCTGGCCGGGCAAGGCAAGCGGCCGCTGGCGCTGTTCGTCCCCGAGGCGACGCGCGAGGAATTCGCGGACCTGCCGCTGCTCGACCCCGCCGCGGAGTCCGGGGCCGGCGCGGTGGTGGTCGGCGATCTCGGGGCGGGCTGGGATTTCGCGACCCTGAACCGCGCCTTCCGCCTGTTGATGGACGAGCCGCGACCCGAGCTCGTGGCCCTGGGGATGACCCGCTACTGGCAGGCGGAGGACGGCCTGCGCCTCGACGCGGGTGCCTTCGTCCACGCGCTGGCCTATGCATCCGGGCTCGAGCCGGTCGTGCTCGGCAAGCCGGCGGCGGCGTTCTTCCATGCGGGGGTCGAGTCGCTGGGGGCGGACGCCTCGAAGACGGCCATGATCGGCGACGACATCGTCGGCGACGTCGGCGGCGCGATCGAGGCCGGGCTGCAGGGCCTGCTCGTGCGCACCGGCAAGTTCCGGCCGGGCGATCTCGAGCGCGGCATCGAGCCGACGGCGGTCCTCGATTCCATCGCGGACCTGCCCGACTGGTGGCGCAGCCGGGGCGACTAGGCGGGCTGTGTGGGCCGATCGCCGGCGCGCCGCCGCGTGGGCGTCGCTGTATTGCCGATCGGCCGTGCTGCTAGAGTGCGCCCATGCTCGAGACCGCCCTGCTCGCCTTCACCACCTTCTTCGCCACCATCGGGCCGCCGGACGTGGCCGCGGTGTTCGCCGCCCTGACGGCCGACCAGAGCCCCGCGCGTCGGCGCTGGCTGGCGATGCGGGCGACCCTGATCGCCGGCTCGATCCTGCTCCTGTTCGCGCTGTTCGGGCGCGCCCTGCTCGAGAGCTTCGGCATTTCCCTGCCCGCGCTGCGCACGGCCGGCGGGCTGCTGCTGTTCCTGATCGCGGTCGACCTGGTGTTCGCGCGCGATTCCGGCGGCGTCGCCACCACGCCCGAAGAGGAGGACGAGGCGCGCACGCGGCAGGACATCTCGGTGTTCCCGATCGCCACGCCGCTGATCGCCGGGCCGGGCACGATCGGCGCCACCATCGTGCTGACCGCCGACACGGCCAGCGCCGGCGGCGCCGTGCTGGTGGTGGCGATGCTGCTGTGCGTGCTGGCGCTGACCTGGCTGCTGATGCTGTTCGCGCCCGCGGTCCAGCGCGTCCTCGGCGTGACCGGGCTGCACGTGATCTCGCGCGTGATGGGGCTGCTGCTGGCGGCGCTGGCGGTGCAGTTCGTGTTCGACGGGATCGACGCCTGGCTGGCCGGCGCGGCGGGCTGACCCGGCCCAGGGCTTCGTCGGGGGGCGGGGCGCGGTGCCCGGCCCGACTGCGGACGCCGCCCCGTCCGCGTCGGCGCGCGCTCTACGGGCGGTGGTATTCGAGCTGCACGAAGTCGGTGCCCTCGACACCCGGCCGTTCCACCGTGACGCCGATCTGGTAGATCCCGGAATCCGGCATGCGGAAGTAGTTGCCGTAGGTGGTCATGCCATCGAAGCTGGCAGCGTTGAGCGGCTTCTCCGATCGCGTCATGCCGGGCATCCCGACCGTGGCGCTCACCTCCGCGTTGTCGACCCGCCTGCCGGTGGCGCGTTCCTGGACCGCCACGGTGACCAGGTGGGCGTCCTCGCTGTCCGGCAGGCTGGCATAGGCATTCGCCTCGTCACTGTCGGCGCCGTACTGGTCGCGGACCACCTCGGCGGGGATCACCCCGAGATGGATCGCCAGCCGGTCGCCGTGCGGTTGCGGCGCCTGCAGCCAGCCACCGGCAAGGAAAATGGCCACCAGGATCAGCGCGAACGCCGCGGCCTGGAACTCCACGCGCCGAAACATCAGGTGCGTGCTGGCGGCCTCGTCCTCCTCGCCGCCGTGGGTCATCGAGCGCACGCCCCGCGCCAGGATGACGGCCGTCGCGACCAGGGCCGCGAACGCCAGGATGAAGAAGATGTTCATTGTTCCGCTCCCCGGCGCAAGCACCAGAAGGCCTGAAACAAGCATAGTCGGGGGTGAGCGTGCGCGAGTTGATATGGGTCAACGCGGGCGCACAAAGGAAAAACGCGGCCGGATCCCGGCGGCTCTCGCGGCGACACCGGAACCCGCGGGCCACGGCGCATTCCGCGCCGGGCCGTTGACGCCCCGGCCGTGCCGCGGTGTACCTTCGCGTGGCAACCCCTTGATCCGGAGCCGCTGTCATGCGCGTCCCGACCAGGCGGCCGGGCGACTATCCCTGGTACCTGCGCCCGTTCTTCCGCTCCCAGCGCCGCAATTACGGCCAGGTCCTGGCCCCGGGCCTG
>JAWWAE010000076.1:0-10298 GCA_033721835.1 Halofilum sp. (in: g-proteobacteria) | reverse complement strand
GCCTTCCAGAACGGCCCCAACAGCGGTCACGACGTGTTCATCCCGCTCGACTGGGTCATCGGCGGGCGCGAGGGCGTCGGCCGCGGCTGGGTGATGCTGATGGAATGTCTCTCCACCGGGCGCGGCATCTCGCTGCCGGCGCTCGGCGCCGGCGGCGGCAAGTTCTGCAGCCGCCAGACCGGCGCCTATGCCCGCGTGCGGCGGCAGTTCAACCTGCCGATCGGCAAGTTCGAGGGCATCGAGGAACCGCTGGCGAGGATCGCGGCCAGGACCTACATGATGGACTCGGCGCGGCTGCTGACGCTGTCGGCGCTCGATGCCGGCGAGAAGCCGTCGGTGGTGTCCGCGATCCTCAAGCACTTCAATACAGAGGGTTTCCGCGAGGTCGTCAACGACGCGATGGACGTGCATGGCGGGCGTGGAATCTGCGAGGGGCCGAGCAACTATCTCGCGAATGCCTACCGATCGATCCCGGTCGCGATCACGGTCGAGGGCGCGAATATCCTCACGCGCAGCATGATCGTATTCGGGCAGGGCGCGATGCGCTGCCACCCCTACCTGATCGGCGAGATCCTGGCGGCGCAGAACGACGACGCCGAGCAGGCGAGCCGCGATTTCGACGACGCGCTGGTCGGTCACATGGGCTTCACCCTGCGCAATGGCGCCCGTGCCTTCGTCTACGGGCTGACCCGCTCGCGCCTGGCCCCGGCGCCGCGTCCCGGACCGACCGCGAAGTACTTCCGCCGGCTGGCGCGGATGTCGGCCGCCTTCGCGTTCGTCGCCGACATGACGCTGCTGACGCTGGGCGGCGAGCTGAAGCGCAAGGAGAAGCTGTCGGGCCGCTTTGCCGATGCGCTGATCCACATGTTCGTCTGCTCGGCCGTGCTCAAGCACTTCGAGGACACGGACCGGCCGCAGGCCGACCTGCCGCTGATGGAGTGGTCGGTCAAGTACTGCCTGTACCGGATCCAGGACGCGCTCGACGAGATCCTGCGCAACTTCCCGATCACCTGGTTCGGGATCGTGCTGCGCTGGACCGTGTTCCCGCTCGGGCGCCGGTTCCGTTACCCGAACGACCGCACCGGGCGCCGCGCGGCGCAGTTGCTGCTCGAGCCGTCGCCCGCGCGCGACCGCCTGACGGCGGGCATCTACGTCGACCCGCGCCCGGATGACATCACCGGCTGCCTCGAGCACGCGCTGCTGCTGGCGATCGAGGCCGAGCCGATCGAGGCCCGGCTGCGCAAGCGCGGCCAGGCCTGGTCGCCGCGGCTCGACTACGAGGCGTGGCTGCACCGCCAGGTGGACGAGGGCGTGATCGACGCGGCCGAGGCCGACACGCTGCGCGCGTGGCGCAAGGCCCTGCGGCGGGTGATCGACGTCGACGATTTCGAGGGCACGGCCAACACGGCCGCGGCGCCCGCCGCCGCGAAGAAGGCGCCGGCCGGGGCGAGCGGCAGGAAGAAGGTCGGGGCGAAGAAGAAGGCGGCGGCGCGGCGCAAGACCGCCGCGCGGAAGAAGACCGCGGCCAGCAATACGGGCGGCTCGGCATGATCGATCCGACGCGCACCGTCCGCCGGGCCGCGGTGCTCGGCGCCGGCGTCATGGGGGCGCAGATCGCGGCGCACTTCGCCAACGCCGGCGTGCCGGTGGACCTGTACGAACTCCCGGCCGAGGAGGACGACGATCCGCGGGCCGCCGCCCGGCGTGCCATCGACGGGCTTGGCCGCATTCGCCCTGCGCCGCTGGCGAGCCGCAATGCCGTCCACGGTATCCGCGCGGCCGGTTACGACAGCGACCTCGAGCGGCTCGCCGAGGCCGACCTGGTGATCGAGGCCGTCGCCGAGCGCACCGACATCAAGCAGCAGCTGTACGAGCGGATCGCACCGGCATTGCGCGAGGACACGGTGCTCGCCAGCAACACCTCGGGCCTGTCGATCGGCCACCTGGCCGCGAGCCTGCCGGCTGCGCTGCGGCAGCGGTTCTGCGGGGTGCACTTCTTCAATCCGCCGCGCTACATGCACCTGGTGGAGCTGGTCCGGCACCCGGGGACCGACGACAACGTCATCTACCGGCTCGAGGGCTTCCTCACCAGCGGGCTCGGCAAGGGGGTGCTGCACGCACGCGATACCCCGGGCTTCATCGGCAACCGCGTCGGCGTGTTCGCGCTCGCCAACGTGATCCATCATGCCCAGCGGCTGGAACTGCCGTTCGACCTGGTCGACCGGCTCACCGGCGTCGGCCTCGGGCGGCCGAAGTCGGCGACGCTGCGGACCGCCGACGTGGTCGGCCTCGACACCTTTCAGCACGTGCTGTCGCACCTGCACGAGGATCTCGAGGACGACCCGTGGCGGGCGATGTTCACCACGCCCGAGTGGCTGCCGACGCTGGTCGAGCAGGGGGCGCTGGGACAGAAGAGCGGCGCCGGCATCTACCGCAAGGGTGCCGACGGCGGGATCGAGGTCTACGAGCCGGCGCGCGGCGACTACCGGCCGGTGGCCCGACAGCTCGACGAGCAGGTGCGCGCCGCCCTGGCCGAGCCCGATCCGCGCCGCAAGTACGACTTGCTGCGCCGGATCGATCATCCCCAGGCCGAGCTGATCCGCGTCTGCCACCGCGACCTGTTCCATTACTGCTGCTATCACCTGCAGCACATCGCGCCGAGCGCGCGCGAGGTCGACTTCGCCATGCGCTGGGGGTTCGGCTGGCAGCGTGGGCCGTTCGAGCTGTGGCAGATGATCGGCTGGCGCGATGTCGCCGAGTACCTCGACGGTGCGCTGCAGGCGGGCGAGACGACGGCCGACGCACCGCTGCCGGGCTGGGTGCGAGAGGCCCGGCGCGACGGCGTGCATGGCCCGCGCGGCTCCTGGTCGGCCGAACTCTCGGCCTGGCTGCCGCGCTCGAACCATCCCGTGTACCGCCACCAGATGGCGCCGCCGCGGCTGGTCGGCGAGCCGGCCCCGACCAGCGACACGCTCTGGCGCAACGAGGCCGTGCGCCTGTGGGATGCGGGCGACGACGTCGCGGTGCTGTCGCTGCACACGCCGATGCACACCATCGGCCACGAGGCGCTGGACGGCATCGAGCACGCGGTCAAGGTGGCCGAGTCGAAGGCCCGGGCCCTGGTGCTGTGGCAGGACGAGCCGCCGTTCAGCGTCGGCGCGAACCTGAAGCAGGTGCGCGACGCCCTGCAGGCCGGCGACTACGACCGGGTCGAGGCCATGGTGGCCCAGTTTCAGCGCGTCTCGGGCCGGCTGCGCCATGCCCGTCTGCCGGTCGTCGGCGCCGCCGCGGGACTGGCGCTCGGCGGCGGGCTGGAACTGCTGCTGCACTGCGACGTGCGGGTGCTGTCACTGGAGACCTACTGCGGCCTGGTCGAGGCCGGGGTGGGCGTGATTCCCGCCGGCGGCGGCTGCGCGGCGCTCGCGCGCCGCGCGGTCGAGCTGGCGCCGGACGGCGACCCGATGCCCTGGCTGCTGCGCTACTTCGAGGAGATCGCCTACGCCCGGGTCACCGGCAGCGCCGCCGAGGCCCGCGAGGGCGTCTGGCTGCGCCCCGGCGACCGCGTCATCCTGCACCATGACGAACTGTTGTACGCGGCGGTGTCGGCGGCGATCGGGCTCGCCGACTGTGCCTACCGGCCGCCCCTGCGCGGCACCCGTTACCGGGTCGCGGGTGCGACCGGGATCGCGACCCTGCAGGCGCGGCTGGTGAACCTGCACGCGGGCGGCTTCATCTCCGACCACGACCGCGCGATCGGGACGGCGCTGGCGACGGCACTCTGCGGCGGTCCGGTCGACGCCGGCACCGAGGTCGACGACGCCTGGATCTGGCGCTTCGAGCGCGACGGGTTCATGCGCCTGCTGCGCACGCCGGAGACCGCCGCGCGCATCGACCACATGCTGAACACCGGCAAGCCACTGCGGAACTGAGGACGGACGATGAGCCAACGAGACGCCTACATCGTCGCGGCCCGCCGCACCCCGGTCGGCAAGGCGCCGCGTGGCGCGCTGCGGCGCACGCGGCCGGACGACCTGCTGGCACACGCGATCCGCGCGGTGCTGGCCGACGCACCGGCGGTCGACCCGGCCGCGATCGAGGACGTGATCGTCGGCTGCGCCATGCCCGAGGCCGAGCAGGGCATGAACGTCGCCCGCATCGGCCTGCTGCTGGCCGGGCTGCCGGATGCCGTGCCGGGCGTGACCGTGAACCGGTTCTGTGCCTCCGGGCTGCAGACGATCGCCCAGGCCGCCGACCGGATCCGCCTGGGCGAGGCCGACCTGATGCTGGCCGGTGGCACCGAGAGCATGAGCATGATCCCGTTCATGGGCCAGCGGACGGCGTTCAACCCCGCGGTGTTCGCGCGCGATGAGCACGTCGCCATCGCCTACGGCATGGGCATCACGGCCGAGCGCGTCGCAGAGCGCTGGCAGGTCGCGCGCGAGGACCAGGACGCCTTCGCGCTGCAGAGCCACCAGCGCGCGACGGCGGCGCAGGACGCGGGGCAGTTCGACGCCGAGATCGCGCCGATCGAGACGCTTCACCGCGACCCCGACCTGGAGCGCGGCGAGGTGGCGGAGACGCGCGCGACCGTGGACCGGGACGAGGGGCCGCGCCGCGACACCGACGCCGCGAAGCTGGCAAAGCTGCGGCCCGTGTTCGCCGCCCGTGGCAGCGTGACCGCCGGCAACAGCTCGCAGACCAGCGACGGGGCCGGCATGGCGCTGGTCGCGAGCGAGGAGGCGATCAAGCGCTTCGACCTGCAGCCGCTGGCGCGCTTCTGTGGCTACGCCGTCGCCGGCGTGCCGCCCGAGATCATGGGCATCGGCCCGGTCGCCGCGATCCCGCGGGCCCTGCAGCTGAGCGGCGTGAAGCAGCAGGACCTGGACTGGATCGAGCTCAACGAGGCATTCGCGGCGCAGAGCCTGGCGGTGATCCGCGAGCTCGGCCTGGATCCCGAGCGGGTGAACCCCTGCGGCGGCGCGATCGCGCTGGGTCACCCGCTGGGCGCGACCGGCGGCATCCGCGTGGCCACGCTGGTTCACGGCCTGCGCCGCACCCGCGGGCGCCACGGCATGGTGACGATGTGCGTTGGCACCGGCATGGGTGCTGCCGGGGTGTTCGAGGCGGTGTGATGTTGTTGGGAACCGCGAATTAACGCGAATGAACGCGAATCGGTCCGTCGCCGCCGGACGGAAGTCGGAGCTGCGCTGGTTGGGTTCCGCACCGCCTTGGGAAGGACCGATAACCAAGAAATGAACGAAAGATGGCCCAACTATGGTCTCACCGTCTTTCCGGGTCATGTCGCGCGGAATGCCCGAAGCATTTTCTTGTCCATCTTTGGTCCATTTTTGTTTATCACCGGGAGCCCCCGCCCGTCGCCGCCTGTCAGCGAAGCGCCGACTCGCTATCGGCATGGCAGCGCAACTATTCGCGTTCATACGCGTCCATTACTCGGCGCATCCCTGCGCCTCGCCCCTTCGGGGCTGGCGTGAAGATTCGCTCCCGGCGAATCTTTCGCGGTTCCCGTAGTGCCTGGCCGCGGGACTGCGCTGGAGCGTGAACGGGCCCGGGGCGGGTATAATCGAACGGCGCCGACTGCCACAGGAGAGTGTCAATGGAACCAGTCTGGCTGAAGCATTACGAGGAGGGTGTGCCGGAGGAGATCGATCCGGACGCGTTTTCCTCGATCGTGGCGATCTTCGAACAGAGCTGCAGCCGGTACGCGGAGACCGACGCCTTCCGGAACATGGGCGGCTCCCTCACGTACCGCGAATTCGACCGCCATGCACGCGACTTCGCCGCCTATCTGCAGGGCGAACTCGGGCTGCGCAAGGGCGAGCGCGTCGCACTGATGATGCCGAACGTGATGCAGTATCCGGTGGCACTGTTCGGCGTGCTGCGGGCGGGACTGGTCGCCGTCAACGTGAACCCGATGTACACGGCGCGAGAACTGGAACACCAGCTCCTGGACTCGCAGCCGCGTGCAATCGTCGTGGTCGAGAATTTCTGCCACACGCTGGAGGCGGCGCAGCAGAAGGTCACCGTCGACCACGTCATCGTGACCGGGCTCGGCGACATGCTCGGCGGCCTGCGCGCGCCGCTGGTGAATTTCGTGGTCCGCCACGTCAAGCGCATGGTCGAGAGCTGGTCGATTCCGTGGGCCGTGCGCTGGTGGGACGCGCTCAAGACCGGCCGCAACCATGTGCTGGAGCCACCCGAGATCACGGGTGATGATCTGGCCTTTCTGCAGTACACCGGTGGCACGACCGGACTCGCCAAGGGCGCGATGCTGACCCATCGCAACATGGTGGCGAATGTCGAGCAGATGTCGGCCTGGCTCAAATCCGAGGACAACGACGACACGGTGGTCACCCCGTTGCCGCTCTATCACATCTTCAGCCTGACGGTGAACCTGCTGAATTTCGTCAAGCACGGCGCCACCAACCTCTTGATCACCAATCCGCGCGATATCCCGACCTTTGTCAAGACACTGAAGGCGGAACGCTTCACCGCGATGACCGGCGTGAACACGCTCTACAATGCCCTGTTGCACAACGAGGACTTCCGCAAGCTCGATTTCTCGTCCCTGAAACTCGCAGTGGGGGGCGGGATGGCGGTGCAGCGCGCGGTCGCCGAGCGGTGGCAGGAGGTCACCGGGCTGGTGCTGATCCAGGGCTACGGGCTGACCGAGACCTCGCCCGTGGTCTCGGCCAACCCGATCCACAGCAAGGAGTTCAACGGCACCATCGGGTTGCCGGTATCGTCGACGGATGTGTCGATCCGCGACGACGACGGCAACGAGGTCGGCTTCGACGAGCCGGGCGAGCTGTGCGTGCGTGGCCCGCAGGTGACGAGCGGCTACTGGGAAAAGCCCGAGGAGACGAAGAACGCGTTCTACGAGGGCGGCTTCTTCCGTACCGGCGACATCGCGACCATCGATGAGGATGGCTGGCTGCGGATCGTCGATCGCAAGAAGGACATGATCGTCGTCTCCGGCTTCAAGGTGTTTCCGAACGAGGTCGAGGACGTGGCGGTCGGCTTCGGGGGCGTGCTCGAGGCAGCCTGTGTCGGGGTCGATGACAAGGAGAGTGGCGAGGCGGTCAAGCTGTTCGTGGTGCCGGAGTCGGGCGAGGTCGACATCGAGGGACTGAAGAAATACCTGCGCAAGCACCTCACCGGGTACAAGGTACCGAAGCACATCGAGACCCGCGAGGAACTGCCGAAGACGAATGTCGGCAAGATCCTGCGCCGCCATCTGCGCGAGGAGACGGAAGCCACAGCCTGAAGGCGGGGTGCTGTAAGGGGACCGGGCGAGCGGCGTACTCGCAGGCACGCCGGTTTGCGATCAATCGCTTTCAGCCGATCCGCCGTTGCCACTGAGCCGGATCGAACCCGACCGTGATGGCGCCGTCCGGCCAGGCCACCACCGGCCGCTTGACCAGCGTCGGCTGCTCCGCAAGCAGCGCGCGCAGGGCCGCATCGTCGAGCCCCGCGCGCCGCTCCGGCGGCAGTTCGCGCCAGGTGCGGCCCTTGCGATTGACCAGCAGCAGGTCGCCGACCGCGTCCATCCATTGATCGATCGTGGCGCGGTCGACCCCGTCGCGCCGCAGGTCGTGGAAGCGGTAGTCCACTCCCTGGTCCTCCAGCCACTTCCACGCCTTGCGACACGTGTCGCAGTTGCGGATGCCGTACAGGGTGATCACGGCCCGCTGCCTCAGCGCGCGTTGCGCAGCAACTCGTTGATGCCGACCTTGGCGCGGGTCTTCTCGTCGACCTTCTTGACGATGATGGCGGCGTAGAGGGCGCACTTGCCGTCGCTGGATGGCAGCGTGCCCGGGACCACCACCGCGCCGGCCGGCACCCGGCCGCGCAGTACCTCGTCCCGCTCGCGGTCGTAGATGCGGGTGCTCTGGCCGATGTAGACGCCCATCGAGATGACCGCGCCCTCCTCGACGATCACGCCCTCGACGATCTCCGAGCGCGCGCCGATGAAGCAGTTGTCCTCGATGATGGTCGGATTGGCCTGCAGCGGCTCCAGCACACCGCCGATGCCAACGCCGCCGGACAGATGGACATTGCGCCCGATCTGGGCGCAGGAACCGACCGTGGCCCAGGTGTCGACCATGGTGCCGCTGTCGACCCAGGCGCCGATGTTCACGTAGGACGGCATCAGCACCACGTCGGAGGCGATGTGGCTGCCGCGGCGCACCACCGCCGGCGGCACCACCCGCATGCCGCCGTCCCGGAAGTCCTGCTCCGAGTAGTCGGCGAACTTGAGCCCGACCTTGTCGTGGTAGCGGGTCCAGCCGCCGTCGATCGGCTGGTTGGGCACCAGGCGGAACGACAGCAGCACGGCCTTCTTCAGCCACTCGTTGACCGCCCAGTCGCCGACGCCGCGGCGCTCGGCCACGCGCGCCTCGCCGCGATCGAGCAGGGCGAGGGCCTGCTCGACGGCGTCGCGTACCTCGGCCGGGGCGTCGTCGGGACCGAGCTCGGCCCGTCGCTCGAAGGCCTGCTCGATGGTCGCCTGGATGTCGCTCATGGGAATCCTCCTGCGATGGTCCTGGCCGCGGTCAGCCGCGGGTGACGAATCGGTGGATGCGGGTCGCCGCCTCGAGGCAGTCGTCGAGCGCCGGCACCAGCGCGATGCGGACATGATCCTTGCCCGGGTTGCGGCCGTCGACCTCGCGTCCGAGGTAGCGGCCGGGGAGTACTCGCAGGTTTTCGCGGTACAGCAGCTCGCGGGCGAAGGTCTCGTCGTCGACCGGCGTGCGCGGCCAGAGGTAGAAGCCGCCGGCGGGGCGCTCGACCTCGAGCACGTCGCCGATGATCGCCAGCACCCGGTCGAACTTCTCGCGGTAGGCCGCACGGTTGACCCGCACGTGCTCCTCGTCGCGCCAGGCGGCCACGCTGGCGGCCTGAGCCGGCGGCGGCATCGAGCAGCCGTGATAGGTCCGGTAGCGGGCGAAGCGCTCGAGCACGGCCGCGTCGCCGGCGACGAAACCCGAGCGCAACCCGGGCAGGTTGGACCGCTTCGACAGGCTATGGAAGACCACGCAGCGGTCGAAGCCGGGCAGCCCAGCCGCCTGCGAGGCCTGCAGCAGCCCCGGGGGCGGGGCGGCCTCGTCGGCATAGATTTCCGCGTAGCACTCGTCGGCGGCGATGATGAAATCGTGCGTTCGCGCGCGCTCGATCACGCGGCCAAGGGCGTCGGCATCGAGCACCGCGCCGGTCGGGTTGCCGGGATTGCACAGATACAGCAGCCGGCAGCGATCCCAGGTCGCCGTGCTGACCGACTCGAGTTCGGGCAGGCCGTCGGAGTCGAGCGGCAGGTACACCGGCTCGGCCCCGGCGAGCAGCGCCGCGCCCTCGTAGATCTGGTAGAACGGGTTCGGCAGCAGCACGGCCGCCCCCCGCCCGCGATCGACCACCGCCTGGGCGAAGGCGAACAGGGCCTCGCGGGTGCCGTTGACCGGCAGCACCTGGGTCTCGGGATCTACGGCATCGAGGTCGTAGCGGGCCTTGAGCCAGTCGGCGATGGCACCGCGCAGCTCGGCACTGCCGCGGGTCGCGGGGTAGCGGCCGAGCCCGTCGAGCGCCGCGGTGAGCGCCTCGGCGGCCAGGGACGGCGGCGCGTGCGCCGGTTCCCCGATCGAGAGCGCGATCGGCGCGAGCTCGGCGTTCGGCGTGACCCCCGTGAACAGCCGCGCGAGCCGCTCGAACGGGTAGGGCTGCAGCCGGTCCAGGTCGGGGTTCATGTCGGCGGGCGGGTCCGCGGCAAAAGCCCGACATTATAGGGATTTCCCCCGTCCCTGTCGGCGCCGCCCGATAGGCAAGCCCGACCCCGTTGCGGTACCATTACGCCCGCCGAAAAAGACGTCCCGGCGGGCAGCAGCCCGGAGCGAATCGCTCGGGCAGCGGCGCGCAGCGCCGCCGGTTGCAGCCAGACAACGAGTCCCGGAGAGGTACCGAAGCGGTCATAACGGCACCGACTCGACGGGATCGCCGGGAGCGATCCCGGGCGCGCCGCAGGCGCGGCCCGAAGGGCGGAGGGCAGGATGCCCGGAGCAAATCGGTTGGGCAGCGGCGCATAGCGCCGCCGGTTGCAGCCAGACAACGAGTTCCGGAGAGGTACCGAAGCGGTCATAACGGCACCGACTCGAAATCGGTTGGGGGCATTGCGCCCCACGTGGGTTCGAATCCCACCCTCTCCGCCAAACAAGAAAAGCCCCGCCTCGCGCGGGGCTTTTCTTGTTTTGGAGGGGGTGCGTGGACGAACCCACCGGTTCGACTCGATC
>JAWWAE010000075.1:0-10385 GCA_033721835.1 Halofilum sp. (in: g-proteobacteria) | reverse complement strand
GAGCGAGCCGTGCTCGCGAACCCGTGTTGCGAGAGACCTGCACGCGCGAACTGCCCCTGTTGGAGAGGCTGTGGGTCCGGCTTTAGCCGGACAGCCTGCCGCTCCCCTGTGCTTCTCGCGGCGGGCGGGGCGCGCCGACAAGACATGCTGTCTTGACGGCGCGGGCTCGCCGTCCCTGGCGAGCCCCCTGTCGGGCCTCGTCCGCCCGCCGCTGCGATGCTCGGCGCGGCAAAGGCGCGGAAGGGCACGTCCTGCCGGCAGGTTAACGAGTGCCAACGGAATCGATGTTCGGCTGGGTGGATGCCCGCTCGCAAGGAACCCGGTAGGAGCGAGCCATGCCAGCAAACCGGGTTCGGTAACGCGTCGCCTGCCGGGTTCGCGGCTGGAGGCCGCTACTGTATCGGTGCGATGACGGTTCTACCGCGTCGCAGGAGCGGGCGCCCGCCCGCGAATGGGCAGCGCAGGAACCCCGGGCGCGGTCACCCCTCCGCCGTCGCGCCGGCGCTCTGGAAGCCGCGCACCAGGTAGTCGAACAGCAGGCCGTAGGCGATGCCGAGGGGGATCGCGACCAGGGCGGTGGCGGCCATCAGCGAGGGCCAGAAGTAGACGTCGCCGCGGATCAGCTCCATCGGCACGCCGGCGCTGAGGTTGCGCGAGGCGCTCTCGCTGATGAACGTGATCGAGTAGATGTAGTTGGCGAGCGAGAGCGAGAAGGCGAACACCATGCAGGCCCCGATCCCCGGCAGCGCCTGCGGCAGTACCACCTTGTAGAAGGCCTGGAAGCGCGAGCAGCCGTCGATCAGCGCGGCCTCGTCGAGTTCGCGCGGCACCGAGCGGAAAAAGCCGAGCAGCAGCCACGTACAGAAGGGAACCGTCGCGGTCGGCAACACCAGCACCAGTGACCAGATGGTGTTGCTGAGGTCGAGCCAGACCACGATCTTGAACAGCGGCAGGAACAGCAGCGACGGCGGCACCAGGTAGACCAGGAAGATCGCCATGCCCGAGCTCTCGCCCCAGCGTCCGGTCAGGCGCGCCAGCGCGTACGCGGCCGGCACGGCCAGCAGCACCGTGATCGCCACCACGCACACCCCGATGACCAGCGAGTTCCAGAGGAACACCGGGTATTGCGTGTCGGTGAACAGGAACACGAGGTGGTCCACGGTCGCGCCCTGCTCGTAGATGAACGGGTTCGAGTTCGGATTGAACAGCTCGCTGTTCTTCTTGAAGATCGTGATGACCGCATACAGGATCGGCAGCACCGAGAACAGCGTCAGCAGCACGACCCCGAAATAGAACCCCGATTTGCGGACCTGTCGTTTCATTGTGCGAACCTGTTAATCCTTGTGCAGCCGGGAGGCGAACCGGAGCGCGACGATCGCTGCGGCCAGCAGTACCGGGAACAGGAACAGCGCGACCGCGGCGCCCTGGCCGAGATCGCCGCTCTCGATGCCCTTCTCGTAGGCCCACAGCGGCAGGATCTGGGTCGAGTGACCCGGGCCGCCACGCGTGAGCAGCTCCACCGACGAGATCTCGCCGATCACCAGCAGCGCGGTGAACAGGATGGCCACGATCAGCACCGGTGCCAGTGCGGGGATGACGATGCGGAACAGCGTGCGGAAGAACCCGGCACCGTCGATCTGCGCCTGTTCCAGCCGCTCGCGCGGGATCGACAGCCGGCCGGCGAGCACGATGATGGTCGCCAGCGGCAGCGTGCGCCAGGTGTCGATGAAGATGACCGAGGCCATGCCGAGGTTGGTCCGGCCCAGGTAGTACAGGTGTCGCGCCGGGCCCAGGATGCCGTCGGGTCCGAGCACGCCGATCCGCACGAGGATCCAGTCGATCGGGCTGAACTGCGAGTCGAGCAGCCACAGCCAGGTGATCGCGGCGAGCGAGACCGGCATCGCCCAGGGCATCATGAACAGCACCTGCACCAGTCGCTTGCCGCGGAACTCGCGCGCGAGGAACTCGACCGCGATTGTCGCCAGCACGACGATCAGGGCGACGGTGCAGACGGTGATGATCAGGCTGTTCCAGAGTGCGGTCCAGAACGCCTCCTGCTGCATCACCGCGACGAAGTTGTCCAGCCCGACGAAGTTGTCCAGCGTCGGGTCGCCGGCGGTGGCGTCGCTGAGACTGAGCAGGATCGCCATCACGAACGGCACGGCGACGAAGAAGACGACATAGATCACCGCCGGCGCCAGCATCACCGCGCCGAGCACGCCGGGGCGCTCGAGCGCCTCGCCGACGCGCGCCAGCGGGCCGGCGGCCGCGGCCCCGCGTGGCATGGTGCTGCTCATGCCGCGGCTCCTGCCGGGGCCTGGGTGCGCTCGCCGCTGGCCGGGTCGAACCAGCGCGCGTTGGCCTTGCGCACGACGAACTGCCTGCGTTCGCCCGTGGTGAAGGAGGGCGGCTCGGCCGTGCGCAGCCGGGCGATCACGCGCGGGTCGCGCTGGTGCTCCGGGATGCCGCCGCGAACGGCACCGTAGATCAGCCACTCGGCGCCGAGGAACTCGAGATGCTCGATCTCGACGTCGAGTTCCAGCGCGATCTCCTCCCGCCCCCAGTCGTCGGCCGCCAGCAGGTGCTCGGGGCGCACGCCGACAATGCTCTCACCGAGATCCAGCAGGTTCATCGGCGGATCGCCGATGAAGCCGGCCACGAACAGGTTGCCGGGATTGTCGTACAGCTCGCGCGGCGTCCCGAGTTGCTGGATGCCCCCCTCGTGAATCACCGCCACCCGGTCGGCGAGCCCGAGGGCCTCGAGTTGGTCGTGGGTGACGTAGAGCGTGGTGATCTGGGTACGGTCGTGCAGTTCGCGCAGCTCGCCGCGCGCCTGGCTGCGGATCTGAGCATCGAGCGACGACAGCGGCTCGTCGAACACGAACAGCTCGGGGTCGCGCACCAGCGCCCGGGCCAGCGCGACGCGCTGCATCTGGCCGCCGGACAGGCGCGTGGGGCGCCGCTCGAGCAGGTCGCCGATGTCGAGGATGCCGGTGACCCAGTCGAGCTTCCGTTGCTGCTCGTTCGCGGGCACCTTGCGGGCGACCAGCGGGAAGCGAATGTTCTCCCGCACGCTCATGTGCGGGTAGAGCGCGAAGCTCTGGAATACCATCGCCACGTTGCGCCGCTTGGGCGGCACCCCGACGATCGACTTGCCGTCGACCAGGATGTCGCCCGCCGTCGGTTCCTCGAGCCCGGCCACCATCCGCATCAGCGTGCTCTTGCCCGAGCCCGAGGGCCCGAGGATGGCCAGCAGCTCACCGTCCTCCGATTGCAGGTCGATGCCGTTGACCGCGCGAATGCGGCCGAAGTGCTTCTCGAGGGCGCGCGTTTGGAGTACCGCCATTGATCGTTATCCAGTCATTCGTGGTAGCCGGCTGCGGCCACTCAGCCTGCCGCGGCGTGCCCGGCCTGTCCACCGGGCGCGCTCGCTCGCGGCCGCGTTCGAAAAATGGCCCCCGCCGCGCGGGCGGGGGCCGGTCCTGCCGTGTCGGCGCGAAGCGACCGGGTCAGCTCCCGCTGCCCACGTAGCCGCGATCACGCCACTTCTTGAAGATCTGCTTGATCTCGCTCGCGGTGTCGTCGACCGCCTGCTCGGGCGTCTTCACGCCACGGGCGACGTCGGCCATCATGCTCGAGAGCAGGTTGGTCGAGTACACCTCGCTGATGGCCGGGTTGGCATAACCCGGATAGCCGAGCCAGGCCGTCCACTCTTCCGCCGTCTGCAGCAGCTTCAGCTTGTCCGGCGGCTGCGCGCCCCACGGGTCGTTGTCCAGCCAGCTGTTGTCACCGAACAGCTGCGGGACCTGCGAGGTAAAGGCGGGGAAGTTGTAGAACTTCGCGTAGTAGCTGGCCGCGGCGTAATTGTTCTCCAGGTCCAGCATGAACTTTTTCGCCGCCTGCTTCTTGTCCTTGTCGGTGACGTATTTCGGCATCACGTGAATGAACCACACGTGCGCCGGGTTCTTGGCATGCCCTCGCGGTCCCTGCAGCGCCTTGCGGAAGCCGGTGTCGGCCGCCACTTCCGGAGCGGACTCCTGGGCACTGCGGTAGAACGAGATCGAGTTCTGGATGTACGACGCCTGGCCACCGATGAAGGTCTGGTTGTTCGACCCGGCGTTCCAGGCGAAGACCTCCGGAGTCATCGCGTTGTCGAACAGCTTCTTCTGGTACTTGACGGCCTCGAGTACCTCGGGCGAATCGAACGTCACGTTGCCGTCTTCGTCCTGGATCGAGCCGCCGTGCGACCAGATCAGCGCCCGGGCATAGAACTCCGAGTCGATCTCCGGCGACATGCCGACCGCGACCGGGATCCCCGTCTTCTGGAAGATCTTGGTGCCGCCGTCGAGCAGGTCGGCGTAGCTCTCGGGGCCCTGCGGATAGCCCGCGTCCTTCCACAGCGAGCGCCGGTAGTCGCCCGGATCGGGCACCCAGCCGTGACAGAAGCCGTACCAGATGTCCTTGGCGGGCAGGTAGCTGGAGCGCTGGCACGTGCCGGCGCGCTTGCCGAAGGCGTCGGCGGCCGCGCGGTTCACGTCGCCGAGCGACTGCAGGCCCTCGATGAACGCCGTCGGCGGGGCATTCGCCTCGAACAGGGTCGCGCCCTCACCCGCCGAGATCGAGGCCGAAATCGTCGATGGCACCTCGGCGATGTTGATGAAGTTCACCGTCACGTCGACGTTGTGGGCATCACCCCACTTCCGGGCGTACTGCTTGAACCACTGGTCGTAGCGGGGGACGAAGTGGCTCCACTGGGTGATGCTGATGCTGGTGCCGTCCGGGAACTGCTGCGGGAAGCTCATGTTCCCGTACTGGGTCGTCGAAAAGTCGGGGGCGGGCGGTTCGCCCGCGGCCTGGGCGGTGCCGGTCACCAGGCATACGGCAAATGCCGTCGCCAGCAGCGAGGCCCAGGGCCGGGAGTAATTCCTTCGGTTGGTGGTTGACATTGGTTGCCTCCTCCGGAACGGGTTCCGGTATCTCCCCTCTGTGAAGAGGAATTACCAGTCTAGGACGCACCCGGGCACTGTCAAATCGGCCGCCGGGCGGCGCCGGACCCCGGGGGCCCCCGGCCGGCCGCCGGCGCGTGGACAGTCGCGGCCCCGCTACAGTAGAATCCCCGCGGCTCGGGCCCGGCCGGCCGCTCGCACGCGGGGCGGTGTGTGCCGGTTCCGCACGCGCATGAACGGGAAGGGCCGGCGGGGTCGTTCCCGTTTCGCGTGTCTGGCCAGCCGCTTCTCCAGACTTTCCCCAAGGGGACCAGCTTGAGCACGCCCGCGATACTCGCCCTGGCCGACGGGACCGTCCTCAGCGGCCGCTCCATCGGCGCCGAGGGCCGCTCGGTGGGGGAGGTCGTTTTCAACACCGCGCTCACGGGCTATCAGGAGATCCTCACGGACCCGTCCTACGCCCGGCAGATCGTCACCCTGACTTACCCGCACATCGGCAACGTCGGCACCACCGTCGAGGACGAGGAGTCCGCACAGGTGTTCGCCGCCGGGCTGGTGATCCGCGACCTGCCGCTGATCGCGAGCAACTGGCGCTCACGAGAGACGCTGCCCGACTACCTGCAGCGCAACGGCGTCGTCGCCATCGCCGAGGTGGACACCCGCGCACTCACCCGCCGGCTGCGCGAGCTGGGGGCACAGGCGGGCTGCATCGCGGCCGGCGCCGACGCCGACCCCGAGACGGCCGTCGCGGCGGCGCGCGGATTCCCGGGCCTGGCCGGCGCCGACCTGGCGCGGGTGGTGTCGACCCGCGAGCGCTACGGCTGGACCGAGGGCAGCTGGCGCCTCGAGGGCGGCCACCCGGCACCGCGCGACCCCGGCGACTGCCGCTGGCACGTGGTCGCCTACGACTTCGGCGTCAAGCGCAACATCCTGCGGCTGCTCGCCGACCGCGACTGTCATGTCACCGTGGTCCCGGCCGAGACCGCGGCCGACGAGGTGCTGGCGCTGGCGCCCGACGGCGTGTTCCTGTCGAACGGACCCGGCGACCCGGAACCCTGCGATTACGCCATCGAGGCCATCCGCCGCTTCGTCGATGCCGGGATCCCGACGTTCGGCATCTGCCTCGGCCACCAGCTGCTGGCGCTGGCCTGCGGTGCGCGCACGCTGAAGATGAAATTCGGCCATCACGGCGCCAATCACCCGGTCAAGGATCTCGACAGCGGGCAGGTGATGATCACCTCGCAGAACCACGGCTTCGCGGTCGACCTGGATACGCTGCCGCCGAACCTGCGCAGCACGCACGTGTCATTGTTCGACGGCTCCTCGCAGGGGCTGCACCACACCGAGCAGCCGGCGTTCAGCTTCCAGGGTCACCCCGAGGCGAGCCCGGGGCCGCACGACATGCGGCCGCTGTTCGACCATTTCATCGAGCTGATGGCCGCACGCGGCGGGGCCTGAGCGCGGGACCGGGATACCGATGCCGAAACGCACCGACATCAACAGCATCCTGATCCTGGGGGCCGGCCCGATCGTCATTGGCCAGGCCTGCGAGTTCGATTATTCCGGGGCCCAGGCCTGCAAGGCGCTGAAGGAGGAGGGCTACCGGGTCATCCTGGTGAACTCGAATCCGGCCACGATCATGACCGACCCGAACATGGCCGACTCGGTCTACATCGAGCCGGTGCAGTGGTCGGTGGTCGAGCGGGTGATCGAGCAGGAAAAGCCCGACGCGCTGCTGCCGACCATGGGCGGGCAGACGGCGCTCAACTGCGCGCTCGATCTCGAGCGGCACCACGTGCTGGAGAAGCACGGCGTGCAGATGATCGGCGCCTCGCGCGAGGCCATCGACATGGCCGAGGACCGCGACCGTTTCCGAAACGCCATGGCGGAGATCGGGCTCGAATCGCCCAATGCCTACATCGCGCATTCCTGGGAGGAGGCGCAGCAGCGCCAAGCGCAGATCGGCTTTCCCGTCATCATCCGGCCGTCGTTCACGCTCGGCGGCTCCGGCGGCGGCATTGCCTTCAACCGCGAGGAGTTCGAGGACATCTGCCGCCGCGGGCTGGAGCTCTCGCCCACCCACGAGGTGCTGCTCGAGGAATCCGTCCTCGGCTGGAAGGAGTTCGAGATGGAGGTGGTCCGCGACCGCGCGGACAACGCCATCATCATCTGCTCGATCGAGAACCTGGACCCGATGGGGGTGCATACCGGAGACTCGATCACGGTCGCGCCGGCGCAGACGCTGACCGACAAGGAATACCAGATCATGCGCGACGCCTCGCTGGCGGTCCTGCGCAAGATCGGGGTCGAGACCGGCGGCTCCAACGTGCAGTTCGCGGTCGAGCCCGATACGGGGCGCCTGGTGATCATCGAGATGAACCCGCGCGTGTCGCGCTCTTCCGCGCTGGCCTCGAAGGCCACCGGCTTCCCGATCGCCAAGGTCGCCGCCAAGCTGGCGGTCGGCTACACGCTCGACGAGCTGCGCAACGAGATCACCGGCGGCGCGGTGCCGGCCTCGTTCGAGCCGACCATCGACTATGTCGTGACCAAGATCCCGCGCTTCACGTTCGAGAAATTCCCCGATACGCAGCCGCGCCTGACGACGCAGATGAAGTCCGTCGGCGAGGTGATGGCGATCGGGCGCACGTTCCAGGAGTCGCTGCAGAAGGCGCTGCGCGGCCTCGAGACCGGCGCCGCCGGGCTCGACGAGGTATTGCCGCCGGACACCGGCGAGGAGGAGACGACCAGCATCCTGCGGCGCGAGCTGCAGAACCCCGGCGACCGCCGCATCTGGTACGTGGCCGAGGCCTTCCGTCGTGGCTGGAGCGTGCAGGAGGTATTCGACCTGACGTGGATCGACCGCTGGTGGCTGGTGCAGATCGAGGACCTGGTGCACGAGGAGCAGGCGCTGCGCGAGACGGCGCTGGGCGCGCTCACCCGCGAGCGCCTGTGGACGCTCAAGCGCAAGGGCTTCTCCGACCACCGGCTGGCGACCCTGATGGGCGCGGCCGAGCACGAGGTGCGCGCGTACCGCCACGAGCTCGGCGTGCGCCCCGCGTTCAAGCGGGTCGACACCTGCGCTGCCGAGTTCGCCACCGCCACCGCCTACATGTACTCGAGCTACGAGGAGGAATGCGAATCCGAGCCGACCGGGCGCAAGAAGATCATGGTGCTGGGCGGCGGGCCCAATCGCATCGGCCAGGGCATCGAGTTCGACTATTGCTGCGTACACGCCGCGCTGGCGCTGCGCGACGACGGCTACGAGACCATCATGGTCAACTGCAACCCGGAGACGGTGTCGACCGACTACGACACCTCCGACCGGTTGTACTTCGAACCACTGACGCTGGAGGACACGCTCGAGATCCTGCACACCGAGCGGCCGGCGGGCGTGATCGTGCAGTTCGGCGGCCAGACGCCGCTCAAGCTCGCGCGGGCGCTGGAGGCCGCGGGCGCGCCGGTGATCGGCACCGCGCCGCAGATGATCGACGCGGCCGAGGATCGCGACCGCTTCCAGCAGCTGCTGCACAAGCTCGACCTGAAACAGCCGCCCAACCGCACCGCTCGCGACCCCGACGAGGCACGCGATCTCGCCGCCACGATCGGCTATCCGCTGGTGGTGCGGCCGTCGTACGTGCTCGGTGGCCGGGCCATGGAGATCGTGCACTCGGACGAGGACCTCGTGCGCTACATGAAGCAGGCGGTGCTGGTCTCGAACGACTCGCCGGTGCTGCTCGACCGCTTTCTGGACGACGCGCTCGAGGTCGATGTCGACGCCGTCTGCGACGGCGAGAACGTGTTCATCGGCGGCATCATGGAGCATATCGAGCAGGCCGGCGTTCACTCGGGCGATTCCGCCTGCTCGCTGCCGCCGTACACGCTCTCGGAGGACATCCAGCAGCGGTTGCGCGCGCAGGTCGCGGCCATGGCGCGTGAGCTCGACGTCGTCGGCCTGATGAACACCCAGTTCGCGATCCAGGGCGAGGAGATCTACGTGCTGGAGGTCAACCCGCGCGCCTCGCGCACGGTGCCCTTCGTGTCCAAGGCCACCGGTGTACCGCTGGCCAAGATCTCGGCGCGCTGCATGGTCGGGCGCTCGCTGGTCGAGCAGGGCGTGACCGGCTCGGTCACGCCGCCGTACTACAGTGTCAAGGAATCCGTGTTTCCGTTCGTGAAATTCGCCGGGGTCGACCCGCTGCTGGGGCCGGAAATGAAGTCGACCGGCGAGGTGATGGGGGTGGGCCGGACCTTCGGTGAGGCCTTCGCCAAGAGCCAGATGGCGGCCGGCGATCCGCTGCCGCGCAGCGGCCGCGCCTTCGTCAGCGTGCGCGACGCCGACAAGGCCGCGGCGACGGAGATCGCACGGGCACTGCATGACGCCGGCTTCGAACTGGTCGCCACCCGCGGCACGGCGGCCGCCGTTGAAGCGGCCGGCGTTCCCTGCAAACATATCAACAAGGTGAAGGAAGGGCGGCCGCACATCGTCGACATGATCAAGAACGACGAGATCGCCCTGATCATCAACACCACCGAGGGCCGCTCGGCGATCAAGGACTCGTACACCATCCGGCGCGAGGCCCTGAATCACAAGGTGGCGTACGCGACCACCATCGCCGGCGGCCGGGCGATGTGCCTGGCGCTGTCGTATCCCGAGGATGGGCGGGTCAGCCGGTTGCAGGATCTGCACCAGGAGATTCGATGAATCGCAAGCCGCCGCTGACATCGCGCGGCGCGCAGAAGCTGCGCGAGGAACTCGATCGCCTCAAGCGCGTGGAGCGCCCGCGGGTGGTCGAGGCGATTGCCGAGGCGCGTGGTCACGGCGATCTCAAGGAAAACGCCGAGTACCATGCCGCACGCGAGCAGCAGGGCTTCATCGAGGGCCGCATCAAGGAACTCGAGGGCAAGCTTTCGAACGCCGAGGTGATCGACGTCGCCAGCCTGGCCGGGCAGAACAAGGTGGTGTTCGGCGCCACGGTCGAGCTGCTGGATCTCGACAGTGACGACGAGGTGACCTACCAGATCGTCGGCGACGGCGAGGCCGACATCGGCCAGGGCCTGATCTCCGTCAGCTCGCCGATCGCGCGCGCGCTGATCGGGCGCGAGGTCGGCGACGTCGCCGAGGTCGAGGCCCCCAGCGGCCGCCGCGAATACGAGATCGTCTCGGTCCGCTATGAGTGACGCCGCGCCATTGCTTTCGGTGTTCCGCCGGATTCAAAAGGACAAACCACCGAAAGCACCGAAGACACCGAACTCACCGAAAGGACAAGGGCTGCAGGTGGGCGTAGGCCGGTGTTCGCGCCAGCGAATGCCGGCATTGGCGTCGCGCTCGGGCGCGACGCCAACACCGGCCTACCTCGCGTTCTTGCGCCTTTTCGGTGTCTTCGGTGAATTCGGTGTTGTCGGTGGTTCCCCCGACGACCTGGCTCGAAGTCGAGGCCG
>JAWWAE010000074.1:0-10471 GCA_033721835.1 Halofilum sp. (in: g-proteobacteria) | reverse complement strand
CTCAGCGCGCTGGAGAACGTCATGGTGCCGCTCGAGCTCGCCGACCACCCGGCGCCGCGTGCGCGGGCGCGCGAGGCGCTCGAACGCGTCGGGCTCGCCGCGCGGGCCGCGCACCGGCCGAACGAGCTGTCCGGCGGCGAGCAGCAGCGGGTGGCGCTCGCGCGCGCCTTCGCGCCGGAGCCGGACCTGCTGTTCGCCGACGAGCCGACCGGCAATCTCGACGGGCCGACCGGTGAGCGGGTGATCAATCAGCTGTTCACGCTGCGCGCCGAGCACGGCTCGACCCTGGTCCTGGTCACCCACGACGAGGCCGTTGCCTCCCGCTGCGACCGCCGCCTGCGCATGGGCAACGGCACGCTGGAGGCCGCCGCTTGAAGGCGCTGCGCTTCGCCGTCGGGGCGCTGCCGCGGGACCTGCGCATCCACGAGATGCGGGTCGTGGCGGCGGCGCTGGTCGTGTCGGTTGCCGCCGTCAGCGCGGTCGGCTTCTTCATCGACCGCGTCGAGGGCGCGATGGAGCGCCAGGCCACGGCACTGCTCGGGGCCGACATCGTGCTCGAGTCCGACAGCGCGGTGGAGGAGCGGTTCCGCGAGCGCGCCCGCGCCGAGGGGCTGCGGATTGCCGCGACCGTGTCGTTCCCCAGCGTCCTCGTGGTCGGCGAGGAGACGCAGCTGGTGCAGGTGAAGGCGGTCACCGAGGGCTACCCGCTGCGCGGGACCGCCTACATCGCCGACCAGCCGTTCGCCGAGGGCAGGGCGGCGGGGTCGATCCCAGCACAGGGGACGGTCTGGCTCGACCCGCGGCTGTTCCCGCGGCTCGGCCTGGAGGTCGGCGACACGCTGCCGCTGGGCGCGGCCGAGCCCAGGGTCGCGGCGGTGCTGGTGAGCGAGCCCGATCGCGAGGGTTCGCTGTTCTCGCTCGCGCCGCGGGTGATGATGAACCGGGCGGATCTCGAGGCGACCGACCTGATCTCGCCGGGCAGCCGTGTGAAGCACCGGTTGCTGCTGGCGGGCCCCGTGGACGCCATGGACCGCTACCGCCAGTGGCTGTCCGCGCAGCCCACCCCGACCCTCGAGATCGAGGACGTGCGCCGCGGGCGCCCGGCGATGGGGCGGGCGCTGGACCGGGCCTCGGTGTTCCTCGGCCTGGCCGCGATCATGGCGGTGATCCTCGCCGGCGGCGCGATCGCGGTCGCCGTGCACTCGTTCAGCGGCCGCGAGGCCGACGTCAGCGCCCTGCTGCGCTGCTTCGGTGCCTCGCAGCGGCTGGTGATCGTCAGCCTGCTGCTGCGGCTGCTGTTCATCGGCCTGCTCGGCAGCGCGCTCGGCGTGCTGGCGGGCTGGGCGGCGCAGGCCGGGCTGGTCGGCCTGATCGGGGACTGGTTCGACCAGGAACTGCCGGCGCCCTCCGGCACGCCGGTGCTGGTCGGGCTCCTGACCGGGCTGGTCACGCTGACCGGTTTCGGCCTGGTGCCGGCGCTGCGCATCCGGCGGGTGCCGGTGATGCGGGTCCTGCACCGGGCCCACGCGCCGCCGGAGCCGTCCGCGCTCGCCGCCATCGGGGTCGCGCTGGTCGCGGTCGCGGCGCTGATCGTCTACCAGGCGGACGACCTGGCGCTCGCCGGCAACGTGCTGGCCGGCACCGTCGGCATGCTGCTGGCGCTCGGGCTGGCCGCGGTCGGGCTGGTTGCGCTGGTGCGGCGCTTCCATGGCGAGCGCGTGACCGGCTGGCGCTTCGGCCTGGCCAGCTTGGCACGCCGGCCGCAGACCAGCAGCGTGCAGCTGGTCGGCTTCGGGCTCGGCCTGCTGGCCCTGCTGCTGCTGGCCGTGGTGCGGCTCGACGTGCTCAATGCCTGGGAGCGCAACCTGCCGGCCGACACGCCCAACCAGTTCATGATCAACGTCCAGCCGGCCGATGTGGACGAGATCCGGCAGCGGCTGGCCGACCACGGCATCGAGGTGCAGGGTTTCTACCCCATGACCCGCGCACGCCTGATCGAGATCAACGGTCAGCCGCCGGACGTGGTCCAGGGCGACGACCCGGAAGACGACCACGACCAGGACCAGGGTCGGCGCGGGGTCAACCTGTCGCACGCGGCCGAGCCGCGGGCGGACAACCCGATCATCGCGGGCGAGTGGTGGTCCGGCGAGATGCCGGTGGCCGAGTTCTCGCTCGAGCATGGCTTCGCCGAGCGCATGGCGATCGAGCTCGGCGACACGCTCCGCTTCCGGGTCGGCGGCGAGGCCATCGAGGGCACGGTGTCGAACCTGCGCGAGGTCGACTGGGACAGCTTCCGCGTCAACTTCTTCGTCATCGCCAGCCCGTCGCTGATGGAAGGCCTGCCATCGACCTGGATCACCAGCTTCTGGCTGCCGCCCGGCACCCATGACGCCATCGCCGCGCTGCTGCGCGACTATCCCGGCGTCACCGTGCTCGACGTGGGCCAGATCCTCGACCAGGTGCGCAACGTCATCGAGCAGGGCACGCGGGCGGTCGAATACGTCTTCGGCTTCTCGCTGCTGGCCGGCCTGATCGTGCTGGTCGCGGCCGTCCAGGCCAGCCGCGACCAGCGCCGCACCGAGATCGCGCTGCTGCGCACCCACGGGGCCAGCCGCGGGCGTGTCCGCGCGATGCTCGCGGCCGAGTTCGCCACCCTGGGTGCGTTGGCCGGCAGCATCGCCGCCGCCGGCGCGCTGGTCACCGGCTGGGCGATCACCACGCGCGTGCTGGAGCTGCCCTACCTTCTGAACCCCGAGATCCTGCTGTTCGGCATCGGCGGCGGCGCCGTCGGCATCGCCCTCGCCGGTCTGCTGGCCACGCGCCACCTGCTGGCCGAGCGGCCGCTCGCGGTGCTGCGCGGCGAATAGCGATCCGGATTTGAACCGGGCCGCGAATCGGGGCAGGATTCCGGCTACCGCGTCCGAGGGAAGAACCGGGGGGATTCACCGGCGGGCGCGGCCGCGGGGGCGTGGCGGGACCCGTCCCGGCCCGCGCCCGCGCGACCACAACGCACTCCAGGGAGCAGGAAATGGAAGTGGCACCGTTCGAGGCCCTGATCTGGTCCGCGGCGATCGCCGTGCCGATCGTCGTCTGGATGCTGTGGCTGGCCGGGCGCCGGCTGGCCGATCCCGCCGTCCCCGCCTGGGAAAAGACCACCGCGATCGCCGCGGTGGCCGTGGGCAGTGCACTCTGCATCGCGGGATTCCCGGCGACCGGGATCTACCCGCTCATCGCGGGCCCGGGCCTGCTGCTGGTCGCCGCCAGCATCGACCGTGGCGCCGGCCGGGAACCCCGCGGGCAGCGGCCGCTTCGATCGAGTCCGCGCGGCGGGGACTAATCCGCGGCGGCACGGCCGGCAGCGTTCCCGGTGACCGACGGCGCCGGCTCACCGCCCGGCCCGGCGTCGCCCGCGTCGTCGGTCGCGGGCGCCGCGCCGTCCGGGTTGGCCAACCGCAGCACCCAGTCGCGAAAGGTCGTGATCCGGGGATCGCGCTCGTACTCCGGCGGGTAGAGCAGGTGGTAGGCGTAGTCGCCGCCGGCCCCGAACTCGAACGGGGCCACGACCCGACCCTCCTTCAGCTGCCGCTCCAGCAACAGCCGGTCCGCGACCGCGACCCCGAGCCCGGAGGCGGCGGCCTCGACCGCGATCGCGTCGTTGGCGAACTTCTGGCCCGCCTCCGCATCGATGCCCTCGACCCCGGCCGCCGACAGCCAGCTGCGCCACTGGCCCATGTGCGGGTAATTGTGCAGCAGTGGCACGCCGCGGAGGTCCTCCGGCCGTCGCAACCGGTGGCGGCGTGCGAACTCCGGGCTGCAGACCGGGATCAGCTCCTCCTGCAGGACGCGGTAGGCGCGCAGCTCGGGGAACGCCCGCTGGGCCGTGTAGCGGATGCAGACATCCACGTCACTGGTGTCGAAATCGGTGAACTCGATCGAGGTGTCCAGCCGCACCTCCAGGTGCGGCTGCTCCAGCTGGAACTCCGCCAGCCGCGGCAGCAGCCAGCCGACCGCGAACGACGGCGTGGTGCTGACCGTCAGGATCGAGCGGGTCTCGAGCTGGTGGATCTGCTCGGTCGCGATGCCGATCTGCTCCAGCGCGTCGCGGATCGGCGGCAGGTAGGTCCGGCCGGCCCGCGTCAGGGTCACGCTGCGCGGCGTGCGCTGGAACAGGTCCACGCCGAGGTAGCGCTCCAGCGCCTTGATCTGGTGGCTGACGGCGGACGGCGTCACGTGCAGGGCCTCGGCGGCCCGGTTGAAGCTCTCGAAGCGGGCCGCGGCCTCGAACACGCGGAGCCCGTTCAGGGGGGGAACCCGGCGCATCGGCACTCCGTTTCATGTTGAAACAATTTCATTCTAACCCCGACAAAGGATCATTTGTAAACAATCGATCCGGCCCGTATAAATGCGTCTCACAGGGGAAAGCTAGGGCACGGCCCGATCGCCGGAGCCCTGAAACATTAGTGAAATATTCTCACATTTGGAGATTGCAGAAATGAGCGCATCCGTAACCGGAAACACCCTCCCGAACCCCCGTGCCGATGGCCTGCGCACGGTCCTGGCCCGGCTCGAGAGCCGCATGCTCCGCCTGCGCGCCCGCTACCTGGCATGGCGGCGCTTCCACGGGACCCGCAGCGCGCTGCTGCGGCTCGACGAGCGGACGCTGCAGGATGTCACGGGCCTGCGACACGACCAGATCCAGGCGATGACCGGCAGCCGGGCCGACCGTCGGCTGCTGGGCCTGAACTGATCGGGACGGCCGCTCGCACACGGCGCCATGCCGGCTGGGCATGGCGTCCGCATCCCGGACCCCGACACCCGACGGCCCGGCCGAGGGTGTAGCTGCACCCCCTTCCGATCCCCCCGGGGCCAGCCACTTGGCAGGTCCACCCCGAACTGCAACCATCCGGCTACTGTCGCCGCGCCCGGTCGCCGTGCGAGCCATCCGTGGTCGGGCGTGGCGTGCAACAGGGGGCAACCGAATGACGGAAGACGTGGCAACGGGAAGCTGTCTCTGCGGCGCGATCCGCTACGAGATCGCGGGCAACCTCGGGCTGTTTCAGTACTGTCATTGCAGCCGCTGTCGCAAGTTCACCGGCAGCGCGCACTCGGCCAATCTGCTGGTGCGTCCCGACCAGTTCCGCTGGCTGGCGGGGGAAGACTCGCTCGGCCGCTACGAACTGCCGGACAGCCGCCATTTCGCGACCGTGTTCTGCCGTGGCTGCGGCTGCTCGCTGCCGTGGCTGGCGAAGACCGGCCGGGCGGTGGTCGTGCCGGCCGGCACGCTGGACACGCATCCGGGCATCCAGCCGATGCAGAACGTGTTCTGGGGCTCGCGGGCCGACTGGTACGTCGCGGCGAGCGAGCTGCCCTGTCACGAGGCGCTGCCGCCGAAATAGGCATCGGGCCGCGGCCGTGCGCCGGGCCGACAGGCAACGGTCCGACCGGCGGGGTAAGCGGGCACGCGCGTGGGCATCCATGAGCCCGGGCCGTCTACCCAATGCCCGAGCGACGGGGCTACCATCGGTGCATGGTCGAGTCCGTCCACGAGCGCGAGTTGCAGGAGACCGGGCCCGAGGCCGCGCAGCGGCTGGGCCGGCGCCACGGGCCCGAGGTCCGCGCCCGCATCGAGCGCGCGCTGGCCGTGGCGGGGGGAGTGGAGCCGGGGCCGCGCTATCCGGGCGCGGTCGAGGTGGCGACACTGCTGGACGAGCTGGGCGTCGATGGCGACACGCTGGTGGCGGCGCTGTTGAGCACGCCCGAGATCGCGGCGGTGCTGCCCGACGAGCGGCTGGAGCCGGAATATGGCCCGACCGTGGCCACGCTCGCGCGCAACGCCCGGCGGCTGAACGTGTTCCGCGAGCGGGGCGAGGCGGCGCGCGAGCGCGAGCCGGCCGAGCGCCTGCGGCGCATGATCCTGGCGCTGGGCGAGGACGTGCGCGCGGTGCTGATCCGGCTGGCCTACCGCACCTGCCGCCTGCGCCGGCTCGGCGCCGAGGAGCGCGACGAGCGGCGGCGGATCGCCCGCGAGACCCTCGACCTGTATGCGCCGCTGGCGAACCGGCTCGGCGTGTCCCAGCTCAAGTGGGAGATGGAGGACCTCGCGTTCCGCTATCTCGATCCGCAGACGTACAAGCAGATCGCCACCCGCCTGCAGGAGCGTCGCAGCGAGCGGGAACGGTTCGTGGCCGAATTCACCCGCGAGCTGCAGGCGGCACTGGAGACCGACGGCATCGAGAACGCGCAGGTCCATGGGCGGCCGAAGCACATCTACAGCATCTGGCGCAAGATGCAGCGCAAGCATGTCGACCTGGACGAGCTGTTCGACGTCCACGCGGTGCGTGTGCTCGTGGACGAGGTGCGTGACTGCTATGCGGCACTGGGTGCGGTGCACAGCCGCTGGTCGCATATTCGCAGAGAGTTCGACGACTACATCGCGAATCCGAAGAGCAACGGTTACCAGTCATTGCACACGGCCGTGTTCGGCCCCGGCGGCAAGCCGGTCGAGATCCAGATCCGCACGCGGCAGATGAACGAGCACGCCGAGCGCGGCGTGGCTGCCCACTGGCTGTACAAGGAGGGCAGCAGCGAGGGGGCGCGGCTGCAGCAGAGCATCAATGCGCTGCGCTCGCTGCTGGACAGCGGCGGTGGTGACGACAGCCTGCAGGACAGCTTCGGTCGCGAGCTGTTCGCCGACCGCGTGTTCGTGTTCACGCCACGCGGCGACGTGATGGACATGCCGCAGGGCGCCACCGCGCTCGACTTCGCGTTCCAGGTGCACACCAACGTCGGCCACCGCTGCCGCGGGGCCAAGGTCAATGGCCGTATCGTCCCGCTCACCTACCAGTTGCAGAACGGCGACCAGGTCGAGGTGCTGACCACGCGCGATCCCAACCCGAGCCGCGACTGGCTCAACCGTGACCTCGGCTACCTCAACACCAGCCGGGCCCGGGCCAAGGTCCGCGCCTGGTTCAACCAGCAGGACCACAGCCAGCACGTGGAGGAGGGTCGGCAACTGCTCGAGCGCGAGCTGAAGCGGCTCGATGCGCGCGAACTGCCGCTGGAGAAGCTGACGCCGGAGCTCGGCTTCGCAAGGCAGGCGGACCTGTTCGCGGCGCTGGGGCGCAACGAGTTGTCGTCGGAGAAGATCGCGCGCGCGGTGCAGAATCTCAGCCGTCCGAAACAGAGCGACATCGGGCCGATCCAGCGTCGCGCGGAGAGGGTCCCGCGCGGTGACGAAGCCATCCGCGTGCGCGGTGTCGGCAACCTGATGACCCAGACCGCGAACTGCTGCAAGCCATTGCCGGGCGATGCCGTGGTCGGCTTCATCACCCGCGGCCGTGGCATCACGGTGCACCGGCGCGACTGTCACAACATCCTGCGGCTGGGCGAGCGGGAGCGCGATCGGCTGATCGAGGTCGAGCTCGGCGGCGAGGAGCAGCTACGGCGCTGGAACGTCGACATCACGGTGCGGGCCTTCGAGCGCCCCGATCTGCTGCGTGACGTGACCAACGTGCTGGCAGAGGACGGCATCAACGTCATCCGCGCGGATCTCGACCAGAACGTCGAACCGCCCGACGCGCGCATCGAGATGACGGTGCAGATCCGTGACCTCGCCCAGCTCAATCGCGCGCTGCAACGGGTGTCGCAGCTGCCCAACGTGCACGACGCCGTGCGTCGCGGGACCGCCTGATCGTGGCGGATCACCGGCCGACGGCGGCCGACCACGCACCGGCGCGCATCCGCGCGCGGCTGGCCGCGCAGCGCAACCACGACTATCTCTCCGACGCCATCCTCGGCGGCATCGACGGCTGCGTGACGACCTTTGCCGTGGTTGCGGGCGCCACCGGTGGCTCCCTGTCGGCGCTGGTGGTCGTCGTACTCGGTTTCGCCAACCTGATCGCCGACGGCTTCTCCATGGCGGTCGGCAACTACCACGCCACCCGCAGCCAGCGCGAGCTGGTCGAGCAGACGCGGCGCAGCGAGGAACGGCACATCGACCGCGTGCCCGAGGGCGAGCGCGAGGAGATCCGCCAGATCTTTGCCCAGAAGGGCTTCGAGGGCGACACGCTGGAACAGGTGGTCGATACCATCACGGCCAATCGGCAGCTGTGGGTCGACACCATGATCACCGAGGAGCACGGCTTGCAGCTCGAGGGCCCGGACCCGGTGCGCGCGGGCGCAGTCACCTTCGTCGCCTTCTTCCTGGTCGGACTGGTGCCGCTTCTGCCGTACATCGTGCCGGGTGTCCCGGCCGACACCAGCTTCGCCAGCAGCGCAGTGCTCACCGCCGCCGCCTTCTTCGCCATCGGCTGGGCCAAGGGCGGGCGCCTGGAGCAGCCACGGCTGCGCGCCGCCTGGGAGACGCTGTGGACCGGCGGCGCCGCGGCCCTGCTCGCCTACGGGGCCGGCTGGCTGCTGCGCACGCTGTTCGGGGCCGGTTGAGCAGCGGGACCCATGGTTGGGGGCGACTGAGCGGGTCCCCAGGTCACGGGCTCGAGCAGCGCCCCCGCAGCGGAAGATCCCCTCTCCCTCGGGGAGAGGGGTTGAACAAACAGCACTCGGGAACGCGCTGACGCGTCCGCTCGTTCAATGCCTTTGCGACCGATTGCGTGGAGCTTCTGCAGCGAACCCCGGAACCGCACGCAACGGCCTGATTCCGCTACAATCGCCAACCATGTCGGGAAACAGCATCGGTCGCCTGTTCACGCTCACCACGTTCGGCGAGAGCCACGGCGCCGCGCTCGGTGCGATCGTCGACGGCTGCCCGCCGGGACTGGAGCTCGACGAGGCCGACCTGCAGCGAGACCTCGACCGGCGGCGCCCGGGCCAGAGCAAACACACCACGCAGCGCCGCGAGCCCGACCGGGTGCGCATCCTGTCGGGTGTGTTCGAGGGCGTGACCACCGGCACGCCGATCGGTCTGTTGATCGAGAACGTCGATCAGAAGCCGAAGGACTACAGCGAGATCGCACAGACCTTCCGCCCCGGGCACGCCGACTACACCTACAAGCAGAAGTACGGCATGCGCGACTACCGCGGGGGCGGCCGCTCGTCGGCACGCGAGACGGCGCTGCGCGTCGCCGCCGGCGCGATCGCCAAGAAGTGGCTCCACGCGCAGTACGGTGTCGTGATCCGCGGCTTTCTCAGTCAGCTCGGCACGATCGAACTCGACCGCTCACGCTTCGACTGGGACGCGGTCGATGCCAACCCGTTCTTCTGGCCCAACCCGGACCAGGTGGAAGAGCTCGAGGCCTTCATGCACCGGTTGCGCAAGTCCGGCGATTCGGCCGGTGCGCGGGTGGTGGTGACGGCGAGTGGCATGATCCCGGGCTGGGGCGAGCCGGTGTTCGACCGGCTCGACGCCGACATCGCCAAGGCGCTGATGAGCATCAACGCCGTCAAGGGGGTCGAGCTTGGTGCCGGCTTCGAGTCGGTGAGTCAGCCCGGCACCGAGCATCGCGACGAGATCACGCCCGAGGGCTTTCTGTCCAACAATGCCGGCGGCGTGCTCGGTGGCATCTCCAGTGGCCAGGACATCGTCGCCTCGCTGGCGCTCAAGCCGACCTCGAGCATCCATCTGCCCGGCCGCAGCATCGACGTCGACGGCAACCCGACCGAGGTCCGCACCAAGGGCCGCCACGATCCCTGCGTCGGCATCCGCGCCACCCCGATCGCCGAGGCCATGCTGGCGCTGGTCCTCATCGACCACGCCCTGCGCCACCGCGCCCAGAACGCCGACGTCGAGACCACCACCCCGATCGTCCCGGCGAGCGCACCGGACGCGGATATCGGTTGAGGAACCGCGAATCAACGCGAATAAACGCGAATAGAGGTACCCGTAGGTGCGCTTTCGCCGCAGGCGAACGCGTACGTCTCGTTGCAACGATGGCGTACGCGTTTGCTTCGCAAAAGCGCACCTACATCATCCTTGCGACCTTATCGTTGAATTCCTGTCCATTCGTGCTCATTCGTGGCTCGTCACCTCGCTGTCGGCGATAACATTCTGCCAGCGTAGCTCCGACGCGCTCCACGACACGACGCGCCCATATTCGTGTTCATTCGCGTTCATTCGCGGTTCCATTCTTTGTTCGGCGGCAGCAGTTGAATGACCGCAACTGACTCCATGCCCCCCGGGCCCGGCACCCCGGTACCGTACTGGCGGCTGTCGGCGTTCTACCTGTTGTTCTTTGCCACGCTCGGGGCGCTGCTGCCGTACTGGAGCCTGTATCTGCGCGAGCTGGGCCATTCGCCCGGCGAGATCGGTTCGCTGATGGCGATCATCGCCGCCACCAAGATCGTCGCTCCGAATCTCTGGGGCTGGGTGGCCGATCGGCGCGGGGAGCGCATGCCGGTGGTGCGCTTCGGTGCCGGCATGGCATTCGTGCTGTTTCTCGGCGTGTTCCTGGCGCAGGGTTTCTGGTGGCTGGCCGCCGTCATGGCGCTGTTCACCTTCTTCTGGAACGCGGCCCTG
>JAWWAE010000073.1:0-10487 GCA_033721835.1 Halofilum sp. (in: g-proteobacteria) | reverse complement strand
TTACGAACAGTCGCGCTTCTGTCCCGACCCGGCGGCCTTGCTGGCGACCCTGGTCGCGGACATCGAGGCGGCGGGCGGCGGCTTCCGGCGGGCCCCGGTCAGCGCGCTGGCGCCGGCGGCGGCGACGGTCGACGTGCTGGCCGCGGGACAGCGGCACTGTTTCGACCGGGTGGTGGTCGCCGCCGGCGCGCGCTCGCGCCCGCTGGCGCGCAGCGTCGGCGACGATTTCCCGCTCGACACCGAGCGCGGCTACCACGTGATGCTGCCGGGCCGCAGCGGCCCCGAGCTGCCGGTGATGGCGGGCGAGCATCACTTCGTCACCTCGCCGATGGCGGAGGGGGTACGGCTGGCGGGGACCTCGGAACTCGGCGGCCTGCGCCGCGCGCCCGATCCGCGGCACTACGCAGCCCTGCGCCGACACGCCGCAAGACTGTTCCCCGGGCTGGACACCGCGGGCGGCAGCGAGTGGATGGGCTTCCGGCCGACGCTGCCGGACTCGCTGCCCGTGATCGGCCCCTCGCCGCGCGAGCCGCGGGTCTGGTATGCGCTCGGTCACCAGCACCTGGGGCTGACGCTGGCCGGGATCACCGGGCGGCTGGTCGCCGACGGCGTCGCCGGGCGTACCCCGGCGGTCGACCTGGAGCCGCTGCGGCCCGACCGCTTCTGAGGCGTCGCCGGCGCCTCAGGCCGCCTCGCGGCCGGCCCGGGCGGGGCCGTTCCAGAAGCGATCGGCGTCGCCGCCGGCGCGCTGCAGCGCCAGCAACACGTAGACGCAGGCGACCAGGTTGCCCAGCAGCAGCAGGGCGACGATCCAGGCCACGGCGCGGCCGGCGGTGGGCTCGCGCCAGGCCATCCAGCAGCCGAACAGCAGGAACCCGGTCAGCAGGTCGGTGAGCATCGCCTGGCCCCACGGCACGCTGGCAACGGCCCAGCCCTCGGCCACCAGGTCGCCGGCAACGAAGCCGTGGGCGATGGCTACCACCATCGCCGCGATGCCGAGGCCGGCGGCAATGGCGGCGCCGCGGCCCGGCGCAGTCGATTCACGCATGGTCGGGTTTCTCCAGCAGGTGGTGCACGACCCACCATTCCTCGCCGTCGCGGAAGCCGAACAGCTCGGCGCAGGCCATGAAGAACACGCGCCAGCGATGGTACCAGCGGCTCGCCTGGTCGCCGTAGGTGGCCTCGAACACCCCCAGCAGCTCGTCGCGTTCGCGGTCGAGGTTCGCCAGCCAGCATTCGGCGGTGCGGGCGTAGTCTTGCCCCGACCAGCGCCACTGCCCGACCGCCCGCAGTCGCTGCTGGAAGTGCAGGACGAGGTCGTCGCTCGGCATGATGCCGCCGGTGAAGAAGTGCCGCGCCATCCAGTCGCTGTCGTCGCCGGTGGTGAATTCGTAGGGCTGCTCGCGGTGGCAGAACACGTGCAGCAGCACCAGCCCGCTCGGCAGCAGCCAGTCGGCGACGCGGTCGAGCAGTCGCTGCCAGTTGCGCATGTGCTCGAACATCTCGACCGAGACCACGCGGTCGAAGGGGCCGTCGTCGGGCGCGAAGTCGTTCATGTCGGCGGTGACGATGCGCAGGTTGCCCAGCCCCCGCTCCGCCGCCCGCGCCTCGATGAAGGCCCGCTGCGAGGCCGAGTTCGAGACCGCCGTGATGCGGCTGCCCGGGTAGCGCTCGGCCATCCACAGGCTGAGCGCGCCCCAGCCGCAACCGAGCTCGAGGATCCGCTGGCCGTCGGCCAGCCGCGCGTGCTCGCAGGTCTCGGCCAGGGCGCGGTCCTCGGCCCGGTCGAGATCGTCGTCCGCCCCGGCGAAGCGGCAGGCGCTGTATTTCAGGCGATGCCCCAGCACCCGGGTGAAGAACGCGGCCGGCAGCTCGTAGTGCTGCTCGTTGGCGCGCTCCGGGACCGGGGCGATCGGACCCGCGCCCATGGCCTCGATGAACGCCTGCCGGCGCGCCAGCCGCGCCTCGCAGTCGCCGGCGGTCACCTCGGCTCGGCGCTCGGCGCAGAGGCGGCGGATGCCGGCGCGGACGACCGCGTCCGGCAGCCAGCCGCGCTCCATGCCGTCGATGGCCAGGGCCAGGGGGCTGGCGCTCATGACGTGGCCTCCGGCTCGGGCCGGGGACGGTTCACGGCCGCCACGCGAGGGCCTCCATGGGCGCCGGCTGGCCGCTGACGCGGCCGAGCCGGACGGCGGCCCACATCACCAGCGGGGTGGCGATGGCCCACTCGACCGCGACCGCGGCGAGCATGGCGCCGGTCCCCGCCGGGACCAGCATGGCGCCGAGCTGCAGGCCGCCGAAATAGGCGAGCGGCCCACCGACGGCGCCGAGGGCGGCGGCCAGCAGCGGCCGCCCGGCCAGCCAGTAGAGCGCGACCGAGGGTGCGGTGGCGAAGTTGCACCACAGCGCGACCATCCAGATCGGGCTGGGGCCGCCGAGGCGGGCGGCCTCGGGGAAGGCGAACAGGCCGAGCAGGACGGGGATGGAGTCGGCCACGTAGCCGAACCCGGCCAGCGCCGCGATCAGCAGGGCCTCGCGCCGCCGCGCCGGCATCAGCGTCAGGTGGATGGCCAGCAGCACCGCGACCACCGGCAGTCCCAGCGCCGGCCGGCCGTTGGCGGCCGCGAGCACGCAGGCGAACCAGCCGACGTTCAGCGAGACGAGGTTCCAGGCCATGAGCCCGGCCGGGGGCCGCACGCCGACGCTCACGCCGGCGCCTCCGCGAGCCGCGGCCGCACCGGCGGCAGCCGGCAGCCGGGCTTGTCGAGCACGATCTGCAGGTCGCCGGTGTGCCGCTCGGCGAAGCCCGCCTCGCAATACTGCAGGTAGTAGTCCCACAGCCGCAGGAAGCGCTGCGGGTAGCCGAGGGCCCGCACCTCGTCCGCGCGGGCGTGGAAGCGGCGGCGCCAGTGGCGCAGGGTCTCGGCATAGTCTTCGGTCAGGTCCTCCGCGTCCGCCATGCGCAGGCCGCTGCGGGCGCGGCCGAGCGCCGCGCTCAGCGCCCCGATCGAGGGACAGAGGGCGCCCGGGAAGACGTAGCGCTGGATGAAATCGACCGTGCCCCGGTAGTCGTCGTACCAGTCGTCGCCGGCCACGATGACCTGCAGCAGCATGCGGCCGTCGTCGTGCAGACGCTCGCCGCAGACCCGGAAGAAGGTCTCGAGGTAGTGGTGCCCGACCGCCTCGATCATCTCGATGGACACCAGCCGGTCGTACTGGCCCTCGAGGTTGCGATAGTCCTCGGTCAGGAGCGTGATGCGGTCCTCGAGTCCGGCGGCCGCGATCCGCTCGCGCGCCAGCTCGGCCTGAGCGGCGGAGATCGTGGTCGTGGTCACGCGGCAGCCGTAATGGCGGGCGGCGTGCAGCGCGAAGCTGCCCCAGCCGGTGCCGATCTCGAGCACGTGGTGCTCCGGCCGCAGGTCGAGCTTCTGGCAGATACGGTCCAGCTTCGCGAACTGCGCCGCCTCCAGCGTCATCCCCGGCGTGTCGAACGCGCCCGCCGAGTAGGTCATCGACGGGTCGAGGAAGAGCGCGAACAGGTCGTTGCCGAGATCGTAGTGATCGCGGATATTGCGCCGGCTGCCGCCACGGGTGTTGCGGCGCAGCGCGTGGCCGATGCGGGCCAGGCCGCTGACCAGCCGCGCCGGCCCGCCCTCGAGCCGGGCCATGGCGCGCTCGGAGCGCAGCACGATCCGGAACAGGGCGGCCAGGTCGTCACAGTCCCAGTCGCCGTCGAGGTAGGCGGCCGCGGCGCCCAGCGAGCCGCCGAGCACGCTGCGGCGGTAGAAGCGCGGGTCGTGCACGATGATGCGGGCGCGCAGGTCGGCGCCGGTGTCACCGAAGACGCGACTGCCCTCGGCGTCATCGACGACCAGGCGGCCCCCACGCAGTTCGCTCAGCCGGTGCCGCGCCAGGGCCCGGCGCGCCCAGCGGTCGATGGCCCCGAGCGGTCGGGGCCCGCTGGCGGCGGCGGCCCCGGTGGCGGTGTCAGTGCTCATGGTCTGCGGTCTCCCTCGGCGCGCAGTGTTGCCGAACCATTCGTCTGTGGGTGCCGGCCCGGATGCGGCCGGAACGGGATCCGCTTGAGCCACAGCCGCAGCGCCTGCCAGTAGATCGCGGTGATCACGCGCCCGGTCATGAACGGCTGGCGGGCGAGCCGGCGGCGGCAGTGGACGGCGTCGAGCGGTTCGCGCTCCAGGTCCAGCGTCGCGTCGAACAGGTGCGCGCCGTCTTGCTCGTTGCGCATGTGCACGCTCAGCCGCTGGCCCGGCTCGCCGAAGCGCCAGTCGTACTGGTGGTCCATGGTCATGAACGGGGACACGTGGAACTCCTTGGCGCGGCGGAAGCGGTGGACCGGGCGGGCGTCCGCGGCGTCGATCGGCAGCACGTACCAGTGGCGTTCGTTCCAGGGGGTATTGCTGACCTCGCAGACGATGGTCTCGAGCCGGCGGTCGGCGCGGTCGTAGCAGTAGTAGATGCTGAGCGGGTTGAAGCCGTAGCCGAGGTAGCGCGGGTGCGTCAGCAGCCGGATCGGTCCCTCGGGGCGGGTGCCGCAGCGCTCGGCGACCAGTCGCCGCACGGCCTCGGCGAGCGGCAGCTCGACGGGACCGAGATGGTCGGCGCGCCGGAACGAAACGACGTTGGGCCGGTCGACCGACCACAGCCAGCGGCCGGCGAACACCGTGTCGAGTTCGTCGAGGTCGAGGTAGAGCATGAACAGACGGTAGGCGAACTCGTGCCGGCGCGGCCGGAAACGGCGGTGGCGCAGGGTGCCGTGGTAGATGGCGCTGTGCGTGGTCATGGCCCCTCGATGCCGAAGGCCCTGGCGACGGCGACCCCGCTGCGAACGCCATCCTCGTGGAAGCCGTAACCCCAGTAGGCGCCGCAGAACGAGGTCCGGTTACGCCGGGTCAGTTCCGGGTGTCGCGCCTGGGCCGCGGCGCGCCCGCTGGTGTAGAGCGGATGGCTGTAGCGGATGCGGCGCGCGATCCGCTCCGGGTCGATGTCGGCGTCGTCGTTCAGGGTGACGCTCCAGGTGCGCTGGGCCGGCAGGCGCTGCAGGATGTTCATGTTGTAGCTGACCGAGACCGCCGTGCGGTCGGCCCCGTCGGTGCGGGCGCGGTGGTTCCAGGCGGCCCAGCAGCGCCGCGTGCGCGGCAGCACCCGCTCGTCGCAGTGCAGGATCGCCTCGTTCTCCTGGTAGGGGAACGCCGCGAGTACCGAGCGCTCGAGCCGGTCCGCGTCGTCGCCGAGCAGGGCCAGCGCCTGGTCGGCGTGGCAGGCGAGCACCACCTCGTCGAACGACTCGGTGGTGTCGGTGGTCAGTTCCACCCGCTCGGGCCGGCGGCGCACGGAATGGATCGGGGTGCCCAGCCGCAGCGTGCCGCCGAAGCGCTCGAGCAGCGCATCGACATAGCGCCGCGAGCCGCCGCGGATGGTGCGCCATTGCGGCCTGCCATGGATCTGCAGCAGCGCGTGCTGCTGCATGAACTCGGCCACGAACCGGATCGGGAAATCGCCGAAACGCCGCGTGGGGCAGGACCAGAGCGAGGCCCCCATCGGCAGCAGGTACGAGTCGACGAACAGCGGGCCATAGCCGCGCGCGCGGGCGAACTCCAGCACGCTGCGCGTGTCGTCGGGCTCGTCGATCACGGCCTCCGCCTCGCGCCCGAAACGCAGGATGTCGGCCAGCATGCGCCAGAAGGCCGGGCGCAGCAGGTTGCGGCGCTGGCCGAACACCTGGTTCAGCGAGTCCGAGCCGGTCCACTCCAGCCCGCTGCGGTCGTCGCGGACCGAGAAGGTCATGTCGGTCGGCTGCGATTCGATCCCGAGCTCCGCCAGCAGCCGCGTGAACAGCGGGTAGTTGCGTTCGTTGAAGACGATGAAGCCGGTATCGACCGCGAGCCGACCGGCGGGATCATCGACCTCGCAGGTATGGGTGTGGCCGCCGGGGCGCGGTTCGGCCTCGAACAGCGTGACCTCGTGGCGCCGTTGCAGCAGGTCGGCCGCCACCAGCCCGGAGACGCCGGCGCCGACCACGGCGATGCGGCTGCGCGGCGGGCTCATGCGCGGCGCACCGAGCGTCGGGTCTGAACCCGGTCGGGGCCGGGGCGCGAAACACCCCGACGAATACCCCCGCGTCGGGCGGGCGCGACCGCGCCCTGGGGCGAACGAGGGTCAGGAGAAGACTTCCCGTGTCGAACTGGTTTCAATGGTCCTTTTCCGGTCTGCAGCCGCAGTGTTCGGCTGCCCTCTGTTCGGCCGCCAGCCGCGCGCGGTTTCGCGCGCGCCATGCGATTCCTGCACTGCGCCGCGTGCTGATGGCCGTGGCGCTCGTACCCGCGGTCGCGGGCGCAATGGCAGTGCCCGAGGTCGCGCTCGGTCCGCGCACCGGCCACGCCTTCTCGCTCGCGACCGGGGAACTCGTCTACCTCGAGGTGCATCGGCCAGAGACGGCGGACGGCCGGGTGCTGCGTGACCAGGTCGAGTACCGCGGGCCCGACGGCGAGCTGCTGGCGCGCAAGTCGGTCGACTACCGCCCCGACCCGGTGTGCCCGACCTTCCGGCTGGAGGACCTCCGCACCGGTTACGTCGAGGGGCTGGAGCGGTCCGCCGACGGCCGGACGGTATTGTTCCACCGGGAGGACACGGATGCACCTCTCGAGCGCGCGCCCGTGTCGGCCGAGGGGCTGGTCGCCGATGCGGGTTTCGACATGCTGATCTACCGCGAGCTCGAATCCCTGCAGGCAGGGGAGCGGCCGGTGATCCCGTTCGCCGTGCCCAGCCGGCTCGACACGCTGGATTTCCGGTTGCGCAAGCTGGACCGGCGGCAGGTCCTCGGGCGCACCGCGACGGTGATCCGCATGGAACTCGCCAACCCGGTGCTGCGCTGGCTGGTGGAGCCGATCGACGTCGCCTACGATGCGGAGACCGGCGCGCTGCTGCGCTACGAGGGGATCTCGAACCTCCCGAACCCCGACGGCGACGGCAACTACCGGGTCCGGATCGACTTCCCGCCCGCCGGCGTGGAGCCCGAGCCGCCGGCCGGCGAGCCATCGCAGCCCGTCAAGCAGCGCTGAGGCGTCTTTTCTCGCACCCCCGTCTCGGGTAGCGTTGTCGGCACCCTGCGCGGGAGGCCGGCCGTTGCGTATCAACCGAGCACTCGGGACGGCCGAGCAGGACAAACCACCGAAAACACCGAAGGCACCGAACACACCGAAAACAAAAAGTCTGACGACGTGATCGAGGGGTCAGGTCGCATCGAGTGCGGGTGCCTCGGCACTCCGGTGGCTGGACGGCAGGTGAGTCGATCCTCGAGCCTTGCCTGGCCTCCGTTGCCGTCCAGTGCGAGGGGCGGGCGAATTCGGCCGAAACGAAACCTGCACCTGCCCGATTTCCGCCTTTTCGGTGTGTTCGGTGCCTTCGGTGGTTCCGCCCTTGCAGTTCACCCGGGCCGCGCGCCCCAACCGGAGTCACGCAGATGCCGTTCACCCTCGGCCTCGATACCGGCGGTACCTATACCGATGCCGTGGTGCTCGACGGGTCGCGGCGGGTGGTCGCCAGCGCCAAGGCGCTCACCACCCACGACGACCTCGCGCGCGGCATCGGCGAGGCGCTGGAGCGGGTGCTCGGCGAGGTCGATGACCGGATCGGGCTGGTCTCGCTGTCGACCACGCTCGCGACCAACGCCCTGGTCGAGGGCCAGGGCAGCCCGATTGCGCTGCTGCTGGTGGGGCAGGGGCCCGAGGTGCTCGAGCGTGCCGGCCTGCGCGCGGCGATGGCCGGCGACCCGGTCGAGTTCATCGCCGGTGGCCACGACGGTTCCGGTGCCGAGCGCCAGCCGCTGGACACCGAGGCCGCCCGCGCCGCGATCGAGCGGCACGCATCGCGGGTCGCGGCGTTCGCCGTCTCCTCCCACTTCGCCGTGCGCAACCCCGCCCACGAGCGGCGCCTGCAGCGACTGATCAGCGAGCTCTGCGAGCACCCGGTGTCCTGCGGCCATCACCTCACGGCCGCCCTCGATGCGCCGCGGCGGGCGCTGACCGCGGCCCTGAACGCGCGCCTGATCCCGTTGCTCACCGACCTGGTCGCCGCCGTCCAGGGCCTGCTGACGGACCACGCCATCGGCGCCCCGCTGATGGTGGTGCGCGGCGACGGCTCGCTGATGAGCGCGGACTTCGCCCGCGCGGCGCCGGTCGAGACGATCCTCTCGGGACCCGCGGCCAGCCTGGTCGGGGCGCGCCACCTGTCCGGCGAGCGTGATGGCGTGGTGTTCGACATGGGCGGCACGACCAGCGACATCGCCGTGCTCGCCGGGGGCGAGCCGCGGCGCAACGAGGACGGCGCGGTGGTCGGCGGCTGGCGCACCCGGGTCTCCGCGGTCGAGGTCCACACCTTCGGCCTCGGCGGCGACAGTGCCGTCCACCCGCTGCCCGGCCGGCCGTTCGAACTGGGACCGCGGCGCGAGGTCCCGCTGTCGCTGCTGGCGGCGCGGCACCCGCGGGTGCTGGCGCAGTTGCGGCTGCAGGCGGACGAGGTGCCGCTGCGCGAGCATGCCGGGCGCTTCGCCATGCGTCGGCGGCGGCCGCCCGGCGGGCCCGAGGCGCTGTCGCCGGCGCAGCGCCAGCTGTGGGATCGACTCGCCGACGGTCCGCTGGCGCTGGTGGACCTGTTCGCCGAGCAGACGCGGCAACGCGCGCTCGACCGGCTGGTCGAGCAGGGCGTGGTCGCGCTCGCCGGCTTCACGCCGAGCGACGCCGCGCACGTGCTCGGCTGGCACGAGGCCTGGTCGCGGGAGGCCGCGCTGGCCGGGGCCACGATCTGCGCCCGCATCGCCCGCGACCGCTTCGGCCGCGACCTCGGCGACGGCGAGCGCTTCGCCGCCCGCGTGATCGAGGCAGCCAGCGAGCACGGCGCGCGCTACACGCTGGCCGCGGTGCTCGCCGGCACGGCGGTGGCGCCCGACGGCCGCATCGCGGCCGGCGCCCAGGCGCTGATCGACGCCAGCATCGAGGCCGCGCCGAACCCGGAGCTGGTCGAGGTCGCCCTGCGGCTGCGGCAGCCGCTGATCGGGATCGGCGCCCCGGCCGCGACCTACGGTCCGGAGCTCGCCCGCCGGCTCGGCACCCGGCTGGTGCTGCCGCCGCACGCCGAGGTCGCCAACGCGGTCGGCGCGGTGGTGGCGGGCGTGCTGCAGCGGGTCGTGGCCCGGGTCACGCCGCTGCCGGACGACCGCTTCCGCGTGCATGCCCCCAGCGGCGTTTCCACCCACCGTACGCTCGAGGACGCCGCCGTCTGGGCCACGGACGAGGCCGAGCGCCTGGCGCGGGAACAGGCCGAGGCCGCCGGTGCCGACACGGTGGCGGTCGAGTCCCGGCGCGAGGACGTGGTCGGCCGCACCGATGACGGCATGGAGCTGTTCTTCGAGTCCACCATCACCGCCACCGCCCGCGGGAAACCGCGCGTGCTGGTTGGGTGATTGGAACCACAGACGAACACGGATGGGCACGGATGCTGCCGCCCGCCACCGGACGGTGTGTCAGAGCTGCGCTGGGATGTCGTCGCGGCCCAGGGAACAGAACAAGGCGAACCACGAATGAACAAAAATGGACACGAATTGAATGGCGCGGTCGCAAGAATGACGTAGGTGCGCTTTTGCGAAGCAAACGCGTACGCCCGCGTTGCAACGAAACGTACGCGTTCGCCTGCGGCGAAAGCGCACCTACGGATCCTTCTATTCGTGTTTATTCGTGTTCATTCGTGGTTCGCCTGTAGCGCGACCACGAACCGATGTGCCATCAGCTCCGCTCTGACATGGTTGCGGTCCATGGGCGGCAGCATCTGTGCCCATCCGTGTCCATCCGTGGTTGAAAAAAAGAGGGCGCCCGCGGGCGCCCTCGTTGATCGCGATCGAACGGGAGCCTAGACGTTGGAGTCCGGCCGTTCCTTCTTCTTGCGCTCGACGAAGTCGCGCAGGGCCTCGTCGACGCCGGGGTCGATCTCCGGCGGCTCGTACTCGTTGAGCCTCTTCTTCCACTGCTTGTTCGCGCGCTGCGCGGCGTCGAGGCTGCCCTCGGACTGCCATTGCTCGAAGCTGTTGTTGTCGGCGATGGTCGAGCGGTAGAACGCCGTCTCGAAGTTGCGCTGGGTGTGGCTGCTGCCGAGGAAGTGCTTGCCGGGGCCGGTCTCGCGCAGCGCGTCCAGGCCCTGGCCGTTCTCCGACAGGTCGATCCCGCTGAGGAAGGTCTGCACCATCCCGAGCTGGTCCACGTCCATGACGAACTTCTCGTAACCCATGGCCAGGCCGCCCTCGAGCCAGCCGCACGAGTGCAGGCAGAAGTTCACGCCGGCGAGGCCGGTGGCGACGATGGTGTTGGTCGACTCCTGCGCCGCCTGGGCGTCGGCGATCTTCGAGGCCGTCAGCGCGCCGCCGGAACGGAACGGCACCCCGAGCCGCCGCGACAGCTGGGCGGCGCCGTAGAGCACCA
>JAWWAE010000072.1:0-10529 GCA_033721835.1 Halofilum sp. (in: g-proteobacteria) | reverse complement strand
CATGGTCGACCACTGCGACTTCGAGGAGCAGCAGACGATGGCCGCCGCCGACGGCGGCAGCACCCGGCCCGACATGGTGGTGCACATGCCCGAGGGCCGCGAGATCGTGGTCGATGCGAAGACGCCGCTGGACGCCTACGTCAGCGCCACCCAGAGCGCCGAGCCGGAAGAGCGCCAGCGGCAGCTCGAACGCTTTGCGCGTCACGTCAAGGAAAAGGTTCGGGAGCTGGCGGCGAAGTCCTACTGGACCCAGTTCAGCCGCTCGCCGGAATTCGTGGTGCTGTTCATCCCCGGCGAGCAGTTCCTCGGCGCCGCACTCGACATCCACCCCGAGTTGCAGGAGGAGGCGCTGCGACAGAAGGTGGTTCTGGCGACGCCGAACAACCTGGTGGCGCTGCTGAAGACGATCGCCTTCGGCTGGCGCCAGCAGGCGGTGGCGGAAAACGCCGAGCGGCTGCGGCAGGAGGGTACCGAGCTGTACAACCGGGTGGTGACCTTCACCGGTCATCTTGGCCGGCTCGGCAAGAACCTGCGGCAGAGCGTCGAGAGCTACAATCAGGCGATCGGCTCGCTGGAGCACAAGCTGCTGCCCGGCGCGCGCCGCTTCACCGAGATGGGCATCCAGCCGCGCAAGACACTGGAGGACCCGGAGCAGGTAGACGTCACCACCCGCGAGCTGCCGCGGACCGGCGACCCTGATCCGGCCGCCGGGGATGATTCGGACTGAGGCCGCCGCCGCGTCAGCGGTTTACGGCGTCGGTCATGTCACTGCTGCTCGATCGACTCCTCGGCCGACTCCCCGGCCTCCTTCATCGTTTGCTCGGCCCGATCGAGGTACTCGCGCGCCTTCTGCAGCGCCGGCGATTCGGCGAAGGGATTGGTGAAAAGCGGCTGGTTCTTGCCGATGTTGATGCCCACCCAGAGGCCGATCAGGCCGCCGATGAGCAGCCCGACGGCGAATCCGCGCAGTACCCGTCTCATGGATCCGGTCCCGGTCAGGAAGGTGGGCCTATCCTACCAGCGTGCCGAGCCGGCTACGAATGACGCCGGAACACCAGCGTGGCGTTGGTGCCGCCGAAGCCGAAGCTGTTCGTCATGACACAGTCCACCGGCAGGTCGTCGCGCCGCTCGCGCAGCACCGGCATGTCCTCGGCACCCGGATCCAGGTTCTCGATGTGGCACGAGGCGGCCATGAACCCGCCCTGCAGCATCAGCAGCGAGTAGATCGCCTCCTGCACGCCGGCGGCACCGAGCGAGTGACCGGTGAGCGCCTTGGTCGAGGACACCGGCGGCATCGCATCACCGAACACCTCGCGGATTGCCCGCAACTCGGTGATGTCCCCGGCCTGGGTACTGGTACCGTGCGCGTTGACGTAATCGACGCCACCCTCGACGGTGTCCAGTGCCTGGCGCATGCAGCGCACCGCGCCCTCGCCGCTCGGCGCGACCATGTCGTAACCGTCCGAGGTGGCACCGTAGCCGACCAGCTCGGCGACGATCGGCGCGCCACGGGCGATCGCATGCTCGCGTTCCTCTACCACCAGCATGCCGCCGCCGCCGGCGATGACGAAGCCATCGCGGTTGACGTCGTAGGGGCGCGAGGCCGTTTCCGGCGTGTCGTTGTACTTGCTCGCCAGCGCACCCATGGCGTCGAACAGCATGGTCATGGACCAGTGCTCCTCTTCTGCCCCACCCGCGAACACGATGTCCTGCTTGCCGAGCTGGATCTGCTCCATCGCGTTGCCGACGCAGTGGGCGCTGGTCGCGCAGGCAGACGAGATGCTGTAGTTGATGCCCTGGATCCGGAACGGCGTGGCGAGGCAGGCCGACACCGTGCTGCTCATGACCTTCGGCACCGAGAAGCCGCCGATCTTGCGCACGCCGCGCTCGCGCAGCGTGTCGGCCGCCTGCACCAGGTTCGACGTCGAGCCGCCGCCCGAGCCCACGATCAGCCCGATGCGCGGGTCGGAAAGCGACTCGGGATCCAGCCCGGCGTCGCGCGCGGCCTCGTCCATGGCGACGTATGCGTAGCCGGCCGCATCGCCCATGAAGCGACGCGGCTTGCGCGGGATGCGCTCGTCGAGGTCGATCTCGGGGCGGCCGCAGACCCGGCTGCGCAGCCCCATCTCGGCGTAGCTCTCGTTGAAGCGGATGCCGGAACGACCCGCGCGCAGCGACTCGGTGACCGTTTCACGGTCGTTGCCGAGGCAGGACACGACGCCGATGCCGGTGATTACCACTCGTCGCACTTCAGGCTCCCGTATTCGGTGTTCGGTTCGCGCCGGCGCAGCGGTCCATCAAAGGGCCTCCGCCGGATTGCGGAACAGCCCCACCTTCAGGTCCCGCGCCTCGTAGATGGGGTTGCCGTCGACCGCCACGAAGCCGTCGGCGATCCCCATCGTCAGGCCGCGCCGGATGACGCGCTTGATGTCCAGATGATAGGCAACATGCTTGTTGGTCGGCAGGATCTGCCCGGTGAACTTGACCTCGCCACAGCCCAGCGCGCGGCCCTTGCCGAGTCCACCGGTCCAGCCGAGGTAGAAGCCGAGCAGCTGCCACAGGGCGTCGAGGCCGAGGCAGCCGGGCATGACCGGATCCTCCAGGAAATGACACTGGAAGAACCACATGTCCGGCTTGATCGCGAGGTCGGCGTCGATCAGGCCGCGCCCGTAGGCCCCGCCCTCGTCGGCGATGCGCTCGATGCGGTCCAGCATCAGCATCTTCTCGACCGGCAGCCGGGCGTTCTCCGGGCCGAAGGTCTCGCCGTGGCCGCAGGCCACCAGCTCCTCGTAGGAAAAGGATTCTTCCGCCACTCGGCCCCCTCTGTGCCGTCGCGTTTCCTGCCGCACGAGCCGCGACCGCGCTGCCCGCCGCGCGACTCCATCAGACCAGTATACCAACTTCGGCTGCGGGCCGGTCCAACCGGGGTGGTAGCGCGCGCTCAGTGGCGCCGCAGCAGCACGGCGACGAACGCCACGTAGGCGAGGATGGCCACAACCCAGGCCTGCAGCAGGACCGTGAAGATCTCCCTCAGCAGCGGCGGCAGCAGGTGCACGGCACCGATGGCCGCCGCCGCGACCGCCAGCGTGCCGGCTATGCGCTGAACGGTCCCGCGCTGCCGGCCCATGCGACGCTCGATGTTCGCGGGGGGATCACGCCTGCAGCAGGCGGGTGTCGTGCCGGTGCAGCGGGATCGCCCCGGCCTCGGTGACCTCGACCGTCTGGCCGAGCGTCATGGCGCGGCCACTGTCCGAGTTCATCAGGATGATGTGGATGAAGAACGCCATGCCCGGCGCGATCTCCACCGGGTTGCCGGTATAGAACATGGGCCAGTCCATCCACATCGGTGCAAATGTCGCGCCCATGCAGTAGCCGCAGGCGTTGAGCCGATGCGGCCGCAGGCCGGCGGCATCGACGACGCGCGCGTGGGCGTCGAACACCTCGCCACAGGTGTGCCCGGGGGCGCAGGCCTCGATGCAGGCGGCCATGGCCTCGTCGGCGGCCGCGTGCATCGCCCGGTGCTCCTCGTGGGCGCCGCCGACGAGCACGGTGCGCATCATGGCGGCGTGGTAGCGATGGTAGACGCCGGCCCACTCCAGGGTCAGCTGGTCTTCCGGGTCGAGCCGGCGGCGGCCGGAGAAATAGCGACACAGCAGCGCGTCGCGTCCGGAGCCGATGATGAACTCGTTGCCCGGGTAGTCACCGCCGCCGCGGAACACCGCGCCCTGCATGGCGGCCAGGATGTCGCCCTCGAAGGCACCGGCCGCGACCTGGGCCAGCGCGGCGTCGAGTGCGTCGTCGGCCAATCCGGCGGCGCGGCGGATACACGCCATCTCGGCCGGGGACTTCACGAGCCGCAGGCGCGACACCAGCTCCGAGGCATCCTCGGTGGTGGCGAAGCCGTCGAGGGCCGCGTCGAGCCGGCGGGCATTGCGGCCGGTGAGGCCATAGGCCTCGTACTCGACCCCGAGCCGGGTCCCGGCCAGGCCGAGTTCCCGCAGCAGGTCGCGCAGGTCCTCGGCCGGATTGACACCCTCGCGATCCACCCAGACACGGATGTCCTCGAGCACCGAGGTATGGACCGCCTGGCGGCGGTCCGGCTCGCGCGTGAGCAGGGTCATGCCGCCGTCGGCCCGCAGGACCAGGCACTGGAAGAAGCAGTAACCGAAGGTGTCGTAGCCCGTGAGCCAGAACATCGTCTCCTGGCGGAAGCACAGCAGGGCGTCGAGCCCGTGCTCGGCCAGGCCCTCGACGGCGCGGCGGCGGCGCTGCTCGTACTCCTCGGGCGCGAAGTGGATGGGCATGGCTCAGCTCTCCGGACGGTCGGCGCGAGTCGACCACAAGACGGCGGTGATGACCAGCGCCGCGCCCGCCAGCTGCCAGGGGCCGAGGCGCTCCCCCAGGATCAAGCCCGCGCCGAGCATGGTCACGATCGGTTCGGCATTGAACACCAGCGACGCCCGCGCGGGCCCCGCGAGCCGGATGGCCGCGAACTGCAGCAGTACCGCAGCGACATAGAAGCCGCCGACGCCGAGGAGCCCCAGCCAGCCGCTGCCGCGCACCGGGAGATCGGGCGCACCGGTCAATGCCAGTGCCAGCAGCACCGCCAGCACGCAGACGGTGTGCAGGTGGAAGCTGAACGCGAACATGTCCTGCTCCACCACCAGCCGGCGGCTGAGGATGAAGGTCGACATGCCGCCCAGTGCCGCCAGCGCGCCGAGGGCGCAGCCGCGCCAGTCCAGTCCCCCGAGGTCCGGCCCCAGTGCCAGGGCCAGGCCGGCGAAGGCCACCAGCGCGGCACCAAGGGTAACCGGCTCCGGGCGACGGCCATCGACCAGCGGCGATACCAGTGCGATCAGCACGGGAAAGGTGAAGAACAGCAGCACCGCCAGGCTGACGGGGATGTAGTAGAAGGACGCGGTGTAGGCGACGGTGACGGTCACCCAGGCCACGGCGACCAGCGCGGTGCCGCCCCATTCGCTGCGCCGCAGCGACCAGCGGCGGCGCAGGGCCGCAACCGCGAGCGCGGCCGCGACGGCCCCGAACAGCAGTCGCGCCAGCACTACCGACCCCGGCGAGGCGCCGCCGGCATACGCCAGGCCGGCCAGCGGTGCCACCGTGCCGAACGCCACCGCCGAGCCGAACGCGCACAGGCGCCCGCGATGCCGCGCCGTCAGCACGGGACTCACCGGCCGAACGCCACCCTTGGGAAATGTTTTGCGCGGGCGTGGCTTTCCGGCATAATTTTCTGTCCTAGAAGCGACATTCCGGCGCAGTGCGGGCGCAGCGGCGATGGCGACGAACAAAGAGAACCCGAAGCCGGTCCGGATCGGCTTCCTGCTGCTCCCGCGGTACTCGATGATCGCGTTCGCCTCGGCCGTCGATCCGCTGCGGATGGCGAACCGCCTCTCGGGCCGCGAACTCTACCAGTGGATCGCTTACACGGTCGACGGCCGGCCGGTCGAGGCCAGCAACGGCCTCGAGGTCACGCCCGACGCCGCGATCGCCGAAGCGGCCGATCTCAACACCCTGTTCGTCTGCGCCGGCGTCGAGGTCGAGGACACCTGCGATCGCAATACCCTGTCGTGGCTGCGCAAGCTCGGCCAGCAGCGCATGAACTTCGGCGCGCTCTGCACCGGCAGTCACGTGCTCGCGCGCGCGGGCCTGCTCGACGGCTACCGCTGCACCATCCACTGGGAGAACATCGCCAGCATGCGGGAGGCCTTCCCGCGCGTCGTGGTCTCGTACGAGCTGTTCGAGATCGACCGCGACCGCTTCACCAGCGCCGGCGGTACCGCGCCGCTGGACATGATGCTGAACCTGATCACCCGCCAGATCGGCGCCGACACCGCCAGCGCGATCTCGGAGTCGTTCGCCTGTGAGCGCATCCGCGGCCGCCACGACCGGCAGCGTATTCCGCTGCAGCTGCGCCTCGGCACCAGTCAGCCGAAACTGATCGAGACGGTGTCGATCATGGAGTCGAACATCGAGGAGCCGATCAGCCTCGACGAACTCGCGCGCCATGTCGGGGTGTCGCGACGACAGCTCGAGCGGCTGTTCCAGAAGCACCTGAACTGCGTGCCGACCCGCTACTACCTCGAACTGCGGCTGACACGGGCGCGCCAACTGCTGCTGCAGACCTCGATCTCGATCGTCGACGTCGCCTTCGCCTGTGGCTTCGTCTCGGCGCCGCACTTCTCCAAGTGCTACCGCGATTACTTCGGCATCCCGCCGCGCGAGGAACGGCGTCTGCGCGGTGGCCGTTCGGCCGAGGGTGCGGATCGGGACCGCGCGGTGCAGGCCGGGCTCGAGCCGGAGTTGCCACGGCGGGAGCCGGGCGCGGAGGCGCCGGCCGCTGCGGAGGCGGAATCCGCGGCCGACGCCACGATCGTGGCGGCGGCCAAGGGGAAATCCTGAACCGACCGGGGTCCCGCGGCCGCTTCACGCGGCCACGCGCGGCGCCACCACCCGGTCCTCGCTCCAGTGGGCGGTCAGCCCGAGCACGCGCTCGGGCTCGTCGAAGGTCCCGGCCAGCAACCGGCGGTAGACGCCCTCCTCGACCGAGCGCGCGTCGCCGCTGCTGCCGCCGTGCGTCCCCACCCTGCGGGCACAGGCGGCGAGGTGCTCGGAGAAACCGCTGCCCTCGTCGAACTGCAGCTTGCGCCGCCACACGATCTCGGGCGGCAGCCGGTCCTCGAACGCCCGGCGCAGGATCCATTTGGCGCCATCGGTCTCGCCGCGGCGCAGCTTGAATTCGGCCGGCAGTTCCATCGCCAGTTCGATCATTGCGGTGTCGAGGAACGGTACCCGCGCCTCGAGGGAGTGCGCCATGGTCATGCGATCGACACGCTGAAGGTTCACGTTGTGCATGGTCTGCAGGCAGCGGCGGGTCTCGGCCTGCAGTGCCTGGTCGTCGGCGTATTCGCCGTAGTAGCCATAGCCGGCAAAGAGTTCGTCCGCGCCCTCGCCGGTAAGCACGACCTTGACGTACCGCGCGGCCAGGCGCGCGACGAACCAGGTCGGAACGGCGCTGCGCACCAGATCGCGGTCGTAGCTCTCGAGGTGGTGCAGGATCCCTGGCAGCACCGCCTCGACCTCGCCCGTCGTGATGACGTGCTCGTGGTGTACGGTGTCAAGGTGCTCGGCCACGCGGCGCGCCGCGACGAGGTCGCTGGAACCGGCGAGGCCCACCGCGAACGTATGCAATTCGTCGACGTGCTCGCGCGCAATGGCGGCGATGATCGACGAGTCGAGGCCGCCGGACAGGAACGCGCCCAGCGGCACATCCGAGCGCAGCCGCTTGTGCACCGCGGCCTCCAGCCGCGTGCGCACGAGCTCGGCGGCCTCGACCTCGGTGCGGGGTACGGTGCGCGGCCCGGGTACGCGGTAGTAGCGGCGGAAGCCATGACGGCTGTCCCAGGTGTGGCCGGCCGGGAACTCGCGGATGTTGTCCGCGACCGGCGCCAGCGCCTTGATCTCGGAGGCGAACGCCAGTGAACCGTCGACCTCCCCCATGTACAGGGGCTTGATGCCGAGCGGATCGCGCGCCGCGAAGGCGTGGCCATCCGTGTCCACCAGCAGGAACGCGAACATGCCGTCGAGCTCGCGCACGACCCCGGGGCCGTGCTCGATGAAGCCGCGCAGGATGCTCTCGCTGTCGCTCCCCGTCAGGAACCTCGATGCGTCCAGTCGGCGGCGCAGGTCGCGATCGTTGTAGATCATGCCGTTGCAGACCAGGGCACAGGTCGCCTCGGAAGCCACCAGCGGCTGGCGACCGCCCTCCGGGTCGATGATCGCGAGCCGGCTGTGGCCCAGGGTGGCGGCGGTTCGCGGCGCAGAGGCCGGGTCGTGGGTGGCGCGGCCGTCGGGGCCGCGGTGTTGCAGTCGGTCGAGCATGGAGCGGACGGTTTCGGGGTCGCTCTGCCCCCAGATGGCGGCGATTCCGCACATGGAACTCCGGGTCCTCCTGATCGGGATGTGCGGGTCATGGTGCCGGATCCCGGCGGCGCCGTGCCGGCACCGCCGGACGCGTTTTGTCTCGGAAACGACATCGATAGGTCGTTTTCTCGATATCGAGTGCCGGGGACGGCCGCCAGCGTGCCGCGGTGGGCGGAATCAACCCCGCCGGCGGCGCCGGCGGCGGCCGCCGTCGGCGGCATTGTCGGCCTGGGCGCTGTGGTCCACGGCGGGCAGGGTGACCCGCTTCGACAGGTGGGTCGAGGGCGCGGTCTTGTGCGGGATCGCCATCGCGTCGACGAAATGCTGCTGAAACCTCGGCTCGATCGCGGTCTCGACCTTCTCGATGGTGCGGATGACCTGCTCCAGCTCCCGCCGCGCCTTGCGATCCAGCAGCGCAATGCGCGCACCGACACCGGCCGCGTTGCCGGCTGACGACACGTTGTCGAGATCGCAGTCCGGGATCAGTCCGAGCACCATGGCGTAGGTCACGTCGATGTGATTGCCGAAGGCGCCGGCGAGCCGGATGCGCTCGATGTTCTCGACGTGCATGCGATCCATCAGCAGCCGGATGCCGGCGTACAGGGCGGCCTTGCCGAGCTGGATCGCGCGCACGTCGTTCTGCGTGATGCGGATCCGGTTCTCGCCGTCATGCAGGATGTAGGACCAGGTCCGGCCCTCGGCGATCACGCGCTCGCTGCGCTCGGCCAGGCGCCCGTCGACGACGCCGTCCTGGTTGATGATGCGGGCGAGGTACATCTCGGCGATCACCTCGATGATGCCCGAGCCGCAGATGCCGGTCACGCCGACGCCGGCGACCGCCTCGTCGAACCCGTCCTCGTTCGACCACAGGTCGCACCCGATCACCTTGAAGCGCGGCTCCAGCGTCTCCGGGTCGATGCGCACCCGCTCGATGGCCCCGTTCGCCGCCCGCTGGCCCGAGGAGATCTGGGCGCCCTCGAACGCCGGCCCGGTCGGGCTCGAGCACGCCATCAACTGCTTGCGGTTGCCCAGCACGATCTCGGCGTTGGTGCCGACGTCGACGACCAGCGTCATCTCGTCGCGCAAGTAGGGTTTCTCCGACAGCACCACGCCGGCCGTGTCCGCCCCGACATGGCCGGCGATGCAGGGCAACACGTAGGCGCGGGCACCGGGATGGACCTGGAGCTCGAGCTCGGAGGCCTTCAGCGTCACGCCCTCGTCGGTCGCCAGCGCGAACGGGGCCCCGCCGAGTTCCACCGGGTTGATGCCCAGCAGCAGGTGATGCATGACCGGGTTGCCGACGAAGGTCAGCTCGAGGATGTCGTCGGTCTCGATTCCGACCTCGCCGCAGACCTGCCCGATCAGGTCGTTCAGCGCCTCGCGCACGACGCGTGTGAGCTCCTTCTCGCCGCCGGGATTCATCATCACGTAAGAGACCCGGCTCATCAGGTCTTCGCCGAAGCGGATCTGCGGGTTCATCAGCCCGGCCGAGGCCACCACCTCGCCTGAGCCGAGCTCGCACAGGTGGGCCGCCACGGTGGTCGAGCCGATGTCGACCGCAACGCCGTACACCCGGTCGTGGAAACCCGGCCAGACCGCGATCAGTTCGCGGTCATGGTGGACCGCGACCGATACTGCCCAGTCCTCCTTGCGCAGCGCGGGCTGCAGATCCCGCAGCACCTGCAGGTCGGCCCGCTCGATGTGCTCGAGCCGCCATTCGAACTCCAGCGCTTCCAGCAACCGCCGCAGGTCACCCGAGGGATCGTGCATCGACGGCTCCTGCACCTCCGTGTAATAGAGCCGCACCACGGGATCGAGTTCGATGTCGTAGGAGCCCGGGTCCTTGCGCACGATCTGCTTGTGGACCTGGCTGTCCGGCGGGACGTCGATCACGACGTCGCCGAGCGCCTTCAGCTGGCAGGACAGGCGGCGGCCGGGCTTGAGCTTCTGGACCTGGGCCTCGTAGTCCTTCTCCGTCTCCGAGAAACCGCTCAGGTTTTCCGGCCGGGAGTCGACGCCGTACTTGGCGAACTCGCCCTCGGACAGCAGCACCTGGCAACGCCCGCAGAGCCCGCGGCCGCCGCATACCGAGTCGATGTCCACGCCGAGCGCACGCGCGGCCTGCAACACCGGCGTGCCATACGGGAAGTGCCCGCGCCGCCCGGATGGGCTGAACACGATCAGCACGTTGTCGTCGCTATCGGCCATGGCAGGACCCGGCGTTCATTGGCGCGCTTCCCAGTGTACTCCCCGCGCTGCCCACTCGGGAAAGGCTCGATGAGGAACCACAGATGAACACAGATGGACACAGATGCTGCCGCGCATGCGGTTCAGGCTCGTCAGCTTTCCGTTGGGGAGCAGTCAGCAACGGTCCGGTCGTCGGTCAAACCGCGAATGAACACGACTATGGAACCCGTAGGTGCGCTTTCGCCGCAGGGGAACGCGTACGTTTGGTTGCGAGGCGGGCGTACGCGTTTGCTTCGCAAAAGCGCACCTACGTCATCCTTGCGATCCCGCCGTGTGATTCGTGTCCATTCGTGGTTCTTCCCTGCCTCGCCGGCCTTGAGGTGCCACCAGCGAAGCTCCGACGT
>JAWWAE010000071.1:0-10768 GCA_033721835.1 Halofilum sp. (in: g-proteobacteria) | reverse complement strand
GGCTTGTCCGCGAGGAAGCCGTCGGTCAGGCCGTGCACCTCGACCGCGCCCTCCTCGACCTGGCGCTCGGGGTTGATGTAGCGGTGAAAGGTGTTGCCGGTGAGGCGGCGGTGCAGCAGTTCCACGCAGCCGATCTCGATGATGCGGTGCCCCTGCTGGGGCTCGAGGCCGGTGGTCTCGGTGTCGAGCACGATCTGTCGCATCAGTTGCCTCCGCGTTCGTCGATCGCCCGGTTGGCCAGTTGATCGGCCCGCTCGTTGCCGTCGTGACCCTGGTGCCCGCGGACCCACTCCCACTCGACCTCATGCTGCGCCAGTGCCGCATCCAGCCGCTGCCAGAGGTCGATGTTCTTGACCGGCTTGCGGTCGGCCGTGCGCCAGCCGCGCCGCTTCCAGTTCGGCATCCACTCCTGCACGCCCTTCATGACGTACTGCGAATCGGTGACCACGCGCACTCGGCAGCGGCGCTTGAGCGCCTCCAGCGCGTGGATCACGGCCTTCAGCTCCATGCGGTTGTTGGTGGTCTCCGCCTCGTAGCCGTACAGCTCCTTCTCGCGGCCGCCATGCTCGAGGATGGCGGCCCAGCCACCCGGCCCCGGGTTGCCGCGGCAGGCGCCATCGGTATGGACGATCACCGGGGTGGACACGTCAGGCGTCACCGCGGACGCGGCTGGCCGGGCCGAGCGTGCCGCGGGCCCGCGCCGGCTCCGCCAGTTGCTTGCCCAGCGGGATCGGCATGAGCGGGATCGACTGCTTGCGCCCCAGCACCAGCTGGACGCCCCCGCAGCGGCGCAGCACCGGCGCCAGCCACTCGAGCCCGGCCAGCAGCCGGCGCCCGCGCGGGCCCTGGAGCGGCGGCCGCAGCCAGCAGCTCTCGCGCCGGCGCACGTGCAGGCCCAGCATCCGCATCCAGTCCTCGACCCGACCCCCGCTGTAGAAACTGCCCGACCAGGGCACCCGACCACGGCCGAGCAACCGCCGCAGGCCGAACAGGCTGACCGGGTTGAAGCCGATCACGAGCAGGTGGCCGTCGCGGGTCAGGACCCGGTCGACCTCGCGCAGCAGCCCGTGCGGATCGCCGCAGAACTCCAGCGCGTGCCCCAGCAGCACGAGGTCGACGCTGTCGCTGGCCAGCGGCAGTTCGGCCGGCAGCGCCCGCAGGTCGTCGCGGCCGTCGCCCGTGACGTGGATGCGACAGACCAGGCCGCTCCCCGAGAGCAGGTCCGCGTCGCGCAGCGTGCCACCGATCTGCAGGCAGCGCAGCGCATAGAGATCACCGACCAGGGAGTCGATCCGCCGCATGAGCTCGGCATGCAGCTGCTGGCCGAGCGGGGTCCCGTACCAGTCCCGGACCGCCCGCTGGGCGGCGAACCAGTCCCCACGATAGGCGCGCTGCAATGCTGGCTCCCCGGCTGCGGCCGCGATGCCGGCCAGCGCCCAGTATATCGGCGCCGTCCGGCCGACGCAGCGACGGCGGCCGCCCGCACCGGCCCGGCCGCGGTTGCTTTCCGCCGCGCCGGCCGGTACTTTCGCGCTCATGCCAGCCGCTGCCTCGCCTGGCGCGCCGACCGGTCGCCCGGCCGCTGCGGGCCACCGATGCCCGCGCGCATCGCGGACGTGGCACGTTCGTTGCAGCTACCCTGTGCGCGCATCCGCGTGATACCACGGACTCCGTTGAAGAGCACGAACGACAGCGACCGAACATGAGCGAACCGAACGTCAATCCCAGCGAACTCTCGCGTTTCATCCCCCTGAACTCGCTCAGCAAGGACAACCTGAAGGAGTTGGCGCAGAAGGCACGCACGGTCAAGGTCGCCAGCGGCCGGTTCCTGTTTCGCGATGGCAAGAAGCCGCCGATGCATCTGTTCCTGCTCCAGGGGGAGGTCGACCTGCTGGGAGAGAAGGGCCCGGAGAAGTCGCTCAAGGCCGGCTCCGAGGAGGCCCGTCACTCGCTGGAGACCATTCATCCAAGCGCGACCGGTGCCAGGGCGAAGTCCGACGTCACGGCGCTCGGTATCGACCGCGACCTGCTCGACCTGATGCTGACCTGGGACCAGACCGGCAGTTACGAGGTCGACGAACTGGACGAGGACGACGAGGGCGACGGCGACTCCGACTGGATGACCCGACTGCTGCAGACCGACTGCTTCCGCCGCATCCCCCCGGCCAACATCCAGGCGATCTTCATGCGCATGGAACCGGTCTCGGTCAAGGCCGGCGAGAACGTGGTCACGCAGGGCGAGGCCGGCGATTACTTCTACATCATCCGCGAGGGCCGTTGCGTGGTCACCCGCACCACGAAGACGAAGCCCGAGGGCGTCCGGCTCGCCGAGCTCGGCCCCGGGGACAGCTTCGGGGAAGAGGCGCTGATCTCGAACAAGGAGCGCAATGCCACCGTCACGATGCGGGACGACGGCTCGCTGATGCGGATGTCGAAGGAGGACTTCACCTCGCTGCTGAACGAGCCGCTGCTCGATCGGGTGAGCTACGACGATGCCGTGCAGCTCGGACGCGGAGGCGCGACCTGGATCGATGTGCGGCTGCCGCCCGAGTTCGAGGGCGGGCACATCCAGGGCGCGACCAATATCCCGCTGTTCTTCCTGCGCAAGCGCGCCGAGAGTCTCGATACCGGTACCGAGTACATCGTCTACTGCGACACCGGCAGCCGCAGCTCGGCGGCGTCGTTCCTGCTCAGCGAGCGGGGCTTCCAGGCCCGCGTGCTCAAGGGCGGGCTCGCCGAGGTGCCGGCCGACGCGCTGGTGAAGGGCAAGGAATAGGCGTCAGCGCGCCGCGCGTCGCCGCTGCCCGAGTCCCGGGATCGATGCCGGATCGACCTCGTCGAGCTGCTCCGGCAGCAGGAAGCGCTCGCCATACTCGCGGTAGACGCCTCGTTCGACGAACACGCGGAACAGGTCCGGATCGATGTGGCCGTCCACGCACATCTGGCCCATGATCTGCAGGCACTCCGAGAGCGGCTTCGCCTTCTTGTAGGGACGGTCGGCGGCGCTCAGTGCCTCGAAGATGTCGGCGATCGCCATCACCCGGGCCGGGACCGACATCTCTTCCCGGGTCAGGCCGCGCGGATAGCCGGTACCGTCCACCCGTTCGTGGTGACCGGCGGCATACTCCGGCACCTTCTGCAGGTGGCGCGGGAACGGTAGCTGCTCGAGCATCCGGATGGTGGCGACCATGTGGTTCTCGATCACCTGCCGCTCCTGGTCGTTCAGCGTACCGCGACGGATGCACAGGTTCTCGACCTCGTCCTCTGTCAGCAGCGGCCGCGTCTCGCCCTCGCTGTCGGTCCAGCTCCGCTGCGCGATCGCCGCCACCCGCTCGCAGTCCGCGTCCGCCATCGACTCGCCGCCCAGGTTGGCGCGGCGCAGGAACTCGAGGTCGGCGCCCAGTGCCGCCAGTTCCTGCTCGCAGGCCTGCTCGAGCCGGCCCGCGGTGACCTCGTCCCCGACCGCGCGCGCCGCGGCGATGCGCTGCGCGTGGGCGGCCCGGACCTCGGCCCGGAGCGCGGCGAAGCGCGCCGCAACTTCCTCGATGCCGTCACGGACGGTGTGCAACTTGGTGGACTTGTCCATCACGTGCTCGGGCGTGGTGATCTTGCCGCAGTCATGCAGCCAGCCCGCGATGTTCAACGCATACCGCTCCTCCGCGCTCATGCGAAAGTCCGACAGCGGCCCGCTGTCGGCGCGATGGGCGGCGTCGGCGAGCATCATCGTCAGTTCCGGCACCCGCCGGCAGTGGGCACCGGTATAGGGCGATTTCTCGTCGATGGCCTCCGCGATCAGGCGCACGAACGACTCGAACAGTTCCTGCAAGTCGTCCAGCAGTTGCTTGTTGGTCAGCGCGATGGCCGCCTGGGAACCCAGCGACTCCGCCAGCTTCTGGCTGCTGGCATCGAAGGCGACCACTTCGCCACCGTCGATGGCATTGATCAGCTGCAGGACGCCGATCACGGTTTCCTCGTGATCGCGCATCGGCACGGTCAGCAGCGACTGCGTGCGGTAACCCGTCTTGTTGTCGAAGGCGCGGGTGCCGGAAAAATCGTAGCCCTCGGCGTCGTAGGCGTCCGGGATGTTGATGGTGGCTTCACTGAGCACGCAGTTGGTCACGACCATGCTCTCGTTGGGGCGGCCGTCGACGTGCAGCGGCAGGGGATCGAAGGGAATCGGTTCGCCGGTCGTGCCACCGAGCTCGATGCCCAACGAGTTCGTACTCATGATCTCGAACGCCACCGCATCGTCGTGTACAAGGTACAGCGACCCGCCGTCGGCGTTGGTCAGTTCCTTGGCGCCGTGGAGGATGATCTCGAGCAACCGCGCAGGATCGTGCTCGGCAGAGAGTGCAATGCCGATGTCGTTGAGGCGCTCGATTCTCTGCAGGAGTTCATGCATGGCACCGTCCGCATCCGGCGCCGGCTTGTGCCGCGTGACCGGAGAATAGCACATGCAGCGATCCCCGCAGGCGGCAGCGGGGACTACCAGCAGGCACGACGCCTTCGAAGCGTGACACAGTTCGCGGCCAGACGGCTTTGTGCCGATTCCGGCCAGTAGTATGATCGCCGGAGCCGGCGACCGGCGGGGGCAGGGATGAAACGTCAATTCTGGAAGTCGGATGCATTTCTGGGCCTGGTGCTGACGCTGCTCGTGCTGGGCGCCTCGGGAACCGCCCTGCTCCAGGGCCTGGAACGGTTCGCCTACGACATCGGCGTTCGCGGCGCACAGGCCACACCCAGCGAGCGGGTCGCCGTGATCGCGATCGACGACGACAGTATCGCCAACCTGGGTCGCTGGCCCTGGCCCCGAGACCGGCATGCGCAGATGATCGACCGGCTCGCCGACGGCGGCGCCGACGCGATCGGTTACACGGTGCTGTTCCTGGAGCCCCAGCTGGATCCGGGCCTTGAGTATATCCGCGAGATCCTCGGCTATTACGAGGACGAATCGATCGGCGCCCTGCCCGGTTTGATCGACCAGCCCGTCGATTCGCAGCGGGCCGCGCGGCGCCTAGACGGACTCGAACGCCGCCTGCGGCGGGCCGAGACCGAGCTGGACAACGACGCCCGCCTGGCCGAGTCCCTGCGCAACGCCGGCAACGTGGTACTCGGCATGCCATTCCGCCTCGGGCGTCCCGTGGGCAAGCCGAACCAGGCGCTGCCGTCGTACGTGCGTGAAAACGCCATCGAGAACGTCGCGGCGCGGGTGGATACCCCGCCCTTCGTTGGTCTGCCGGCGGTCGCGGGCCTGCCGCCGATCGAACGCCTGGGCGAGCCTGCCGCCGGCGTCGGCCACCTCAACTTCAATCCCGATGTCGATGGCAGCGTGCGCTCCGAGGCACTGGTGATCGATCACTACGGCGAGTACTACCCCTCGGTGTCGCTGCTGCTCGCGGCCAGGGGCCTGAATCTCGGCGTCGAAGACATCGTGCTCGACCCCGGCCGGGGCGTGCGCCTCGGCGGCCTCAGCATCGGGACCGATCGTGCCCTGCAGATGAACACGTTCTACTATGACGACCGTCCGGGCGGTGACGCGCCGTTCGCGGTCGACTCGTTCTACGACGTGATCTCGGGCCGCATACCGGCGACCAAGTACGCGGGCAAGATCGTGCTGGTCGGGGCCACGGCGGCGGGCATCGGCGATGCCCAGGTGACCCCGGTCAGCGCCTCGACCGCGCCCGCATTGACGCTGGCGCACGCCGTTTCGAGCATCCTCGAACAGGACTTCTTCATCCAGCCCGACTGGGCGACCTGGGCCCGTCTGGGCGCATTCGGCGTGATCGCGCTGTACCTGATCCTGGTCGCGCCGCGCCTGCGCGGCGGTATCGCCGCCATCGTCGCGGTGCTGCTGGCCGCGGGGCTGGTCGCCACCGAGTACGCCCTGCTCGCGACCGAGCAGCTGTGGGTGCCGCTCGCGACGCCGACGCTGTTGCTGTTGATCGGCTACACGCTGCTGATGACCAAGCGGTTCCTCGCCACCGAGCGCGGCAAGCTGAAATCCGACGCCGAATCGGCCGAGAGCAACCGCATGCTGGGGCTGTCGTTCCAGAGCCAGGGACAGTTGGACACCGCGTTCGAGAAGTACCGCAAGTGTCCGCTCGACGAGTCGATGATGGAGGTCCTCTACAACCTCGCCCTCGACTACGAGCGCAAGCGGCAATTCAACAAGGCCGGCAACGTCTACGATTACATGGCCAGCCACGACCCGAAGTACCGGGACATCGAGACCCGGCGCCAGCGCTCGAAGGCAATGGAAGACACGGTGATGCTCGGCGGCGGCGGGGGTGGCTCCGGCGCGGCGGGCACGCTGGTGCTCGAGGGTGGCGGCGTCGAGAAGCCCAAACTCGGCCGCTACGACGTGGAGAAGGAGCTCGGCAAGGGCGCGATGGGCGTCGTCTACCAGGGCCGCGATCCGAAGATCAACCGCGTGGTGGCGATCAAGACCATGGCCCTGTCACAGGAGTTCGAGGCGGACGAGCTGGAGGACGTGAAGCAGCGTTTCTTCCGCGAAGCCGAAACGGCGGGCCGACTCAATCACCCGAACATCGTGACCATCTACGATGCGGGCGAGGAACACGACCTCGCGTACATCGCGATGGAGTTCCTCTCCGGCCGGGACCTGACGCCGTATACCAAGCCGAATCAGCTCCTCGAAATCGACAAGGTGCTGACGATGATCGCCGACTCCGCGGATGCACTGGCCTACGCACATGAAAACAACGTGGTCCACCGTGACATCAAGCCCGGCAACATCATGTTCGACGCCGACTCGGGCAAGCTGAAGATCACGGACTTCGGCATCGCGCGCATCACCGATTCGAGCAAGACCAAGACCGGCATGGTGCTCGGTACGCCCTCCTACATGTCGCCGGAACAGCTGGCGGGCAAGAAGGTCGATGGGCGGTCCGACCTCTTCTCGCTCGGCGTGATGATGTACCAGATGGTGAGCGGGCAATTGCCCTTCACCGCCGACAGCATGGCGACCTTGATGTACAAGATCGCCAACGAGACGCAGCCGCCGATACGCGAACTGCGCAGCGACCTGCCCGAGTGCGTGGAGCGCATCATCGAGCGGGCCATGCAGAAGGAGCCGGACGCGCGCTACCAGGACGGGCGCGAGATGGCAGCCGACATCCGCAAGTGCCTGCAGACGATCGGCGGGGCGTAATGGCCGGCGGGGGCAAGCGGCGGCCGGATCTGAGTGAGGCGCTCGAGATCGTCGAGCGTACCGATGTCGGCCGCAGGCGCGACCACAACGAGGACTGCGTGGGATCGGACGCCGCCCACGGCATCGCGGCGCTGGCCGACGGCATGGGCGGCCACAATGCCGGCGAGGTCGCCAGCGGGATGGCCATCGAGAGCGTCCTGCGAGACCTGCCCGAACGGCTCGACACGCTGGTCGAGGCCGAGGAGAACGGACAGGCCTGGGCCCCGGAGAGCCTGGTGGCGGGCAATGTGCTCGAGCAGTCGAACCGGGCGATCCACGAGGCTGCGAGCAATCAGCCGCAGTACCAGGGGATGGGCACGACGGTCGTCGTGGCCGTGTTCTACGACGACCGGCTCACCATCGCCCACGTGGGCGACTCCCGGGTCTACCGGCTGCGCGACGGCGCGCTCGAGCAGCTCACCCGCGACCACACCCTGCTGCAGGAGCTGGTGGACCGGGGGTTCTACACCTACGAGGAGGCCCGCCAGTCCCTCAATCGCAACATCGTGACCCGTGCGCTGGGGGTGGAGCCGGAGGTCAAGGTCGATCTGCAGGAGGAGATCGCCCTGCCCGGCGACCTCTACCTCCTGTGCTCCGACGGGCTCAACGACATGCTCGACGACGAGGTCATCCGCTTAACCCTGACCCAGTTTGGTGCTAACCTCGATGAGGCGGCGGACCGCCTCGTGGACCGGGCCAACGAGCAGGGCGGCGCTGACAACATTTCCGTGGTTCTGGTCAGGGTCGTCAAGTCGTATTCCAGCCGCCAGAGCTGGTTTCGGCGCATCGTCGACTGGTTCCAGTAGACCGTTTGAATCGATCCGGATAACGCAATGGCCAAGCTGACGTTAACGTTCAACGACGCTCCGGTATCCGAGTACGAGCTCGACAAGGAAGAGATCACCATCGGCCGCAAGCCCGACAATGACATCCAGATCGACAATCTGGCGGTCAGCGGCAGGCATGCGCGGATCCTGACCATCCTCAACGACTCGTTCCTCGAGGATACGAACAGCACCAACGGCACCTACGTGAACGGGACGCTGGTCAAGAAACACGCGCTGCAGAACGGGGACGTGATCGCCATCGGCAAGCACAAGTTGACCTACAGCAACGAGCAGGCCTCGTCCGGCGGCGACTTCGACAAGACGATGATCATCCGCCCCGACACCAAGGGCATGCCCGAGAGCGAAGGCGGCGACTCGGTGCACAAGTCGGTCGGCGAGATCGGCAAGAAGCTGCTGGCCGAGGCCGAGCAGCAGAGCGACGGCGCCGCCACCCAGAAGGCCCGGCTGCGCGTGATCAGCGGCACCAACAAGGGCAAGGAACTCGAGCTCACCAAGGCCCTGACCACGATCGGCAAGCCCGGCGTCCAGGTCGCGGCGGTCACCCGTCGCGCCAAGGGCTATTTCCTGATCCAGATCGAGGCCAAGGACGGAGGCCATCCGACCGTGGACGGGAAACCCGTCGGGACCGAGGCGACCCCGCTGGCGAACGAGGCCGTGATCGAGGTCGCCGGCGTGAAGATGGAGTTCCTCCTCGACTGAGCAGGTCGGGCCCGCGGCCGCCCGGCTGGCGGATCCACCCACCCCCCGCCACGCGTGAAGGCATTGCGCCCGATGGCACAGGACCACCACAACCTGCCCCTGGTCGACCCGGCCGACGGCGTCCGCCGTGCGGGCGGTCGCCCCGAGGTCGCGACCGAGTTGTTCGCCATGCTGCGTCGGGACCTGCCGGCGACCGCGGCCGCCCTGCGCTCCGCCCGCGACGCATCCGACCTGGACGCCCTGCGCGAGGCGGCCCACCGGCTGCTGGGCGCGGCCCTCTACTGCGGGGTACCGCGGCTGCGCGAACAGGCGCGGGAGGTGGAGCGGCTGTGTATCGAGGGCGACGCCGCGGGCGCGCTCCGGGACCTGCCGGCGCTGCTGGAGACGATGGAGGCGGTGGGCCGGGTCGAGGACCCGCTCGCAGCCGAATCGCCCCGCTGAGGGCCCCACAGCGGCGCTGGTGGCGGCGTTCGCCTCAGCCCTCGAGGATCACGCAGGCCACCACCTGGTCCCGCTCGTCGCTGAGCGACAGGTGGGCCCTGACGGCCCCCAGGTGCTCGGCCCGGGAGCGGGCGGCCCCGCCCCAGCGCAGGCCCGGCGCACCGGCGGTGTCGTGCACCACCCACAGGTCGCCGAAGCGCACCCCCTGCGCGATGCCGACCCCCAGCGCCTTCGCGGCCGCCTCCTTGGCCGCGAACCGCTTCGCCAGCAGGCGCACGCCGTCGGCGGCACAACGGTAGTCGTCCCATTCGGCGGTCGCCAGCAGGCGCCGCGCGAGGCGCTCCCCGAAGCGCCGGTGCAGCCGCTCGATGCGCGCCGTCGCCACCAGGTCGATGCCGACCCCGACGATCACGCTGCCTGCCGGGCCGCGTCGATCAGACCCTTCATCTCGCGCACCGCCGCCGCGAGCCCGGTGCTGACCGCCCGGGCCACGATGGCGTGCCCGATGTTGAGCTCGTGGATGGCCCGGATGGCCGCGATCGGCTCGACATTGTGGTAGTGCAGGCCGTGCCCCGCATTGACGATCAGTCCGCAGCCGCGGGCATGGTCGACGGCGTCCACGACCGCCTGCAACTCCCGCGCCCGCGCATCGTCGCTGGCAGCGCCGGCGTAACGCCCGGTGTGGATCTCGACCGCGGGAGCGCCGACCCGCATCGCGGCGTCGATCTGCTCGGCGTCGGGATCGATGAACAGCGAGACGCGGATGCCCGCTTCGCCGAGCCGTTCGCAGAGCCCCGTCAACCGCTCCTCGGCGCCGGTCACGTCAAGACCACCTTCGGTGGTCAGTTCCTCGCGCCGCTCCGGCACGATGCAGCAGTCATCGGGGCCGACCCGCAGCGCGATCGTCTCCATCTCGTCCGTGGCCGCCATCTCCAGGTTCATCCGGCACTGGACATGCTCACGCACGCGTTCGACGTCGCGGTCGCTGATGTGTCGTCGATCCTCGCGCAGGTGCATGGTGATGCCATCCGCCCCCGCCTCGGCGGCCTGGAAGGCGGCAAACAGCGGATCCGGGTAAACGGTACCGCGGACCTGTCGCAATGTCGCCACGTGATCGATGTTCACGCCCAGTCGAATCCTGTCCGTCACGCCGTATTGCTCCACGCTCGATTCCCGGCCGCTACAAAGTACCAGCAAGCTCCAGTCCCGGCCAGCGGCGGCCGGGCCTTTGGCCGGCCGATAGTGACGCCCCCTGCTTTCTGCTATCGTTTCGCCGGAACGGGCCCGGCCCTTTCGAAGGAACCGAACCGCTGCCATCCATGCTGCTCCAGCAACGGGTCGTTCGAACGGCGCTCAGCCTGCTGCTGATCGCTCCTTTCCTGTTGCATGCCTCGGGTGCAGTGCGCTTCGGGTTCATGGAACAGCTCGAGAACCTCGCTTATGACGCGCGTCTGAACCTCACCCTCCCGCGCTCGGTCGACGAGCGCGTGGTCATCGTCGACATCGACGAGAAGAGCCTGCGGGAACTCGGTCGCTGGCCATGGCCGCGTGATACGGTCGCGGAGATCGT
>JAWWAE010000070.1:0-10854 GCA_033721835.1 Halofilum sp. (in: g-proteobacteria) | reverse complement strand
CCCGACCGCGATCGACCTCGGCCTGGAGCGGGTCGCCGCCGTCGCGGCCCGGCTCGGCGTCACCGTACCCCGGGCGCGCGTCATCACCGTCGCCGGCACCAACGGCAAGGGCTCGGTCTGCGGCCTGCTGGAGGCGATGCTGCGTGCCGCCGGGTACCCGGCCGGTGTCTATACCTCGCCGCACCTGCTGCGCTTCAACGAGCGCATCCGCATCGCCGGTCGCGAGGCCGACGACCCCGACCTCTGCGCCGCCTTCGAGCGGGTGGAGGCCGCACGCGGAGACACCACGCTGACGTACTTCGAGTTCGGCACGCTGGCCGCATTCGACCTGTTCAATCGCGCGGGTGCCGACCCCTGGGTGCTCGAGGTCGGGCTCGGCGGTCGCCTGGACGCCACCAATGCCGTCGATGCCGATGTCGCCGTGGTGACCTCGGTCGGGCTCGACCACGTCGAGTGGCTCGGGGCGGACCGCGATCGCATCGGCCGCGAGAAGGCAGGGATCGGCCGCCGCGCGCGGCCGCTGGTAGTCGGCGACCCGGAACCGCCGGCGGGGCTGCTCGAGGCCGCCACGGAGCTCGGCGCCGTGGTCGGTCGGCTCGGCGACGATTTCGACTACACCCTGGCCGGCGACCGCTGGGACTGGGTCGGGCCGGATGCCGCGCTCGCCGGCCTGCCGTTGCCGGCGCTGGCGGGCGGCTACCAGGTGCGCAACGCGGCCACCGCTCTGGCCGCATTGCGTGGCTGCGGGCTCGACCTGCCGCGCGCCGCGATCGAGGCGGGGCTGAGCGCAGCGGTGGTGCCGGGTCGCTTCCAGGTGCACGCAGGGGCCGTGGAGACCATTCTCGACGTGGCACACAACCCGGACGCGGCGGCAATGCTGGCCGTCACGCTGCACGAGCGCCCCTGTGCCGGCCGCACGCTGGCCGTGATCGCGATGTACGGGGACAAGGATGCCGCGGGCGTGATCGCCCGGCTGGCACCCGCCGTGGACGGCTGGTGCGTGGCCGGGCTTGCGGGCCCGCGCGCCCGGGAGGCGGACACGCTCGCCCGGATCGTCGAGGCGCACGGGCTGGACCTGTGGTTGCAGGCGCCGGACCCGGTCCGTGCCTGGCGCGACGCCCGCGGGCTGGCGCGTCCCGGTGACCGACTGGTCGTGCTGGGGTCGTTCGCGACGGTGGCCGCGGTCGCGCCGCTGCTGGCCGCCGAAGCCTGAGCCGGTCGCGCGGCCGGACTGTGGCCTTGACCCGGTCCGGGGCAGTAGAATCGCGCGCCTGCAACGCGTGCCGGAGCCACCGGCCGGGATCCGACTGCATTGGACCTAGCATTGAAACAGCGACTGGTCGGCGCCATCGTCCTGATTGCACTGGCGGTCATCTTCCTGCCGATGCTGCTCGACGGCTCCGGCGCGCCGGAACGGCTCGACGTCGAGGTGGAGATCCCCGAGCGCCGCGAGCCGCCCGCCTCGCAATTCGAGGCCCCGGACGTCGCCGGCGAGCTCGAGCAGGAGCGCGAGGCCGCGGCCGCGGTCGAGGAACCGGCCGCCACCGAGACCGAGACGCCGGCGGCCACCGGCTGGGTGGTGCAGGTGGGCAGCTTCAGCCGCGAGGCCAATGCCGTGGTGCTGCGCGACCGCCTGCGGCAGCAGGGCCGGCCGGCATTCGTGGCCGCCGGCAGCGCCGACGGCCAGGCCGTCTGGCGGGTCCGGGTCGGACCGGTGCCGGAGGAGGCCGAGGCCCGCGAGATCGCGCGCGAACTGGAGGCCGAGCGCGGCCAGCCCGCGCTGGTGATGAGTCATCCCTGAGCGGGAGAGAAACGGATGCGGAACGGCGCCCCGGCTCGCCGAACGATCGCCACCAGCGGGCAGCACAGCGGGCGATGACCATCCTCGACTGGGCCATCGTGGTGGTGATGCTGGTCTCTGGCCTGATCAGCATCTGGCGCGGATTCGTCAAGGAGGCGATCTCGCTCGCGACCTGGATCCTGGCGTTCTGGATCGCGCTGGCGTTCGGGCCCAAGCTGGCGGTGCTGATGCCGGCGGCGCTGGAGAGTCCGACCCTGCGCTGGCTGGCGTCGGTGATCGCGCTGTTCATGGCCACGCTGCTGGTGGGTGGATTGGCGAACTTTCTGGTCTCCACGCTGGTCGAGAAGACAGGGCTGACCGGGACCGATCGCGCCCTCGGAACGGTTTTCGGTATTCTGCGCGGGGCGGTGCTGGTGGCGCTGGCCGTGCTGCTCATGGGGGAGACCGCCATCCAGCGCGAGGGCTGGTGGCAGGATTCGAGTCTGCGGCCGTATTTCAGCCCCGCGGCGGAATGGATGAAGCAGAATTACCCGGCCGAGATGGCCGAGTCCTTGCTTGCACCGGGATGAACGGGGGCAGCGACCGTCGCCGCCGCCTTGCCGTCCCGGGGGATAGAGTCTGATGTGCGGAATCGTCGGGATTGTCGGCTGCGGTCCGGCCAACCAGGCGCTGTATGACGGCCTGACGCTGTTGCAGCATCGGGGGCAGGACGCGTCCGGGATCATGACCAGCGACGACAGTGGCCGGATGTACATGCGCAAGGGCATCGGCCTCGTGCGCGACGTGTTCCATACGCGCCACATGATGCGCCTGCAGGGCAACATGGGCATCGGCCATTGCCGCTACCCCACCGCCGGCACCCAATCCTCGGCCGAGGCGCAACCGTTCTACGTCAACTCACCGTACGGCATTGCCATGGCGCACAATGGCAATCTGACCAATGCCGACGATCTCAAGCGGCAGCTGTACGAATCCGACCTGCGGCACATCAATACCTCATCGGACACGGAGGTCCTGCTGAACGTGTTCGCGCACGAGCTGCAGAAGGTCGCCAAGTCGACGCGGCTCGAGCCGGCGCAGGTGTTCGCGGCCGTGCGCGAGGTGCATGGCCGCTGCCGTGGCGGCTATGCGGTCGCGACGCTGATTGCGGGCCGCGGCATCCTCGCCTTCCGCGATCCGTACGGCATCCGGCCGGTGGTGCTCGGCCGCCGCGACACCGTCATGGGTACCGAGTACATGATCGCCTCGGAGAGTGTCGCGCTGGACGCCCTCGGGTTCTCGCTGGTCCGCGATCTGAAGCCCGGGGAGGCGGTGTACATCGAGCGGGGCGGGCAGGTGCACCAGGAGGTGTGCTTCGATCGCACCGTCAATGCGCCGTGCCTGTTCGAGTTCGTCTACTTCGCGCGTCCCGACTCGATCATCGACGATGTCTCGGTCTACAAGTCGCGGCTGCGCATGGGTCAGTACCTCGCCGACCAGGTACAGCGGCAGTGGGCCGACCACGACATCGACGTCATCATCCCGATCCCCGACACCAGCCGTACCTCCGCTCTGGAAATGGCAAATCGCCTGGGCGTGAAGTACCGCGAGGGGTTCATCAAGAACCGCTACATCGGGCGTACCTTCATCATGCCCGGGCAGCAGCTGCGGCGGAAATCGGTGCGGCAGAAGCTCAACGCCATCGAGCTCGAGTTTCGGGGCAAGAACGTGATGCTGGTGGACGACTCGATCGTGCGCGGCACCACCTCGGAACAGATCATCCAGATGGCCCGGGACGCGGGCGCGAAGAAGGTCTACATGGCCTCGGCGGCACCGCCCGTGCGTCATCCCAACGTCTATGGCATCGACATGCCGGCGGTGGAGGAGCTGATCGCCCATGGCCGTACCGAGTCGGAGATCGGCGAGGCCATCGGCGCGGACTGGCTGATCTATCAGACGCTCGAGGATCTGATCGAGGCGGTGCGCGCCGGCAACACCGCCCTGAAGCTGTTCGAGGGCTGTTGCTTTACCGGCGAGTACGTGACTGGCGACGTCGACGAGCAATACCTGGCGCAGCTGGAGCTGCTGCGCGGCGAGAACAGTCGCGTCCATGCCGCCGCCGACGAGGAGCTCGAGGACGTCGGCATCGGCTGACCGCGCCCGGCCCCGCGGAGGGAACCGCGAATGAACGCGAATGGACGCGAATTCAATCCATCGGACCGGCGCGCCCCGGATCTCCCGGGCGGATACGGCAGCACCGCGAAGCCCCGACATGGTGGGCCCGGCAGCGGGGCCATTCGCGTTCATTCGCGTCCATTCGCGGTTCATTCCTTGGATTCACGACAGGCCGTGGCCGCCCGGGGGCACCAGTGAGCCCCCGCCCGGCAGCCGGCCTCCCGGCGGCGGGCCCCCCTCGCCGGGGCGGGTCCCGTGTGGGATAATCCGGCGCCTGAAATCCGGCGACTTTCCAGGGGAGGAAGCGCGTGAACGACGATCGCAAGAAGGCGCTGGCCGCGGCGCTCGGCCAGATCGAGAAGCAGTTCGGCAAGGGCGCGGTGATGCGCATGGGCGACGACCAGGCCGTGCGCGACGTGCCGGTGATCTCCACCGGCTCGCTCAGTCTCGACATCGCACTCGGTGTCGGCGGCCTGCCGCGCGGGCGGGTCGTCGAGATCTACGGCCCCGAATCGTCAGGGAAGACGACCATGACCCTGCACGCGATCGCCGAATGCCAGAAGGCGGGGGGCACCTGCGCCTTCATCGATGCCGAGCACGCCCTCGATCCGAGCTACGCCGAGAAGCTCGGCGTCGACGTCGACGAGTTGCTCGTATCGCAGCCGGACACCGGTGATCAGGCACTGGAGATTGCCGACATGCTCGTGCGCTCGGGCGCGATCGACATGATCGTGATCGACTCGGTGGCCGCGCTGACGCCGAAGGCGGAGATCGAGGGCGAGATGGGCGACTCGCACGTCGGTCTGCACGCGCGGCTGATGTCGCAGGCGCTGCGCAAGCTCACCGCCAACATCAAGCGCTCGGGCACGCTGGTATGCTTCATCAACCAGATCCGCATGAAGATCGGCGTGATGTTCGGCAGCCCCGAGACCACGACCGGCGGCAACGCGCTGAAGTTCTACTCGTCCGTGCGCCTCGACATCCGCCGCATCGGCTCGATCAAGAAGGGCGAGGAGGTCCTCGGCAACGAGACCCGCGTGAAGGTGGTCAAGAACAAGATGGCGCCGCCGTTTCGCCAGGCCGAGTTCGAGATCCTGTATGGCGAGGGCGTGTCGCGCGAGGGCGAGCTGATCGACCTCGGCGTCAAGAACAACCTGATCGAGAAGTCGGGGGCCTGGTACAGCTACAACGGCAATCGCATCGGGCAGGGCAAGGAGAATGTGCGCGAGCATCTCCGGTCCAATCCCGAGATCGCGCAGGAAATCGAGACGCGACTGCGGGAACTGCTGCTGACCGTACCCGCGCGCAAGCGCGATTCCGACGCCGAGCGGCAGCCGGAGGCGGCCGAGTCTGGCAGCTGAAGCAGACCTGCACGAGGCCGCGCTGCGGCTGCTGACCCGCCGCGAGCATGCGGCGGCCGAGCTCGCGGCCAAACTGCGCGAGCGTGGGCACGACGCCGACGCGATTGCCTCCGAGCTCCAGCGACTCGCGGCGGCCGGCCTGCAGAGCGATCAGCGGTTCGCGGAATCCTTTGTCACGACGCGCGTGGGCCGGGGTGACGGGCCGGTGCGCCTGCGCGCGGCGTTGCGCGAGCGCGGGGTCGACGACGCGCTGATCGAGGAGGCGCTGGCGCCGCACGCGGACGAGTGGACCGAGCGCGCACGCGCGCTGGCGGCGCGCCGTTTCGGCAGCGCGCCCCCGGGCTCGTGGAACGAGCGGGCGAAACGGGCGCGCTTCCTCCAGGGGCGCGGCTTTCCGGCCGACATCGTCCGTCGGGTGACGGATTTCGACGAACACGACGACTGCTGACGCCGACGCGAACGGAGCAGGGCACGACCGGACACGCCGACATTGAAACCATGTAGGTGCGGCCCGCGGCCGCGAGACCTGCCCGGAACCGCGTCGCGGGGTTGGTTCGCGGCCACGGGCCGCTCCTGCGGGCACAGATACGAGACACCGTGAGCAAGCGCAAGAACGCACAACAGGAGCCAAAGTGGATGGGCAGCGCCGAGCTGCGCAGCCGCTTTCTCGAGTACTTCCACTCGCACGGGCACCGGGTGGTGCCGTCGTCGCCGCTGGTGCCCGCGAACGACCCGACGCTGCTGTTCACCAACGCGGGCATGGTCCAGTTCAAGGAGGTGTTCCTCGGTCAGGAACAGCGCGACTACAAGCGCGCAGTCACGACCCAGCGCTGCGTACGCGCCGGCGGCAAGCACAACGACCTCGAGAACGTCGGCTACACCGCCCGCCACCACACCTTCTTCGAGATGCTGGGCAACTTCAGCTTCGGCGACTACTTCAAGCGCGAGGCGATCCAGTTCGCATGGACGTTCCTCACGCAGGAACTCGGCCTGCCCGCCGAGCGCCTGTGGGTCACGGTCTATGTCGACGACGACGAGGCAGCAGACATCTGGCTCAACGAGATCGGCGTCAGCGAGGAGCGCTTCGCCCGCATCGCGGGCAGCGACAACTTCTGGCAGATGGGCGATACCGGCCCCTGCGGACCCTGCAGCGAGATCTTCTACGACCATGGCCCCGGTATCGAGGGCGGCCCGCCGGGAACCCCGGAGCAGGACGGCGACCGTTATGTCGAGATCTGGAACCTGGTGTTCATGCAGTACGACCGCGCGGCGGATGGCACGATGACGCCGCTGCCGGCGCCCTGCGTGGACACCGGCATGGGGCTCGAGCGCATCGCGGCGGTATTGCAGGGTGTGCACGACAACTACGACATCGACCTGTTCCGGCGCCTGCTCGACGCCGTGGCCGAGCTGGCCGGCGGCGGCGAGCGGGGCAACGCGTCACTTCGGGTCATCGCCGACCACATCCGCTCCTGCTCGTTCCTGATCGTCGACGGGGTGCTGCCCTCGAACGAGGGTCGCGGCTACGTGCTGCGGCGCATCATCCGCCGCGCGGCGCGCCACGGGCACCAGCTGGGCCTGCGCGAGCCGTTCTTCCACCGCCTGGTCGCGCCGCTGGCCGAGGAAATGGGTGACGCCTTCCCCGAGCTCCGCGAGAAGCAGGAACTGGTCGAGCGCATGCTGCTGCAGGAGGAGAGGCGCTTCCAGGAGACGCTGGAGCAGGGCATGCGGATGCTCGAGGCGGAGATGGAACGCCTGTCCTCGCGCGACGAATACCGCGAGGAGGCCGAGCCCGAGGCCGGCTGGGATCCGGCGCAGCTCGACCCGGCCGCGACCATCCCGGGCGATGTCGCATTCAAGCTCTACGACACCTACGGCTTCCCCTACGACCTGACGGCGGACATCGCCCGCGAGCACGGCCTGCGGATCGATCGGCGGCGCTTCGACCAGCTGATGGAGCAGCAGCGGGAACGGGCGCGGCAGGCGAGCCGCTTCGGGGCCGACCACGACGACCGGGTTCGGGTCGAGGAGAGCAGCACCTTCACCGGCTACGAGCGGGCCGAGGACCAGGGCCGAGTGATCGCGCTCTATCGCGACGGCGACGCCGTCGAGTCGCTCGCCGCCGGGGATGCGGGCATGGTGTTCCTGGACACCACGCCGTTCTATGCCGAGGCCGGTGGCCAGGTCGGCGATCGCGGCCGGCTGGTTGCGGGCGACACGGTGTTCACCGTCGACGACACCCGCAAGCAGGGCAGGGCCTCGGCCCACATCGGCCGGCTCGAGTCCGGCCGGCTCGAGCTCGGCATGCCGCTGACGGCCGAGATCGACCGTGAGCGGCGCGAGTCGACCCGCCGCAACCACTCGGCCACCCACCTGCTGCACGCGGCCCTGCGCAGCGTGCTCGGCGCCCACGTGCAGCAGAAGGGGTCGCTGGTGCACCCGGACTACCTGCGCTTCGACTTCTCGCACTTCGAGCCGGTGACACCGGAGCAACTGCGCGAGATCGAGCGCTTCGTCAACGCGGAGATCCGGCGCAACAGCCCCTGCGAGACCCGGGTCATGGCGATGGAGGACGCGGTCGCGGAGGGCGCGATCGCGCTGTTCGGCGAAAAGTACGGTGACGAGGTACGGGTGCTGCGCCTCGGCCCACACTCGCTGGAACTGTGCGGCGGCACCCATGTCGCCCGCACGGGCGACATCGGCTTCTGCAAGCTGGTCAGCGAGGGCGGCGTCGCTGCCGGCGTACGCCGGATCGAGGCCGTCACCGGTGCCGCGGCGGTCGAGCGCGCCGCTGACCAGGACGCGCGACTGCGGCGGCTGGCGGAGATCGTCGGCGGCGCACCCGAGGAGGTCGAGCAGCGCGCGGCCCAACTGGCCGAGCGCGCGCGGCGGCTGGAGAAGGAGCTGGAGCAGGCCAAGGCGAAGCTCGCCAGCGCTGCCGGTGGCGACCTCGCGACGCACGCGGTCGAGGTCGAGGGCATCCAGGTGCTGGCGGCGCGGCTGGACCAGGCCGACTCGAAGACCCTGCGCGAGACGGTCGATCGCCTGAAGAACAAGCTCGGTACCGCTGCCGTGGTGCTGGCGAGCGTCAATGGCGACAAGGTCCAGCTGGTGGCCGGGGTGACCCGGGATGAGACCGGTCGGATCAAGGCCGGCGATCTCGCCAACGAGGTCGCGCGTCAGGTGGGCGGCCGCGGCGGTGGCCGGCCCGACATGGCGCAGGCAGGTGGCAACGACCCGTCCGGCCTCGACCGGGCGCTCGAGGCCGTGCCCGAGTGGGTGCGTTCGCAACTGCAGTAGTCGGCGGCGCATGACGTCGCGCAACCGGATCCCCCCGGCATGAGCCTGTACATCCAGAAGTTCGGTGGCACCTCGGTCGGCAGCGTCGAACGGATCGAGCACGTGGCCGAGCTGGTCAAGGGCGCGCGCGACCGCGGCCACGACGTGGTCGTGGTGGTATCGGCGATGAGTGGCGAGACCAACCGCCTGATCGAGCTGGCGAAACGGGTGGCGCCGCGGCCGGCACCGCGGGAGCTGGATACGCTGCTCGCGACCGGCGAGCAGGTGACCATCGCGCTGCTGGCCATGGCGCTGGAGAAACGCAGTTGCCCCGCGCGCTCCTACACCGGGGCCCAGGTGGCGGTGCGCACCGACCGCGCCCACGGCAAGGCCCGCATCGAGCAGATCGATCGGGAGCGACTCGAGGCGGAACTGACCGCCGGCCGTGTGCCCATCGTGGCCGGCTTCCAGGGCATCGACCCCGATGGCAGCATCACCACGCTCGGTCGCGGTGGCTCGGATACTTCGGCGGTGGCGCTGGCGGCGGCACTCGAGGCCGACGAGTGCCAGATCTTCACCGATGTCGACGGCATCTACACCGCCGATCCACGGGTCGTGCCACAGGCGCGCCGACTGTCGCACATTACCTTCGAGGAGATCCTGGAGCTCGCCAGTCTGGGCTCGAAGGTGCTGCAGATCCGGGCGGTCGAATTCGCCGGCAAATACAATGTCCCCTTGCGTGTGCTCTCCAGTTTCGCGCCGGACGAGGGCACGCTGATCACGTACGAGGAAGACGAGATGGAACAGGCGCTGATTTCCGGGATCGCCTTCAACCGCGACGAGGCCCAGCTGACCGTGGCCGGGGTCCCGGACGAGCCAGGGGTGGCCTACCGCATCCTGGGCGCAGTCGCGGAGGCCAACATCGAGGTCGACATGATCGTGCAGAACGTCGCCGAGGAGGGGCGGCTGGCCGACTTCACGTTCACGGTGCACCGCAACGACTATGAGCGCAGCCTGGAGATCGTGCGCGAAGTATCGACCGAACTCGGCGCGCGCAAGGTCGAAGGCGACGCCGGCATTGTCAAACTGTCGCTGGTGGGCGTGGGCATGCGCTCACATGCCGGCATTGCCAGCCGCATGTTCCAGGCACTGGCGGCAGAGGGCATCAACATCCAGATGATCTCCACATCCGAGATCAAGATCTCGGTGGTGATCCAGGAGAAGTACCTGGAGCTGGGCGTGCGCGCCCTGCACAGCGCGTTCGGACTGGACGCTCCCGCGGAGCGCGTGGGACAATCTGTCGACTGAGTTCTGTTCACAACGCAATAACGACAACCGGTCGCAAAGACCGGGACACGGGAAGGCAGGGACGGGCCGCCGAGCCGGAAGCCGACGGCCGCCATATCGAGGTGAAACTACAGGAGTATCCGGGAATGCTCATTCTTACACGCCGCGTCGGCGAGACGCTCATGGTCGGCGATGAAGTCACGGTCACCGTGCTCGGGGTCAAGGGCAACCAGGTCCGCCTGGGCGTCAACGCGCCGAAGGACGTGGCCGTACACCGGGAAGAGATCTACGAGCGCATCAAGCGCGAAAAGGGTGACGGAAGCGAGGAGATCCCCGGCTCCGGCTAGCGCCCCGCGGGCCGCCACCAGCGCCGGTTTACCGGCGCCGGCCCGCCCGGTATCCTGCGCAGTCCCCGGGGATCCGCCCGCGCCGATCCGGGCCCGTGCGATCACCGGCATCCGAACCAATCCGGAGAGATGGCCGAGCGGTCGAAGGCGCTCCCCTGCTAAGGGAGTAAGGGGTTTATAGCCCCTTCGAGGGTTCGAATCCCTCTCTCTCCGCCATACACGCAAAAGGCCCCTTCACGGGGCCTTTTGCGTGTATGCCGGAGCGATAAGCGTGGACGAACCCTCCGGTTCGACTCGATCGCCGGGAGCGATCGAGCACGAGGCCGGCGCAGCCGGCCGCAGCCCGAAGGGCGGGGCACAGGGATGTGCCCCGTAATCCCTCCCGTCCGCGGGAACTCCCCACCTCGTGACGAGTCAAGGCCCCTTCACGGGGCCTTTCGCATGTATGGGGCCCGGGAGAAGCGTGGACGAACCCTCCGGTTCGACCAAATCGCCGGGAGCGATTTGGCACGAGCGAAGCGAGCCCGAAGGGCGCGGCCCAGGGATGGGCCGCGTAATCCCTCCCGTCCGCGGGAACTCCCCACCTCGTGACGAGTCAAGGCCCCTTCACGGGGCCTTTCGCATG
>JAWWAE010000069.1:0-10912 GCA_033721835.1 Halofilum sp. (in: g-proteobacteria) | reverse complement strand
TCCTCGTCGCCGGCGACGAAGGCGCCGAAGGTGCCGAAGGCCTTGCCCAGCGTGCCGACCAGCACCGGCACCTCGGCACTCGACAGCCCGGCCGCGGCCAGGCTGCCGCGGCCGCCCGGGCCCAGGACCCCCAGGCCGTGGGCGTCGTCGACCGCGAGCCGGGCGCCGTGGCGGGCGCAGGCGGCGGCGAGCGCGGCCAGCGGCGCGACGTCGCCGTCCATGCTGAACACGCCGTCGGTCAGGACCAGCTTCTCCTCCGCATCGCTCCGGTCGAGCCGACGCTCCAGGTCGCCGGTATCGGCGTGGCGATAGCGCGCGAAGCGCACCTGCGGCCGCTGGCCGGCGTCGATCAGCGAGGCGTGGTTGAGCCGGTCCTCGAACACCGCGTCGCCGCGGCCGAGCAGGGCACTGCCGACGCCGAGGTTGGCCATGTAGCCGGTGGAGAACAGCAGCGCTCGCGCGCGGCCGGTGAACGCCGCCAGCTCCTCCTCCAGCGCGTGGTGCGGCTCGGCGTGGCCGTTGACCAGGTGGGCGGCGCCGCTGCCTGCGCCCCAGCGGCGCGCGCCCGCGGCCAGCGCCTCGGCCACGCGGGGGTCGGCGGCGAGGCCGAGGTAGTCGTTGGAGCAGAAGGTGAGGACGGAGCGGCCGTCCAGGACCATCTCCGGCCCCTGGGCGCTCTCCGCCACCCGGCGCGCGCGATAGAGGCGCTCGGCGCGCCGTCGGTCGAGCGCCGGGCCCAGCGCGCGCACGGACTCAGGCCGTGCGCGCGGCGCTGCCGGTCTCCGCCCCGACACCGGGGCGGGAAGGGCCGTCGGCGCGTTCCCGCTCGACCGTCTCCGCCTGGATACCGAGGCGCGCGAACAGCGCGCGGTCGTGATCGGTCTCGGGATTCTCCGTGGTCAGCAGCTTCTCGCCGTAGAAGATCGAGTTGGCGCCGGCGAGGAAGCACAGCGCCTGCGTCTCGTCGCTCATGTCGGTGCGCCCGGCCGACAGCCGCACGTAGGAGCGCGGCATCATGATGCGGGCGACGGCGATGGTGCGCACGAATTCGAGCGGCTCGAGCGCCTCGGTGCCGTACAGCGGGGTGCCCGGCACCTGGACCAGCATGTTGATCGGCACCGAGCCCGGGTGCTCGGGCTGGTTGGCCAGCTCGACCAGCAGGCCGGCGCGGTCGTTGCGCGTCTCGCCCATGCCGACGATGCCGCCGCAGCAGACGCCGATCCCGGCGTCGCGCACGTGAGACAGGGTCTCCTGGCGGTCCTCGTAGCTGCGGGTGGTGATGACCTCCCGGTAGTACTCCGGCGAGCTGTCGAGGTTGTGGTTGTAGTAGTCGAGCCCGGCCTCGGCCAGCCGCTTCGCCTGCTCGGCGCGCAGCATGCCGAGCGTGACGCAGGTCTCCATGCCGAGCTCGCGCACCGCCTGCACCATCTCGATCACGCGCTCGAGGTTGCGGTCGGTGGGATTGCGCCAGGCCGCCCCCATGCAGAAGCGCGTCGCCCCCTGGTCCTTCGCCGCCCGCGCGGCCTCGACCACCTCCTCGACCGGCAACAGCCGCTCGCGCTCGAGACCGGTGTTGTGGTGGACGCTCTGGGGGCAGTAGGCACAGTCCTCGGGGCAGGCGCCGGTCTTGATCGACAGCAGGGTCGAGACCTGCACCCGGTTCGGGTCGAAGTGGCGTCGGTGGATCGACTGGGCCTCGAACAGCAGGTCGTTGAACGGGCGCTCGAACAGCGCCTCCACTTCTTCGCGGTTCCAGTCGTGACGCAACGCGGCCGGGTCGGACATGGGCGGTACTCCGGTGTCGGTCTGGGTTGCGCCGGGCGGGACGGGTCGCAACAATGGCGGTCATCATTCCGTCCGGGCCGGGGGCTGTCAACCGCGCACCGGCGCCGCGGTTGACACGGAAGTCAGCGGAGATCGCCCATGGACCCGGGCCTGTTCGCGCGCATCGCGCCGCCGTCCTGCCTGCTCTGCGGTGACCCCGGCGAGGGCGGCCTCGCACTGTGCGCCGGCTGCCATGCCGACCTCCCACGCAACCGCCACCCCTGCGCCCGCTGTGCCGCGCCGCTGCCGGCCACCGGCGCGGACCTGCCGGAGCTGCGGGTCTGCGGACGCTGCCTCTGGCGGCCGCCACCCTATGCCGCGATCCACGTGCCGTTCCGCTACGCCCACCCGGTCGACTGGCTGGTGCGGCGCCTCAAGTTCCATGGCGACCTCGCCGCCGGGCGGCTGCTCGGCCAGCTGCTGGCACTGGAGTTGCCCGAGTCCAGTGCGGCGATCGAGGCCGTGGTGCCGGTGCCCCTGCATCCGCGGCGGCTGCTGCAACGCGGCTACAACCAGGCGGCCGAGATCGCCCAGCCGCTGGCACGCAGCCGGCGTACGCCTCTGCGTGTCGGGTTGCTCGCGCGCCACGGCGGCACGGTCGCGCAGATGGACCTGCCGGCCCGGCAGCGGCGGGCCAACGTGCGCGGCGTGTTCCACCTGCACCGGCCGCTGGCCGGCCACCTGCTGCTGGTCGACGATGTGGTGACGACCGCGAGCACGGTACGAGAGGCGGCGCGCCGCCTGTGCGCCGGCGGCGACTGCCGGGTGACGGTCGCCGCGGTGGCGCGTGCCTGATTCAGGCGAGCGCGTAATCCAGGGCGAGGCCGATGAAGACCACGAGCCCGACCCAGGCGTTGTTGAGAAACGCGCGGAAGCAGTGGGCCGGCGCCCGGTCGTTGATCAGGAATTGCTGATAGGCGAACAGCAGCGCGGCTGCCGCGACCCCGAGGTACCAGCCGAGCCCGAGTTCGGCGCGGGCGCCGATCAGCACCAGCCCGAACAGGGTCATCAGCTGCAACAGCCCGACCATGTGGCGGTCGAAGTCGCCGAACAGGATGGCGCTGGACTTGACGCCGATCTCCAGGTCGTCGGGCTTGTCGGCCATCGCGTAGATGGTGTCGTAGCCGACCGTCCATATGAGGTTGACCGTGAACACCAGCCAGGCGAGCGGCGGCACCGTCCCGGTCTGGGCGGCGAAGGCCATCGGCACGGCCCAGGAGAAGGCCAGCCCCAGGAAGACCTGCGGCAGGTGCGTGTAGCGTTTCGTGAAGGGGTAGAGGGCGGCCAGTGCAACCCCGACGATGGCGAGGTAGACCGTGAGCCGGTTCAGGGTCAGCACCAGCCCGAACGCCACGAGCGCGAGCACGGCCGCCACGGTCAGGGCCTCCCAGGGCCGGATTGCGCCGGTGGCGAGCGGGCGCCCGGCGGTACGGCGGACATGGGCGTCGATGCCGCGGTCGGCGAAGTCGTTGATCGCGCAGCCGGCGGCGCGCATGCAGAAGGTGCCGAGGACGAACACGACCAGGACGTACGGGTCCGGTACGCCCTCCGCCGCCAGCCACAGCGACCACAGCGTCGGCCACAACAGCAGGTAGGTGCCGATCGGGCGATCGATCCGGGTCAGCAGCGCGTATTGCCAGCCGCGGGCACGGATCCGGCGGGTGGTCGGGTGCTGATGGAACGCGTCCAGGCGTGCGCGCAGGGTCATGGGCGGTTCGAGCTCCGGTGGGTGGCCGCGATCCCGCTCCGGGACCACGGCGGCCCAGTGTAGCCGTGCGGGTGGCCCGGCGGGAAACCCCGCGCCGGCTGCCTGTTACACTCTGGCGCTTTCACGGAGGCGGACATGTCGGAACAGCACTTCGACCTGCTGGTGATCGGCGGCGGCAGCGGCGGCCTCGCGGCGGCCAGGCGGGCGGCCAGGCACGGGGCCAGCGCCGCGGTGGTCGAGTACGACCGCCTGGGCGGCACCTGCGTCAACCGCGGCTGCGTGCCGAAGAAGGTCATGTGGTATGCGGCCTCGCTCGCGCACACGCTCGGCGACGCGGCCGACTACGGTTTCGAGCTCGAGCTCGGTGGCCACGACTGGGGCCGACTGGTGTCGAAGCGCGCCGACTACATCGAGCGGCTCAATGGCATCTACGCCGACAACCTCGAGCGCGACGGGGTCACCCGAATCGACGGCCGCGCGCGCTTCGTCGAGGCAAAAAAGGTCGAGGTCGAGGGCCGTCGCTACAGTGCCGATCGCGTCATCATCGCGGTCGGGGGCGAGCCGATCGTGCCAGACCTCCCGGGGGCCGAGCACGGCATCACCTCCGACGGCTTCTTCGAGCTCTCGCAACGACCCGACCGCGTGGCCGTGGTCGGTGCCGGCTACATCGCCGTCGAACTGGCGGGGATGCTCGATGCGCTGGGCGCCGAGACCCACCTGGTCATCCGCCGCGATTCGGTCCTGCGGAGCTTCGATGCCGACCTGCAGGCGGCGCTGATGGAGTCGCTGCAGGCCGACGGCATCCGCATCTACACGCGCACGACGCCAGGCCGGCTGGACAACACCGAGGACGGTCTGGTCCTGCACGGCGCCGAGGCGCCGGTGGCCGAGCGGCTGGACACGGTCCTCTGGGCGATCGGCCGCCGTCCGCGCACTGCCGATCTGGGCCTGGAGCATACCGGGGTCGAGACCGACGACCGGGGGTACATCCCGGTCGACGAGTGGCAGGACACGGCCGTGGAGGGCATCCACGCGCTCGGTGACGTCTGCGGGCGAGCGGAACTGACCCCGGTGGCGATCGCCGCCGGGCGCAAGCTGGCCGATCGGCTGTTCGGCGGCCACGGGAATGCGCGGCTGGAGTATGAGAACATACCGACCGTGGTGTTCTCACACCCGCCGATCGGGACGGTCGGCCTCGCCGAGGACGCCGCGCGCGAGCGGTTCGGCGACGATGCGGTACGGGTATACCGGACCCGATTCACGCCCATGTACCACGCGCTGACGGCGCACAAGACAGCGGCCGTGATGAAGCTGGTGTGCGCCGGTGACGAGGAGACCGTCGTCGGCTGCCACGTGTTCGGCCACGGCGCCGACGAGATGCTGCAGGGGTTCGCGGTGGCGGTGCGGATGGGCGCACGCAAGGCCGACTTCGACGCGACCGTCGCGATCCACCCGACCAGCGCCGAGGAACTGGTGACGTTGAAATAACAGGAATCTCTCGCAGAGGCGCCGAGAACGCAGAGGAGGACGAAGCAGATAACGGCTTGATTCGCGCGATTCGACGATGCCGGCGCCGTGAACTTTTTCGAGCGGTTCAACGGGAGCCCACGAAGGGTGCGCGGGTGAAAAGAGAATGTATTGCAATTCATGCATTCTCTGCGTTCTCGGCGCCTCTGCGAGATCCATTCGATACGAAGTACAACGGAAAGCGGGCCAATCATGACGATTCGCAGATTCGGGGAGATCGACCCCTTCATCGACGACGGCGCCTATGTGGACGAGGCGGCGGTCGTGATCGGTGACGTCGCGATCGGGCCGCAGAGCTCGGTCTGGCCGACCAGTGTGCTCCGTGGCGACGTGCACCAGATCCGCATTGGCGAGCGGACCAACATCCAGGACGGCACCATCGTGCATGTGACCCACGACGGCGAATTCTCGCCGGGCGGGCAGCCGACCACGATCGGCAACGATGTCACGGTCGGCCACCGCGCGGTCGTGCATGCCTGCACCATCGAGGACCGCGTGCTCGTGGGCATGGGCGCAATCATCATGGACGGGGCGGTCGTGCGCAGTGACGTCATCATCGGCGCCGGCGCGCTGGTTCCAACCGACGCGGAACTGGAATCGGGCTGGCTCTACATCGGCAGCCCGGCAAAGGCAAAACGCGAGCTCACCGAGGAGGAATTGCGCTTCCTGCGCTACTCGGCGGAGCACTATGCGGAGCTCGCGCAGCGCCACGCCGGCGACAACTGAAAGCAAGGGGATCGGAGGCAATGACAACAGGCGAGATCGAGGCACTCGAGCGGCGCTGGGCCGAGGAAGGGCGCTGGCAGGGCGTGCAGCGCCCGTATGGTGCGGCGGACGTGGTGCGGCTGCGCGGCAGCAAGCGCATCGAGTACACGCTGGCACGCGACGGCGCCGAGAAGCTGTGGCGGCTGATGCACGAGGAACCGTTCGTGAATGCGCTGGGCGCGCTCACGGGCAACCAGGCGATGCAGCAGGTACGCGCCGGCCTCAAGGCCATCTACCTGTCCGGTTGGCAGGTGGCAGGCGACGCCAATCTCGCCGGCGAGATGTATCCCGACCAGTCCCTGTATCCGGCCAATTCCGTGCCCGCGGTGGTGCGGCGCATCAACAACACGCTGCGCCGGGCCGATGAGCTGACCCATGCCGAGGGCGACAATTCGATCGACTGGTACGCCCCGATCGTGGCCGATGCCGAGGCGGGCTTCGGCGGCGTGCTCAACGCCTTCGAGCTGATGAAGGCCATGATCGAAGCCGGTGCCGCCGGCGTGCACTTCGAGGACCAGCTCGCCTCGGCCAAGAAGTGCGGCCACATGGGTGGCAAGGTGCTGGTCCCGACCCAGGAACAGCTGCAGAAGCTCGCGGCGGCGCGGCTGGCCGCCGACATCCTCGACGTCCCGACCATCCTGGTCGCCCGCACCGACGCCGAGGACGCCTCGCTGCTGACCACCGACATCGATCCGCGCGACACCCCGTTCCTGACCGGCGAGCGAACGGTCGAGGGCTACTACCGCGTGCGGCCCGGGATCGAGGCCTGCATCGTGCGCGCCCGCGCCTACGCGCCGTTCAGCGACGTCATCTGGTGCGAGACCAAGACCCCGGATCTCGAGTTCGCCCGGCAGTTCGCCGAGGCCGTCCACGCCGAGTACCCGGGCAAGCTGCTCGCCTACAACTGCTCGCCCTCATTCAACTGGGCGAAGAAGCTCGATGCCGCCACGATCAAGGTGTTCCAGCGCGAGCTCGGTGCCATGGGCTTCAAGTTCCAGTTCATCACGCTGGCGGGCTTCCATGCGCTGAACCATTCGATGTTCCAGCTGGCGCGCGGCTACAAGGAGCGTCAGATGGAGGCCTACGTCGAGCTGCAGGAGGCCGAGTTCGCGGCCGAGAAGGACGGCTACACGGCCACGCGCCATCAGCGCGAGGTGGGTGCCGGCTACTTCGACGCCGTCAGCCAGGCGGTCACCGGCGGCCTGAGTTCGCTCGGGGCGCTGGCGGGTTCGACCGAGGAGGCCCAGTTCACCGAGGAAGGCGAGCCGGCGAAGGAGAAGTCGCCCTCGTAGTCGAAAGCTGCCCAGGCCGGCGCGCGCCTAGGCGCACGTCGGCTTTTTCGCGCGTGATCTGTTCGCGGGTGCCCGGTCGCGGGGAGCTTGTGGGTCCGGCTTTAGCCGGACGGGCATGAGTGGTAACGCCTTCCCGAGCAAATCGGCGAGTTCGCTGCCGAGCGTGGCGCCGGGTTCGGGCTTGCCCGAACCCGGCCGCGGAAACCAGCACAAGGCTTCTTTGGGTACTTTCTTGGCACGAAGAAAGTACCTCGCTCCGCGAAAGCGGAGCGAAACCCGGGGCTGCATCCGCCGATGCGCTTGCTGGTTTGCTTGGGAACGCGTTGCCAAGCGGAACGAAAGTCCGGCTAAAGCCGGACCCACAGGCTGCCGGTGAGTGCGTTGCGTGCCGTGGACTGTCGGACTGAAGTCCGACCTACAACCCTTCGGCGCGTTCGGTGTTTTGGTTGTTCCCCGTTCGACACCCGTCCCCCCCTGACGCGCGGGGTGGCTGGAAGGCGTCCCGGCCGCGACCCGGAGGGCGGCCCCGGTCACCCGCCGGCGTCGTCGCCCCGGTAGTGCTCGGGCCAGAAATCCCGCACCACCTCGCTGTCGGGCGCCAGCGCGTGGCAGCTGCCGATCAGGCGCGCCATCAGGTCGCCGCGGGAACCGCCCTCGCTCGGGCCGGCGCCGTAGCGGGCGCCGTAGAGGGTCTGGAAGGCGGTGGTCGCCAGCGGCGTGAGCAGCTCCACCAGGTGCGTGCAGCCCTCGACCCCGCCCAGCAGCTCGCGCACGCGGCGGTTCCAGCCGGGGCCGATGCGCTCGCCCTCCAGCCGGCGGAAGTTTTCGGTGATGCGCGGGCAGATCGCGAACGGGCCGGCGTCGGTCACCGTCTCCACCTGGCGGATCACCAGGTCGTCACCGACGGTGACGCGTAGCCACATGTCATGCAGCGGCTCGCCGGCCGCGATCCGCCCCCCGCGGTCGCGGTTCGGCAGGTCGAACGGCTTGGTGTCGACGAGGTGGGCCTCGATGTCCCAGAGGCCGTCGTCGCGCTGGTAGCCGTCGCAGGCGATGCGACGGTGGTGTCGCGGCGTGCGCGCGACCGGTTCGGACAGGGGCATCGGGTGGTCTCCACTACGAGTCTCGAGGCCAGGCGCCCGCGCTGCAGCGCCACCCGCCGGATCGGTATAGTGACCGTTGGCCTCTCAACCCCGGCAGGTCGATCTTGCTCGAATGGTATCGAAACTGGCGCCGCGCCCGCATCCTGAAGCGCCATGGCCTCAGTGATCGCGAGTGGGAATCGCTCATCCAGCGCGTCCCGGCGGTGCTGCGTTACGACCCCCGTGCGCGGAACCGCCTGCGGGAACTGGTCACGCTTTTCCTCCACGACAAGTCGATCGAGGCGGCGGGCAGCCTGGAGCTGACCGACGAGATCCGTCACCTGGTCGCGCTGCAGGCCTGTATCCCGATCCTGAGTCTCGGGCTGGACTGGTACGAGGGCTGGCGCTCGGTGATTGTCTATCCCGGCGACTTCGAGGTGCATGAGGCCTACAGCGACGACGCCGGCGTGGTGCACGAGATCGAGGAGACCCGCTCCGGCGAGGCGTGGCCGGAGGGACCGGTGGTCATCAGCTGGGCCGAGTCGGACGAGGACGCGAACGTCATCATCCACGAGTTCGCGCACAAGCTCGATCTGCGCAACGGCGTCGCCAACGGCATGCCGCCGCTGCACAGCGACATGGACCGCCACGAGTGGACCGAGGTCTTCACCCGTGCCTACGACGACTTCTGCGCACGGGTCGACCGCGACCTGCCGGTCCCGTTCGACCCCTATGCGGCGACCGATCCGGCGGAGTTCTTCGCCGTTGCCAGCGAGGCGTTCCTGCTGATGCCCGACCGAATTCGCGATATGTATCCGCGTGTGTACACGCAGTTGTGTGCCTTTTATCGCCAGCACCCGCGTGCGGCGTGACCGGTTGCGCATTCCCGGCTGGAATGGTGCGCCTGCATTGGCCTATGCTTGATGCACCCAGGAGACAGGAAACAACCATGAACCGGACCAGTTTGTTGATCGGAGCGATGGCCCTGGGTCTCGCTGCCGCGACCCAGGCAGATACGCGCCTCGAGTTCTCCGACGAGAGCGGCCTGTCGACGTTCTCGATCCAGGGCAACCGGATCCGGATGGACAACGAGGACGGCACCTACACATTGTTCGATGCCGGCAGCCGCGAGCTGACCGTGGTGGAGCCGGGCGAACAGCGCTTCTACCGCATGGACGCGGAGACCATGAAGCAGCAGGGCCAGCGGATATCGGAGCAGATGCAGCAGATGCGTGAGCAGATGGAGCAGCAGCTGCAGAGCCTGCCGGAGGAACAGCGCGAGATGATGCGCCAGCAGATGGAGCAGATGATGCAGTCGCAGATGCCGGCACAGGATTCGGCGCCGGCCGACGTGAGCATCCAGCGTGGCGGCGCCGGCAGCGTGGCCGGGGTGCGTTGCGACTGGGTCGCGGTCCTGGCCGACGGCAACCCGGTACAGAGGGTGTGCCTCGCCGACAGCAGCGCGCTGGGCATGTCCGGCGGTGACATGAAGACCCTGCGGGCGATGTTCGCGACCTTCGCCGACATGGCCTCGAGCTTCGGCGGCGAAATGGACGCGCCGGCACCGGTGCAGGTGCTCGAGCGCTTCGATGGCGTCCCGGTCAAGGGCACGGACGCGAACGGCACCGTGGAATGGGCCCTGCGCTCGGTGGACCAGGCCGAGCTCGACGCCGATCGTTTCCGGGTACCGGCCGGATACCGCGAGTTCGACGGGTTCTCGATGGAAGCTCAGTAGCAGCGGCCGCGGGCTTGGAGACCCTGCCCGACTACCTGGCCCCCGGGCTCGACCTGGTCGTCATCGGCCAGAACCCATCGCCCGCCTCGATCGCGCGGCAGTGCTACTACGGCAATCCGCGCAACCGCTTCTGGCCCGCCTGCCGCGGCGCCGGGCTGGTGCCGCCCGATTTCGAACCCGGTCCGGACGGCTTTCGCTGGTTGCTGGGGCAGGAGCGGATCGGCTTCACCGACGTGGTCAAGCGCCCCACCGCCTCGGCCGGCGACCTGCGCGCGGCCGACTTCCGTGAATGGGCCCCGGTCCTCGATCGCCACCTGCGCCACTACCGTCCACTCATTGCCTGGTTCAACGGCAAGGGCGTGTACGAGAGTTATCTGCGGCATGGTCGTGGCATCAAGCCCGATTCGGTCGCGCTCGGGCAGCAGGACGAGCCGATCGAGGGCGCCATTGCCTTTGTCACCCCCAATCCCAGCCCGGCCAATGCGGCCTTCAGCCTCGAGGTGCTGACCGATTGGTATCGCCAGGTGACGGAGTTGCGGGAGCGGCTGCGCGCCTGAGCGAGCGCAGATGCCCGCCGGCGGCCCCGTCCGCAGTTGTGGGTCCGGCTTCAGCCGGACATTTTCCACCGGGTGGTGTTTTCCCGAGCATGCCGGCAAGCGCATCGGCGGATGCGACGCCCGGGGTTTCTCGCGAATTGAAGCGGTGCTTCCTGCGCTCGCGATTTGATTAGCGTGTCTGCGCGACACGCGATGCAGGTTCGTGACCGTGGGTCGCTCCTGCCGGGTGTGTTGCGGGCTCGGCTCGACGTCGCAGCGAATCGATTCCGTTGATGCGGGCTACCTGATTCCAGGATGTGCCCTTCCGCGCCTTTGCCGCGCCGAGCATCGCAGCGGTGGGCGGAGAAGGCCCGACAGGGGGCCCGCCAGGGATGGCGGGCCCGCGCAGTCGCGACAGGAGGTCGCGTCTGCGCGCCCCGCCT
>JAWWAE010000068.1:0-10943 GCA_033721835.1 Halofilum sp. (in: g-proteobacteria) | reverse complement strand
ATTCGCGTTCATTCGCGTCCATTCGCGGTTCCTTCTTTGTTGCCCAGCCGTCGCATCAGTTCGCCGTAGCCTTCCACCGGCTGGGCATGGCCGGCCTGGCGCAGGAGGTCCCAGGCCATGGCCTGGTTGCTGGTGACGACCGGCAGGCCGAGCTCGGCCTCCAGCGGCTCGATTATGCGGCCCACGCGCAGGCCGGTGCAGGAGATGAACAGCCCCTCGGCGCCAGCGCGGTCCATCTCCCGTGCGGCGGCGGCGACCGCCTCGGCCGGGACCGAGGCAATCTCGGCGTCCGTGTGCAGGCCGAAGTTCGCGAGCACCGTGACCCCGATCCCCTCGTCCTCGATGTGCTGCACCAGCATCCGGTTCACCTCGTCGACATAGGGGGTCAGCACGGCGACGCGGGTCACGCCCAGCTCGTCGAAGGCGGCGCGGGCGGCGGTGATCGGGCTGATCACGGGCGTGCCCGGATGGTATGGCTCGACCGCGCGGCGCACCGCGTCGATGCCGATCGCGGCCGTGCCGGAGGTGCAGCTGAAGGCGATGCCGTCCAGTGCGGTACCGGGCAGCAGCAGCGAGGCCGCGATCGCGAACTGGTCGCCCATGGCCGTCAGGTGGGCCAGGTCACAGTCGCCGCCGTGGCGCATCCGTGAGACGAATATCTCGCCCGACTCGGGCAGCATGCGCCGCAGCTCGCGCTCCGAGGCGTGGTCGGTGTCGAGCACCACTAGGCCGAAGCGCAGGCTGGAATCGGCCCACAGGGATGGTTCGTAGGCGGTACGGACCGGCTGGAAGCGGGGGTCGTCGCTGGTGGCGGGCGAGGTCGGCATGATCGGTGTTCCGCGGTTCGGGCGCAGCGCACAGGATACACGTGCACTGGCCGGGATGGCTGCCCATGCACGGGAAGCCCGGCTGCGGCCGGCAGGGAGCGCCAGCAGGCGCGCGCCTGCTCGCGATCGGGTGTGGCGTGGGGCCCGCCCGCTCAGCGGTCGCCGTCGGGCTCGTGGGTCCGGGTGACCGTCGCATCCAGCCGGCCGCGCGCCAGCCGCACGTCCAGCGCATCGCCGGCGCGCACCTGCGCTGCATCGGTCACCGCCCGGCCGTCGTCGGCGCGCAGGACCAGGGCGTAGCCGCGCCCCAGGGTCGCCAGCGGGCTGACCGCGTCGAGCGCGCGCACGGCGCTCGCCAGTCGGGCGTCGCGACCGCGCAGGTCGTGGCGGACAGCGGCGTCGAGGCGCTCGCGGTCACGCTGCAAGCGCTCCCGCAACCGCTGGACCGTCAGCGCGGGCGAGTGCGCCCGCAGGCGCCCGCGGCTGCGCTCGAGTCGCTCGCGGCGGTCACGCAGCAATCGCCGCTGCGCACGCTCCAGCCGCAGGCCGAGTTCGTCGCGCCGCTGCTGCAGCTGCTGCAGGCGGCGCTCGGGGTGCTGCCGCTCGAGCCGTGCCTGCAGGCCCAGGCGGCGCTCGCCGGCCTGCTGCAGCTGGCGTCTGGCGGCGGCGCCGAGGCGCCTGTACAGCAGCGCCAGCTGGCGCTGATAGACGGCGGCCTCCGGCACGACCAGCTCGGCCGCCGCGGACGGCGTCGGCGCGCGCCGGTCGGCGGCGAAATCGGCGATGGTCACGTCGACCTCGTGGCCGACCCCGCTGACCACCGGTAGCGCGCAGTCCACGATCGCCCGCGCCACGAGCTCCTCGTTGAACGACCACAGGTCCTCCAGCGAGCCGCCCCCGCGCACCAGGAGCAGCACGTCGCAGTCGCGGCGGGCACCCGCGCGCGCGAGCATGCGGGCAATCGCGGGCGCCGCCTGCGCGCCCTGGACCGGCACCGGGTAGACCACGACCGGGATCGCGGGGAAGCGTCGGGCCAGCACCTGCAGCACGTCGCGGATCGCGGCGCCCGTGGCCGAGGTGACCACGCCGATGGACCGGGGAAGGGTCGGCAGTTCGCGCTTGCGGCGGGCCTCGAACAGGCCCTCGGCCGCGAGCCGCTGTTTCAGTTCCTCGAACGCGCGGGCGAGGGCGCCGGCGCCGGACGGCTCCATGCGTTCGACCACGAGCTGGTATTCCCCGCGCGCCTCGTAGAGGCTCACCCGGGCCTCCAGCCGCACCAGCATGCCGGCCTCGGGGGCGAACTGGAGCAACCGGTTGCGGCCGCGGAACATGGCACAGCGCACCTGGGCGTCGGCGTCCTTGAGCGAGAAGTACAGGTGCCCGGACGCCGGCCGCGCGAGATTCGACAACTCGCCCTCGATCCAGATCCGGCCGAGGCCACGCTCCAGGAGGTCGCGCACCGTGCGATTGAGCTCGCTGACGGTGAAGACATGGACGTCGGCGGCGGGCGCGGGCGGCGGCGTGCGGGCCATGGGACTCCGGCTGGGTTGGGGCCCGGGGATTGTGGCCCGGGACGACGTTTACCGTCGATAGCGGCATCTCTATAATAGGTCGATTACCATCCGCACATCGAGCCGAGCCAGATGCGCATCATCGAGGAAGCACTGACCTTCGACGACGTACTGCTGCTTCCTGGGCAATCGAACATCCTGCCGCGCGACGTGGACCTGCGCACCCGCCTCACCCGCGAGTTGTCGCTCAACATCCCGATCCTCTCGGCCGCCATGGACACGGTGACCGAGGCCCGGCTGGCGATCGCGCTGGCCCAGGAGGGCGGCATCGGCGTGGTCCACAAGAACATGACCATCGAGCGTCAGGCGGCCGAGGTGCGGGCGGTCAAGAAATTCGAGTCCGGCGTGGTCCAGGACCCGATGACCATCCGCCCCGATACGCGCATCGGCGAGGCGATCGAGCTGACCCACAAGCTCGGCTTCTCCGGGCTGCCGGTGGTCGATGGCGAGGACCTGGTGGGCCTGCTCACCCGCCGCGACCTGCGCTTCGAGTCGCGGGTCGACGAGCCGGTGTCGCTGATCATGACGCCCAAGGAAAAGCTGGTCACCGTGCGGGAGGGCGCGTCGCGCGAGGAAGTGATCGAGCTGCTGCACGAGCACCGGATCGAGAAGGTGCTGGTGGTCAATGACCGCTTCCAGATGCGCGGCATGATCACGCTCAAGGACATCCAGAAGTCGACCGACAATCCGCACGCCTCCAAGGATCCGCACGAGCGGCTGCTGGTCGGCGCCGCCGTCGGCACCTCGCCGGGGACCGCCGACCGGGTCGATGCGCTGGCCGCTGCCGGGGTCGATGCCATCGTGGTCGACACGGCCCACGGGCATTCGCGTGGCGTGCTCGACACGGTCGCCTGGATCAAGCAGCACCATCCCGATGTGCAGGTGATCGGCGGCAACATCGCCACCGGCGCGGCGGCCAAGGATCTCGCGAAGGCGGGCGCCGACGGCGTCAAGGTCGGCATCGGTCCCGGCTCGATCTGTACCACGCGCGTGGTCGCCGGCGTTGGCGTACCGCAGATCACGGCCATCACCAACGTCGCGGCCGCGCTCGAGGGCACGGAAATCCCGCTGATCGCCGACGGCGGCATCCGTTACTCCGGCGACATGGCCAAGGCGCTCGCCGCCGGTGCCTGGTCGGTGATGCTCGGCAGCATGTTCGCCGGCACCGAGGAGGCCCCGGGCGAGGTCGAGCTGTACAAGGGCCGCTCCTACAAGTCCTACCGCGGCATGGGCTCGATCACGGCGATGCAGCAGGGATCGAGCGACCGCTACTTTCAGGACGACGAGGACAGCGCCGAGAAACTGGTGCCCGAGGGTATCGAGGGCCGGGTACCGTACAAGGGCGCGCTGGGCGCGATCGTGCACCAGATGGTCGGCGGCCTGCGCTCCAGCATGGGCTACGTCGGTGCCGCCGATCTGCCGACCCTGCGCGCCAAGGCGCACTTCATCCGCGTCACCGCCGCCGGCGTCCGCGAGAGCCACGCCCACGACGTGGCGATCACCAAGGAAGCCCCGAACTACCGCGTCGATTGATACCCGTTCGCGGGAGGCAGGGATGGGGACCGCGAATGGACGCGAATGAACGCGAATGCTGCCGCCCGCGAGCCGGCAGCGTGTCAGCGCTTCGCTGTTTCGTCACCGCCAACGCCGGCGGTCTGAAGAACCACAAAATGGACACAAGATGAACACGAAATGAGCCGTCGCTCGAGGCACCGTTCCTTCCGGCGGTGTGATCCATTTTGTGTTCATGTTGTGTTCATTTTGTGGTTCAACCTTGCTCTCCACAGGCAAGCGACTGACAGCGCAGCTCCGACACGCGGTCGGCCCATTAGCCCTGATATTCGCGTTCATTCGCGTCCATTCGCGGTTCGTTTTTCTCGACTCGCTGAACGACAAGGACTCACCGGATGGCCGACATCCATGACCAGCGCATCCTGATCCTCGATTTCGGCTCGCAGTACACGCAGCTGATCGCGCGGCGGGTGCGCGAGCTGGGGGTCTACAGCGAGATCCATCCCTGGGACTGGGACGACGCCGCGATCCGCGCTTTCGCGCCGCGCGGCGTGATCCTCTCCGGCGGTCCCGAATCGGTGATCGCCGAGACCACCCCGCGCGTACCGCAGGCGGTGTTCGAGCTGGGCGTGCCGGTGCTCGGGATCTGCTACGGGATGCAGGCGATGGCGTTGCAGCTCGGCGGCGAGGTCGAGACCGGCCACGAGCGCGAGTTCGGTTACGCCCGGGTGCGGGTCCACGGGCATTCGCGGCTGTTGCGCGACATCGAGGATGCCACCACCGCCGATGGCATTGGCCAGCTCGACGTCTGGATGAGCCACGGCGACCGGGTGGCGCGCCTGCCCGACGGATTCGGCGTCATCGCCGAGACCGACAACGCGCCGCTGGCCGGCATGGCCGACGACGACCGCGGTTACTACGGCCTGCAGTTCCACCCGGAGGTGACCCACACCCGCCAGGGCGGGCGCATCCTCGAGCGCTTCGTGCGCGTCGTCTGCGGCTGCGAAGGCCTGTGGACGGCCGGCAACATCATCGACGACGCCATCGACCGCATCCGCGCGCAGGTCGGCGACGGCGAGGTGATCCTCGGCCTTTCCGGCGGGGTCGACAGCTCGGTGGTCGCGGCGCTGCTGCACCGGGCGATCGGCGACCAGCTCGCCTGCGTTTTCGTCGACAACGGCCTGCTGCGGCTCGGCGAGGGCGACCAGGTCATGACCACCTTCGCCGAGCACTTCGGTATCCGGGTCGTGCGGGTCGATGCCGAGGACCGCTTCCTGTCGCGCCTCGAGGGCGTCGCCGATCCGGAGGAGAAGCGCCGTCGCATCGGCAACGAATTCATTGCCGTGTTCGACGAGCAGGCGCAACAGTTCCGCAATGCCCGCTTTCTCGCCCAGGGCACGATCTACCCGGACGTGGTCGAATCGGCCGGCACCAACACCGGCAAGGCGCACGTGATCAAGTCGCACCACAACGTCGGCGGCCTGCCCGAGCAGATGAACCTGCAGCTGGTCGAGCCGCTGCGCGAGCTGTTCAAGGACGAGGTGCGGCGCATCGGGCTCGAGCTGGGGCTGCCGAGCCGCATGGTCCACCGCCATCCGTTCCCCGGGCCCGGCCTCGGCGTGCGCATCATGGGCGAGGTGCGCAAGGCCTACGCCGACCTGCTGCGGCAGGCCGACGCCATCTTCATCGCCGAGCTGGAGCGGCAGGGCTGGTACGACCGCGTGTCGCAGGCCTTTGCCGTGTTCCTGCCGGTGAAGTCGGTCGGCGTGGTCGGCGACGGCCGCGCCTACGAATACGTGATCGCGCTGCGCGCGGTGGAGACGGTCGATTTCATGACCGCGCACTGGGCGCAACTGCCCTACGATTTCCTGGACCACGTCTCGCGCCGGATCATCAACGAGGTCGGCGGCATCTCGCGGGTGGTGTACGACATCTCCGGCAAGCCGCCCGCCACGATCGAGTGGGAATGAACCGGCGCCGGCTGCTGGCGCTGGCCCCGTACGCGGCGCTGGCCTGCGCACCGCTGTTCTGGTCCGGCAACGTCGTCGTCGGCCGCGCATTGCGCGAGGCGGTCGACCCGATCGCGCTCAACCTCTACCGCTGGTCGATCGCGGGGCTGCTGGTGCTGCCGCTCGCCGTGCGCCCGCTGTGGCGGCACCGGGCCGAGCTGCTGCGGGGCTGGCCGGTGATCGTCGGCCTCGGGGTCACCGGCCTGGCCGGCTTCCAGACCTGCGTCTACTACGCGGTGCGCGACACCGAGGCCCTGAGCGCGCTGCTGATCCTGCAGGCGACCCCGGTCGTGATCCTGCTCGGGGCCGCCGCGCTCTACGGCGACCGCATCACCCCGCGGCGCGCGCTCGCCGTCGCGATTGCCGCGAGCGGGGCGCTGGTGCTGATCGCGCGCGGCGACCCGGCGCGGCTGGCCACGCTGGCGTTCAACCGGGGCGACGCCTGGATGCTGGCCGCGGTCGCGCTCTGGGCCAGCTACTCGCTGCTGCTGAAGCGGCGCCCACCGGCGCTGCCACAGACGGCGCTGCTTGCCGGCAGCATCGTCGTCGGCCTCGCGATCCTGCTGCCCGCCTGGTGGTTCACCGGCGGACCGGCCGCACGGCCGCCGCTGTCGCGCGAGGCGCTGTACGGGGTGCTGTACATCGGCGTGTTCGCCTCCTTCCTGGCGTTCCTGTGCTGGAACACCGGCGTCGCCCGGCTCGGGCCGGGCACCGCCGGCACCTTCATATACCTGATGCCGCTGTACGGGGCGGTGCTCGGCTACCTGTTGCTGGGCGAGGGCATCGCCGGCTACCACCTGGCCGGGGCGGCCCTGATCTTTGGCGGCCTCGCGCTGCTTCGGCGGCCGCGGCCGGTCGATTAGTCGCAGATTGGAAATGACTCGTAACCCCTTGAAAGAAGGCGTTTGGTCCCCATAATCAAGGACAGGCAAGGGTAGAGGAACCGCTCGACGGAGGTGATGCTCATGTTGCGCAATGACGTCAACGTGACCCGCATGCCCGAGCGTACCGCCCGCGAGGTCCCGGTGCGCGGACCGGGTGCCGTCGGCGGCCTGCGGAACGAGATCAATCACCTGTTCGACCGTTTCGCCGGCCGTGACCGGGAGGCCCCGCTGATGCGCGAGCCGTGGGACCTGCTCGAGTGGCCGCTGGGCCGGGCGGCGGCATTCGCCCAGAGCGACCTGAGCGAGAAGGACGACGCCTACGAGCTCCAGGTCGACCTGCCCGGCCTGACCAAGGACGATGTCGCGGTCGACTACGCCAACGGGGTCATCACGATCTCCGGGGAGCGTAGCGACGAGCACGAGGACGAGCGCAAGGGCTACTACGTGAGCGAGCGCTCCTACGGCGCCTTCAAGCGGTCGTTCCGGGTGCCGGACGACGTGCAGGCCGACGACATCGACGCCCGCTTCGACCACGGGGTCCTGACGGTCAAGCTCCCCAAGAGCGAGGAGGCCCGGCGGGACCACCGCAAGATCGAGGTCCAGGGCTGAACGGCCCGGCCGCACGCGGAGTCACCGTGACCCGCCGGCTCAGCCGGCGGGTCTTTCATTGCGTGGGCCGCGCGTGACCCGCTGGCCCGGGCCCCGCATTGCTCCGCGATGACGGGCCGGGTTGCGGCTGCGTGCCCACCCACCCTGTGGCATCATCGCGCGCCGTGACCCGTCGATCCCGCTCCCCCCGCCCGGCCGGCCGCGCAGGCCGGCTGCAACGCCTGCGCCCGTGGCTGCTGCTCGCCTGCGGGGTCGCGCTGGCCTTCGGGCTTGCCTCGTTCTTCCTGCTCGACGCGCGCGTGCGCGCGCAGTTCGGTCAGACCCAGTGGCGCCTGCCGGCGCACGTCTATACCCAGCCGCTGGAACTGTACCCGGGGGCCGCGTTGACGCCCGCCGCCGTGCGGGCGCACCTGCAGTCGGTCGGCTATCGGGCGGTCGAACGGGTCGCGGAGCCGGGCCAGTACCGCTTCGAGGGGGCACGGCTGCAGCTGCACACGCGCGCCTTCCACTACCCGGACGGTCCCGAGTCCGCCCAGCGCCTGGAGGTCCGTTTCGCGGGCGACTCGATCGCGGCGGTGACCGGCCCGCGCGGCGCGTCCGCGCTGGCGCGGGTCCAGCCGCAGCGCATCGGCAGCGTGTTCCCCGGGCGCCAGGAGGACCGGCTGCTGGTGCGGCTCGACGAGGTTCCCCGCTTCCTGCTCGAGGGGCTGATCGCGGTCGAGGACCAGGACTTCCGCGACCACGCCGGGATCCAGCCGAGCGCGGTCCTGCGGGCACTGCTCGCCAACCTCCGGGCCGGCCGTACGGTCCAGGGGGGCAGCACCCTGACCCAGCAGCTGGTCAAGAACTTCTTCCTCAGTCCCGAGCAGACACTGGGGCGCAAGTTCACCGAGGCGCTGATGGCCCTGTCGCTCGAATGGCACTACAGCAAGGACCAGATCCTCGCGGCCTACCTGAACGAGGTCTATCTCGGCCAGGACGGGCGACGCTCGATTCACGGCGTGGGCCTCGGTGCCCGGCACTGGTTCAACCGGCCGGTGAGCGAGCTGCAGCTGCACGAGGCGGCGCTGCTGATCGGCCTGATCAAGGGGCCGTCCTGGTATCACCCGCGCGAGCACCCGGAGCGGGCCCGCGACCGGCGCGACACGGTCCTGCGGGTCATGGCCCGCATGGGGGTCGTGAGCCGCGAGCGGGCCCGGGCGGCCATGCGGCAGCCGCTCGGGGTGGTGTCGCGGGACGAGGTCCGGCTGGCCGAGTATCCGGCCTACCTCGACCTGGTGCGCGAGCAGCTCGGCCGCGACTACCGCGAGGAGGACCTGCGCAGCGGCGGCCTGCGGGTGTTCACCTGGCTCGATCCGCGCGTCCAGCGGGCCGCGGAGGCGGCGGTGGACGGCCGGCACGGAGGGCTGGGCGCGGACAGCGGCCTGCAGGTGGCGGCGGTGGTGGCCGAGCGCGACAGCGGCGCCGTGCTGGCGCTGGTCGGCGACCGCGAGCCGCGGCGCCCGGGCTTCAACCGTGCGCTCTCGGCGCGGCGCCCGGTGGGCTCGCTGATCAAGCCCGTGGTCTACCTGACCGCGCTGCGGCGGCCGGACGACTACACGCTGGCGTCGCGGGTGAATGACGACCCCCTGCGGGTCGAGCTCGGCGGCGGCCGGACATGGGAACCGCAGAACCATGACGACGAGTTCCGCGGCGAGATGCTGCTGATCGATGCGCTGGTCGACTCGCGCAACGTCGCCACCGCGCGCCTCGGCCTCGAGCTCGGCCTCGACGCCGTCGGGCGCAACCTGCGGCGGCTGGGCGTGGCGCCCGCCCGCACACTGGTCCCGGCCGACCTGCTCGGTTCGTTGTCGCTGACGCCGCTGCAGGTCACGCGTCTGTACCAGACGATCGCGGCCGGCGGCTTCGATGCGCCGCTGCGCACGATCGCGGCGGTGCACGACGCCGACGGCGGCTCGCTCCGGCGCTACGGGCTGTCGGTCGAACAGGTGCTGCCGGCCACTGCGACCTTCCTGCTGGGTCATGCGCTGGAGCAGGTCGCCGAGCGTGGTACCGGCCGCGCGCTGGGCTGGCTGTTGCCGGACCGACGGGTGGCTGGCAAGACCGGCACCACCAACGACCTGCGCGACTCCTGGTTCGCGGGCTACGACAGCCGCCATGTCGCCACCGTCTGGGTCGGTCGCGACGACAGCGCCCCGGCCGGGCTCTCGGGCAGCGCTGGCGCGCTGCGCATCTGGGCCGATATGATGCGCCGCATCCCTGCGCCGGCTCGGCCGCCGCAGGTCCCGGCGGGCATCACCTGGGCACACATCGACCCGGTGACGGGGCTGCAGGTCTCGCGGCAGTGCCCCGACAGCCGCCGCCTGCCCTTCATCGAGGGCAGCCGCCCGGCGCGCACCCGCGGCTGTGGCGGGGTCATCGGAGGCAAGCAATCATGAATGCGCGCGCGATTCTCTGGCTGCCGCTGGCCGGGGCACTGGCGGCGGCCGGTTGCGCCACCGCACCGGAAGGGCCGATGGACGCGGACCGGGCCGAACCCGCCGCGACCACGGTCGAGGAGGACGGCACCGTCCGCCACAGCGTCCCCAATCGCGCGGTGGCGCTGCTCTGGGACCGGGCCGAGCGGGCGCGCAAGGACGGGCGCATCGAGGACGCGCTGGGCTCGCTCGAGCGGGCGCTGCGGCTGTCGCCGGACGACCCGGTGTTGTGGAGCCGGGTAGCGGAGCTGCGGCTGCGCCAGGGTGAGTACGCCGTGGCCGAGAACCTCGCCGCCAAGTCGAATGCGCTGGCCGGCGAACAGCGGCTGCTGCGCTATCGCAACTGGCTCCTGATCGCGGAGGCGCGCGAGCGCCGTGGCGACCCCGAGGGTGCCGAGCAGGCGCGCGCCGAGGCCGAGCAGTACGGCGGCCCCTGAGGCATGAGCCCGGTGCGGGACCTGCTCGGCGCGGACGGCCCGCTGGCGCGCGAGCTCGACGGCTTCGCCCCGCGCGCGGAGCAGCAGGCGCTGGCCGAGGCGGTCGATCGTGCACTGGCCGGATCGGGGGCACTGGTCGGCGAGGCCGGCACCGGGGTCGGCAAGACCTTCGCCTACCTGGTGCCGGCGCTGCGCCGCGGCGGCAAGGTCATCATCTCCACCGGCACGCGCCACCTGCAGGACCAGTTGTTTCACAGCGACCTGCCACGGGTGCGGCGCGCGCTCGGGGTGCCGGCCCGGGTCGCGCTGCTGAAGGGCCGCTCGAACTACCTCTGTCTGCACCGGCTGGCGCTGGCCGACGGGGTGCCACTGACGCGGCGCGCCGACCTGGCGGCCCAGCTCGACCACGTACGCTCGGTCGCCCGCCACAGCGACAGCGGCGACATCGCCGAGATCGGCGCGGTGCCCGAGGACTCGCCGCTGTGGCCCTACGTGACCTCGACCACGGACAACTGCCTGGGCCGGGAGTGCCCGGCCTACAACGACTGCTTCGTGCTCAAGGCCCGCCGCAGGGCGCAGGAGGCCGAGGTGGTCGTGGTCAACCACCACCTGCTGTT
>JAWWAE010000067.1:0-11064 GCA_033721835.1 Halofilum sp. (in: g-proteobacteria) | reverse complement strand
TTCCCGGTTTTCCGCCTACCCCGCCCGGGACGCTTTAACGTCTCGGGCGTCACCCCGCGCCGGGGCGCTCCGGCGACGCCGGCGCGGGCCGATCTCGAGTCGATCTGGCCGTACGTGCCGGGGCGCCATCCGCTGGAGATCGAGCGCGAGTACGGGGTCGACGACATCCTCAAGCTGGCCTCGAACGAGAACCCGCTCGGCGCCAGCCCGCGGGCGCTGGCGGCGGCGCGGGCGGCGCTGGACGGCAGCCACCGCTACCCCGACGGCAGTGGCACGGCGCTGCGCCAGCGGCTGGCGGCGCGGCACGGAGTCGACCCGGCGGCGATCACGCTGGGGGCCGGTTCCAACGACGTGCTCGACATGGTCGCGCGGGTGTTCCTCGGGCCGGGGCGCAATGCGGTGTTCTCGCGCCATGCCTTCGCCGTGTACCCGATCGCGACGCGGGCCGCCGGCGCCGAGAGTCGGGTAGCGGCACCACATCCGTCCGACCACACGGACATGCCGTACGGCCACGACCTCGATGCGATGGCGGCCCAGGTCGATGCCGACACGCGGGTGGTGTTCATCGCCAATCCGAACAACCCCACCGGGACCCGGGTCGCGCGCGGGGAGCTGCAGGCCTTCCTCGAGGGCCTGCCGGGACATGTCGTCGCCGTGGTCGACGAGGCCTACTCCGAGTACGTGGATGACCCGGACTTTCCCGATGCGACCGCCTGGCTCGCCGCCATGCCGAACCTGGTCGTCACCCGCACCTTCTCCAAGATCTTCGGCCTCGCCGGCCTGCGCTGCGGCTACGGGCTGTCCTCGCCGGCCATCGCCGAGCTGCTCAACCGCGTGCGCCATCCGTTCAACGTCAACAACGCAGCGCTGGCGGCGGCCGGGGCGGCCCTCGACGACGAGGCGTTCGTGGCCGAGAGCGCGGCCATGAATCGCAGGGGCCTGGTGCAGCTGGCCGACGGCCTGCGCGCCCTCGGGCTCGAGCCGATCCCGTCGGTCGCCAACTTCCTGGCCGTGGATGTCGGCCGCGATGCGGCCACGGTCTACGCGGCGCTACTGGAACGCGGCGTCATCGTGCGCCCCATCGCGGGCTACGAGCTGCCCAACCACCTGCGGATCACCGTGGGCAGCGGGCCCGAGAACCGACAGCTGCTGCAGGCGCTGGGCGAGGTGCTGGCGGCATGAGCGAGCGGATCGCGATCGTCGGCGTGGGCCTGATCGGCGGCTCGTTCGGGCTGGCGCTGAAGGCGGCCGGCCACGAGGGCGAACGGGTAGGCATCGGCCGCGACCCGGGCCGGCTGCAGCAGGCGGTCGAACGCGGCGCGGTCGACCGCGTCGAGACCGACGCCGCCGCCGGCGTCGCCGGGGCCGACGTCGTGCTGCTGGCGGTACCGATGGGCGCGATGCGTGCAAGCCTGGAGGCGATCCGGCCCGGGCTCGGGGCGGGCGCCGTCGTCACCGACGCCGGCAGCACCAAGCGCAGCTTCGTCGACGACGCCCGCGCCGTGCTCGGCTCGCTCGAGCGCGTCGTGCCCGGCCACCCGGTCGCCGGGACCGAGCGCAGCGGGGTCGCCGCCGCCTTCCCCGAACTGTTCCGCGACCGCCGCGTGATCCTGACCCCGGATGCGGAGACGGACCCCGATGCGATCACGCTCGTGGAACGGCTCTGGGGCCTCGCGGGCGCCCGGGTCGAGCGGCTGGGTGTGGACGATCACGACCGGCTGCTGGCCGCGACCAGCCACCTGCCGCACATGCTCGCCTTCGGGCTGGTCGACGCGCTGGCGCGCGACCCCGAGGCCGATGCGCTGTTTCGTTACGCCGCCGGCGGCTTCCGCGACTTCACCCGCATCGCCTCCTCCGACCCGGTGATGTGGAGCGACATCTGCATCGCCAACCGGGGCCCGTTGCTGCGCGCGCTGGAGGCCTACCGCGCCGATCTCGATGCGCTCACCGCGGAGGTCCGAAGCGGCGACGCGGAGGGCCTGCGCGAACGGTTCACGCGCGCGAAGACGGCCCGGGACCGCTACTGCGAATGACGGTCGGACACGTCTACCGGGTCGAGCCCGGCGGCGCGCTGACCGGGCGCCTGCGGGTGCCCGGCGACAAGTCGATCTCGCATCGGGCGATCATGTTCGGCGCCATTGCCGACGGCGTGACCGAGATCGACGGCTTCCTCGAGGGCGCCGATGCGCTCGGCACGCTGGCGGCCTTCCGCCGGCTCGGGGTCTACATCGAGGGTCCGAGCGAGGGCCGGGTGGTGATCCACGGGGTCGGCATCGACGGCCTGCAAGCGCCCGACGGCCCGATCGATCTCGGCAATTCCGGCACCGCGATGCGCCTGCTCGCCGGCCTGCTGGCCGCGCAGCCGTTCGACAGCGAGCTGGTCGGCGATGCCTCCCTGTCGCGGCGGCCGATGCAGCGCATCACCGAGCCCCTGGCCCGGATGGGCGCCCACATCGGCACCACCGCGGCCGGCACGCCGCCGCTGCAGATCCATGGCGGCCGGCCGCTGCGTGGTATCGAATTCCAGTCGCCGGTCGCCAGCGCCCAGGTCAAGTCGGCGCTGTTGCTGGCCGGCCTCTACGCCGACGGTCGCACCTGCGTGCACGAACCGGCCGAGAGCCGCGACCACACCGAGCGCATGCTGGCCGGTTTCGGCTACCCGGTCGAGCGGCTCGGGCGCGGTGCCTGCGTGACCGGTGGCGGCCGGCTGAAGGCGCGCTTCGTGGACGTGCCGGGTGACATCTCCTCGGCCGCCTTCTTCCTGGTCGGCGCGAGCATCGCGCCGGGCTCGGACCTGGTGCTGGAGCACGTCGGCCACAACCCGACCCGCAGCGGCGTGATCGAGGTGCTGCAGGCGATGGGGGCCGACATCGAGGTGCTGGCCGAGCGCGAGGCCGGCGGCGAGCCGGTGGTCGACCTGCGGGTGCGCGCGGCCGAGCTGCACGGCATCGAGATCCCGGAGGCGGTGGTGCCGCGCGCGATCGACGAGTTCCCGGCACTGTTCGTGGCGGCGGCCTGCGCGCGCGGGCGCACGGTGCTGACCGGGGCCGCCGAGCTGCGGGTCAAGGAATCGGACCGCATCCAGGTCATGGCCGAGGGCCTGCAGGCACTGGGAATCGATGCGCGGCCGACCGAGGATGGCATGGTCATCGAGGGCGGTGGCCTCGGCGGTGGCACCGTCAACAGCCACGGCGACCACCGGGTGGCGATGAGCCTCGCCATGGCCGCGCTGGGTGCCTCGGGTATGATCCGCGTGACGGACTGCGCCAACGTCAACACCTCGTTTCCCGGCTTCGCCGCGCTGGCGGCCGCGGCCGGGCTGCGGATCGAGGAGGAGGGGGCGGCATGACCCGGCAGGCGGAGCCACCGGTGATCTGCATCGACGGGCCCAGCGGCTCCGGCAAGGGCACGATCGCCCAGCGCGTGGCCGAGGCGCTCGGCTTCCACCTGCTGGATTCCGGGGCGCTCTACCGGTTGACGGCGCTGGCCGCGGCCCGGCGCGGCGTCGAGTACGACGACGCCGCGCGCGTGGCGGAGATCGCGCGCCAGATGCGCCCGTGCTTCGAGCCGGCCGGCGCGCGCGGGCTGCGCACCTACCTCGACGGCTCCAATGTTACCCGCGACATCCGTGCCGAGGAGGTCGGCATGAACGCCTCGCGGGTCGCCTCGCATCCCGAGGTGCGGACGGCGCTGCTGGAACGCCAGCGCGCCTTCCGCCAGGCCCCGGGGCTGGTGGCCGATGGCCGCGACATGGGCACGGTCGTGTTCCCCGAGGCACCGCTCAAGATCTTCCTCACCGCAAGCGCCGAGGCCCGCGCCATGAGGCGCCATAACCAGTTGAAGGAAAAGGGTATCGGTGTTAGCCTCCGCGGTCTTTTGAAAGACATAGAGGCTCGGGACGAACAGGATGCCCGGCGAGCCGTCTCGCCGCTCCAGCCCGCCGACGACGCGGTCGAGATCGATTCGACCGCGCTTTCGATCGAACAGGTGACCGAGCAGGTGCTTGCGCTGGCACGGGAACGGTTGTCCCTGCAGGGGTAGCCGGGCGTCAGCGCAGGCATTCGTGTGTTCGAGCCGTGCGGACGCCGGCCCGGGATTGCAGTAAAATCAGGGAATTGGGTGTTCGTGACCGCGGCCCGGGTGGCCGGCCCAGCGGTGCTGGAACCGATTTCGGGGGAAGTCGCGGGTGCGGGATGCACTGCGGCCATGTTGACAACCAAACCCGCTCGGCCCAGGGAAACGGCGGAGGGGAACACGCGCAGGCGTGATTGAATCAAGGTCCAGTTGAATGTCTGAAAGCTTTGCGGAACTGTTCGAGGAGAGCCTCGCCCGGACGAACATGCGGCCCGGGTCGCTGCTCATGGCGACGGTCGTGGACGTACGCGACGATCTGGTGATCGTCAATGCCGGGCTGAAGTCCGAGGGCGTGATACCCGCCCAGCAGTTCACCGATGAACAGGGTGAGCTCACGATCGGGGTCGGCGACACCGTCGAGGTGGCGCTGGACACGGTCGAGGACGGTTTCGGCGAGACCCGCGTTTCGCGCGAGAAGGCGCGCCGGGTCCGTGCCTGGGCCCAGCTCGAGGAGGCCTTCGAGGCCGGCGAGACGGTCAAGGGCCACATCACGGGCAAGGTCAAGGGCGGCTTCACCGTCGACCTGAACGGCATCCGCGCGTTCCTGCCCGGTTCGCTGGTGGACGTGCGGCCGGTCCGCGACACCAGCTACCTCGAGGGCAAGGAGCTGGAGTTCAAGGTCATCAAGCTGGACCAGCGGCGCAACAACGTCGTCGTCTCCCGCCGCGCGGTGGTCGAGAGCGAGTACAGTGCCGAGCGCGAGGAGCTGCTGAAGAACCTGCAGGAAGGCCAGACCGTCAAGGGCGTGGTCAAGAACCTGACCGAGTACGGCGCGTTCCTGGATCTCGGTGGCATCGACGGCCTGCTGCACATCACCGACATGGCGTGGAAGCGGGTCAAGCACCCCTCCGAGGTGGTCGAGGTCGGCCAGGAACTCGAGGTCAAGGTCCTCAAGTTCGACCGCGAGCGCAACCGTGTCTCGCTCGGCCTCAAGCAGCTGGGCGAGGATCCGTGGGTCGACATCTCGCGGCGCTACCCGGTCGGTACCCGCCTGTTCGGCAAGGTCACCAACATCGCCGACTACGGGTGCTTCGTCGAGATCGAGGAGGGCGTCGAGGGCCTGGTCCACGTGTCCGAGATGGACTGGACCAACCGCAACGTCAGCCCGTCCAAGGTGGTCGCCATCGGCGACGAGGTCGAGGTGATGATCCTCGACATCGACGAGGAGCGCCGCCGCATCTCGCTCGGCATCAAGCAGTGCCAGCCGAACCCGTGGGAGGAGTTCGCGGCGACCCACAACAAGGGCGACCGCGTCGTCGGCACGATCAAGTCGATCACCGATTTCGGCGTCTTCATCGGGCTGGAGGGCGGCATCGACGGGCTGATCCACCTGTCCGACCTGTCCTGGAGCGAGACCGGCGAGGAAGCCGTGCGCAAGTTCCGCAAGGGCGAGGAACTCGAGGCAGTGGTGCTGTCGGTCGACCCGGAGCGTGAGCGCATCTCGCTCGGCATCAAGCAGCTCGACACCGACCCGTTTGCCCAGTTCGTGTCCGAGAACCCGAAGGGCAGCATCGTCAGGGGCACCGTCACCGAGGTCGAGCCGAAGGCGGCGACCGTCGATCTGGGCAACGGCATCGAGGGAATCCTCCGCGCCACCGAGCTGTCGCGGGACCGGGTCGAGGACGCGCGCACCGTGCTGTCGCAGGGCGACGAGGTCGAGGCCAAGTTCATCGGGCTCGACCGCAAGAGCCGCACCCTCAACCTGTCGATCAAGGCCAAGGAAACCGAGGAAGAGAAGGCGGCCGTGAGCGACTACCAGCGTTCCGGGCGCGGCGGCGGCGCCAAGCTCGGTGACCTGATCAAGGAACAGATCGGCGCTGACGACAAAGAATAGGCGGAATCCGCAGGCCCCGCGGGGAACGGGGCCGGCGGCCGCGCGCTGCAGTCGGGTGGAGCGCAATGACCAAGTCCGAGTTGATCGACGCACTGGCCCGCAAGCAGAGTCATCTCGCGTACAAGGACGTCGAGCTGGCGGTCAAGAGCCTGCTCGAGGCGATGAGCCAGGCGCTGTCGAACGGCGAACGGATCGAGATTCGCGGCTTCGGCAGCTTCAGCCTTCATTTCCGCCCGCCACGCATGGGCCGCAACCCCAAATCGGGTGCGCCCGTGGTGTTGCGCGGGAAGTACGTCCCCCATTTCAAACCCGGCAAGCAGTTGCGCGAACGCGTCAACGCCTCGGCGACGGAACATTCCGGCCGCTGAGCGCGACCGCGACGATCCGTTCGGTGATCCGGCCCGCATGACCGCAGCCTCGCCGGAACCGTTGCGGGGGCGATCGATTCGGGGCCGTAGGCACGGGGTCTCCTGTGGTTCTTGAACTGTTGTGGCTGTTGCTGCCGGTGGCGGCGGCTAGTGGCTGGTGGGCCGGGCGCAGCAGCGCCCGTCGCCAGGACCAGGGCCAGCGCACGGGCCGCGGAGGCGTCGTGCGGCCACCCAGCGACTACTTCCGCGGCCTCAATTACCTCCTCGACGAACAGCCGGACAAGGCGATCGAGGTGTTCCTGCGCCTGGTCGAGGTGGACAGCGAGACGATCGAGACGCATCTTGCGCTCGGCAACCTGTTCCGGCGCCGGGGCGAGGTCGACCGCGCCATCCGCATTCACCAGAACCTGATCGCGCGGCCCAACCTGGCGAGCGAGCACCGTTCCTACGCGCTGCTGGAGCTGGCGCGCGACTACATGCGCGCGGGCGTGCTCGATCGGGCCGAGGGGCTGTTCTCGGAACTGGTCCGCACCCGCACGCATGTCGCAGAGGCCTCGCGCCAGCTGTTGACCATCTACGAGCGCGAGCGCGAGTGGAACGCGGCGATCGAGACCGCCGATCGGTTGCAGCGGGTCACCGGCGAGTCGCAGCAGCAGCTGATCGCTCATTACTGGTGCGAGCTGGCCGACAGCGAGCGCCGGTCCGGCAATGACCGGGCCGCGCGCAAGCTCGCGCAGCGCGCGCTGGCCGCCGACGAGAACAGTGTCCGCGCCAGCATCCTCGAGGGGCAGATCGCTATGGATGCCGGCCAGTACCGCCAGGCGGTGCGGGCCTTCCGCCGCGTGGAGAGCCAGGACCCGGCATTCCTGCCCGAGGTCATCGAGCCGCTGTTGACCGCGCTGGCCCAGGTCGAGCATGCCAGTGCGCTCGAGGCCTACATCGAGCGGCTGCGGGGGCGCTACAACGGCATCTCCGTGATCCAGGCGGCAACCAACCTGATCCGCGAGCGCGAGGGCTATTCGGCCGCCCGGGACTTCTTCCGCGAGCAGCTCCTGAAGCGACCGTCGCTGCGCGGGCTGCGCGAATGGGTCGCGCTTGAACTCGAGCACGCGAGCGAGCGCAGCCGCCCGGGCACCGAGATCGTGCTCGACATGCTCGACCGCCTGCTCGAGTCCAAGCCCGTTTACCAGTGCAGCCAGTGCGGCTTCCAGGGAAAGCAGCTGCAGTGGCAATGCCCGAGCTGCCGCAGCTGGAACACGGTCAAGCCGATCATCGGCATCGAGGGCGAATGATGGACCGGCGCGACCCGCGCATCGTCGTGGCCCTCGACTTCCCCCGGCTCGAATCGGCTACCGCGCTCGTGCGGCAGCTGGATCCCGCCCTCTGCCGGCTCAAGGTGGGCAAGGAACTGTTCACGCGCGCCGGCCCGGCCTGCATCGAGCAGTGGCAGCGTGATGGCTTCGACGTGTTCCTCGACCTCAAGTACCACGACATCCCCAATACGGTTGCCGCGGCCTGTGCCGCCGCCGCCGAGCTCGGGGTGTGGATGGTCAATGTCCACGCGCTCGGAGGCCGGCGGATGCTCGAGGCGGCGCGCGCGGCGCTGGGCGAGGCGGGCGACCGGCCGCTGCTGACCGCGGTCACGGTGCTCACCAGCCTGGACGACGCCGAGCTCGAGGAACTGGGGCTCGGCCCGTCCGTCGCCACGCTCGCGCTGCGGCTCGCGGACCTGGCCCATGCCGCCGGCTGCGACGGCGTGGTCTGTTCCGCGCGCGAGGCCGCAGACCTGCGGGCTCGGCTGGGCAGCGGCTTCCTGCTGGTAGCGCCGGGTATCCGGCCGGCGGACAGCGGCGCGGACGACCAGCGTCGAACCATGACGCCGGCCGAGGCGGACCGTGCGGGCGCCGACTACCTGGTGGTCGGCCGCCCCATCACCGCGGCCGACGATCCCGCCCGCGCGCTGCGCGACCTGGCGGCGGAGCTGGGGGGCACGGCCTGAATCCGCATGCGCGTGCTAGGATGGCGCGCGATCCTTCCAGCGGAACCGAACCATGCGGGTGCACGTCCTGGGATGCAGCGGTGGCATCGGCGGAGGCCTGCACACGACGGCGTTCCGTGTCGACAACGACATCCTGATCGACGCCGGTACCGGCGTCGGCAACCTGCCGCTGGCCGAGATGCGGGACATCCGGCACGTGTTCCTCACCCATTCCCACCTCGACCACGTCGTCGGCGTCCCGCTGCTGCTCGGTTCGATCTTCGAGCGGTTGGTCGGCGATCCGCTGACCGTGCACGCGCTGCCCCAGACGATCGAAGCGCTCGAACGGCACGTGTTCAATGATCACGTGTGGCCCGACTTTCGACGCCTGCCGGATCCGGAGCACGGGGTGGTCCGGCTGGTCGCGCACGCGCCGGGCGAGCGGGTCGAAATCGGCGGGCGCTCCATCGCACCGGTCGAGGTGCGGCACTCGGTCCCCGCGGTCGGCTATGTCTGTGCCGACGCCGGCGGCTCGTTCTGTTTCTCTGGCGACACCGGCAGCAACGAGACCCTGTGGGCGGAGCTCAACCGGATCGAGCCGGTCGATGCGCTGATCGTGGAGGTCGGTTTCCCCAACGCCGACGCCGAGCTCGCGGAGCAGGCGGGGCACTACTGGCCGCAGGCGATGGCGGAGGACCTGGAGCGGCTGGAGTATCGCCCGCCGGTACTGGTGACGCACCTCAAGCCGGGCTGCGAGGACGAAATCATGGGCGAGTTGCGCAGCGCGCTGCCCCGACACATGGTGCGCCGCCTTCAGGGCGGCGAATCGTTCAAGGTATAATCGCCGCCCTGTCGTTGCCCGCTGTTACGCCCGGCCGCGCCGGGCGGGGGAATCCATCGCCGTGTTCGACAACCTGACCGAACGCCTCGGGCGGACGCTGAAGGACCTGCGTGGTCGCGGCCGCCTGACCGAGGACAACATCCGCGACACGCTGCGCGAGATCCGCATGGCGCTCCTCGAGGCGGACGTGGCGCTCCCGGTCGTCAAGCAGTTCGTGGAGCGCGCGCGCGAGCGCGCCCTTGGCCAGGAGGTCGTCGGCAGCGTTTCGCCGGGGCAGGCGCTGGTCAAGATCGTCCAGGACGAGCTGGTGGCCGTCATGGGCGGTGAGGGCAGCGAGCTCGACCTGCGTACGCGGCCGCCGGCCGTGATCCTGGTCGCCGGCCTGCAGGGCGCGGGCAAGACCACCACGATCGCCAAGCTCGCGCGGCGCCTGAAGGAACGTGAGCGCAGGCGCGTCGCCGTCGCCAGCGCCGACATCCATCGCCCGGCGGCGCGCGACCAGCTCGCCACGCTGGCCGAGCAGGTGGGCGTGACCTACCTGCCGGTCGAGGGCGCGAAGGACGCCGTCGGCATCGCCCGCGGCGCCCGCGAGACCGCGCGCACCGGGGGCTACGACGTGCTGCTCGTCGACAGCGCCGGGCGGCTCGCCATCGACCAGCCGATGATGGACGAGATCCGCGCAGTGCATGCCGCGATCGAGCCGGTCGAGACCCTGTTCGTGGTCGACAGCCTGACCGGCCAGGACGCGGCCCAGACCGCACGCGCCTTCGACGAGGCCCTGCCGCTGACCGGCGTCGTGCTGACCAAGACCGATGGTGACGCCCGTGGCGGCGCCGCGCTGTCGGTGCGCATGGTCACCGGCAAGCCGATCAAGTTCCTCGGCTCGGGCGAGAAGACCGACGCGCTGGAGGCCTTCCACCCGGACCGGATCGCCTCGCGCATCCTCGGCATGGGCGACGTCGTCAGCCTGGTCGAGCAGGCGCAGCAGCAGGTGGACGTCGACAAGGCCGAGAAGCTCGCCCGCAAGATGAAGAAGGGCAAGGGCTTCGACCTGAACGACCTGCGCGATCAGCTCGACCAGATGCAGCAGATGGGCGGCCTTGGTTCGCTGCTCGAGAAGATGCCCGGCATGTCGCAGGCACAGATGCAGCAGGCCTCGGGCGCCTTCGGCAACACCCGCCACATGATCGCCATCATCGACTCGATGACCCCGCAGGAGCGACGCTGGCCGGCCACCATCAACGGCTCGCGCAAGCGCCGCGTCGCCGCCGGTTCCGGCACCCGGGTGCAGGACGTGAACCGGCTGCTGAAACAGCACGCCCAGATGGCCAAGGTGATGAAGAAGGCCTCGAAGAAGGGCGGCATGCAGAAGATGATGCGCGGCATGGGCGGGCAACTGCCGCCGGGGATGGGCGGTTTCTAGGCCGGCTTGCGATCTCGAGCAAGCTTGCTCCGAATCGATACGGGCGAGCCCCTTCCAGGATGATGTAGGTCGGAGTTGCGCACTCCATCCCTGGAGTGCGCCCTTCGGGGCCGCGCTGCGCGCGGACCCAATCTGCTCCCGGCAGATTGGTCAGTCCGACAGCTCACCGCGAGCAACCCGCTCACCGGAAGCTTGTGGGTCCGGCTTTAGCCGGACAGGCATGAGTGGGTAACGCCTTCCCGAGCAGGGGTTCGCGAGCATGGCTCGCTCCTACAGGTTTCGTTGTGGGTCCGTAGCCACCTCGCCGAACTCGCTCCCTTGACGGCCGGTACCGGTCGCAGGATGTGCCCTTCCGCGCCTTTGCCGCGCCGAGCCTCGCAGCTCCGGGCGGAAAAGGCCCGACCGGGGGCCCGCCAGGGATGGCGGGCCCGCGCAGTCGCGACAGGAAGTCGCGTCTGCGCGCCCCGCCCGGAGCGAGAAGTGAGG
>JAWWAE010000066.1:0-11137 GCA_033721835.1 Halofilum sp. (in: g-proteobacteria) | reverse complement strand
TATGGGGCGTGTCGGAGCTTTGCTGGCGGCGGTTTCGGTCGCGGAAGCCCGGAAAGAATGACGTCGTTGCGAGGAGCGAAGCGACGAAGCAATCCAGAACCATGGTTGGTGCTTGCCCTGGATTGCTTCGCTGCGCTCGCAATGACGGCGTAGGTGCGCTTTTGCGTAGCAAACGCGTACGCCCATGTTGCAGGGCGACGTACGCGTTCGCCTGCGGCGAAAGCGCACCTACGATATCTTCTATTCGCGTTCATTCGCGTTCATTCGCGGTTCGCCTTTCTGGGAGATCCGGACCCGTTGGGTCGCCAGCGCAGCTCTGACAAGTCGCCAATTGGCGGGCGGCAGCATCCGTGCCCATCCGTGTTTATCTGTGTTTGCAAAAAAAGGGCGCCCGCAGGCGCCCTTTCGTGACGGAACTGCCGCCCGTAGTCAGAACAGGCCCTCGATGTGGCCGGTCTCGCCGATGCGGATGTGGGCGGCGGCGGGGACGCGGGGCAGGCCCGGCATGGTCATGACGTCGCCGCAGACCACCACCAGGAACTCGGCCCCGGCCGAGAGTCGGACCTCGCGGATACTCACCGTGTGCCCGCTCGGCGCCCCCTTTCGGGCCGGGTCGGTCGAGAACGACAGCGGGGTCTTGGCGATACAGACCGGGTAGTGGCCGTAGCCCGCGTCCTGCAGTTGCTGGAACTGGTTCCTGACCTTGTCGTCGGCACCGATGTCGGCCGCGCCGTAGAGCTCGGTCGCGATGGTCCGGACCTTGTCCCACAGCGGCAGGTCATCCTCGTACAGCACCTTGAACTCGCTCGGCTTCTCGTCGATGGTCTTGACCACGGTCCGGGCCAGCTCGGCCGCGCCCGGGCCGCCGTTGGCCCAGTGATCGGACAGCACCACCTCGACGTCCAGCTCCGCGACGCGCGCCCGCAGCGCCTCCAGCTCCGCCTCGGTGTCGGCGCTGAACTGGTTGATCGCCACCACCGGCGCGACGCCGAACTTCTTCACGTTGGACACGTGGCGCAGCACGTTGTCGGCGCCCTTCTTCACCGCCTCGACGTTCTCGGTCTTCAGGTCCTCCTTGGCGACCCCGCCGTGCATCTTGACCGCGCGGATGGTCGCGACGATCACCGCCGCGTCCGGCTTCAGCCCGGACTTGCGGCACTTGATGTCGAAGAATTTCTCGGCACCCAGGTCGGCGCCGAAGCCGGCCTCGGTGACCACGTAGTCGGCCAGCTTGAGCGCGGTGCGCGTGGCGCTAACGCTGTTGCAGCCGTGGGCGATGTTGGCGAACGGGCCGCCGTGCACAAATGCCGGAGTGCCCTCCAGCGTCTGCACCAGGTTGGGCGCGAAGGCGTTCTTCAGCAGTACCGTCATCGCCCCCTCGGCCTGCAGGTCGCGCGCCCGGATCGGCTCGCGTTCGCGGGTGTAGGCGACGATGATGTTCCCGAGCCGCTCCTGGAGGTCGGCCAGGTCGCTGGCGAGGCAGAAGATCGCCATCACCTCGGACGCGACCGTGATGTCGAACCCGTCCTCGCGTGGATAGCCGTTGCCGACGCCGCCGAGGCTGTTGACGATGTGGCGCAGGGCGCGGTCGTTCATGTCCAGCACCCGTTTCCAGGTGATACGCCGCGCGTCGATGCCGAGCTCGTTGCCCCAGTGAATGTGGTTGTCGAGCATCGCCGACAGCAGGTTGTGGGCCGAGGTAATGGCGTGGAAGTCGCCGGTGAAATGGAGGTTGATGTCCTCCATCGGCACCACCTGGGCATAGCCACCGCCGGCGGCGCCGCCCTTGACCCCGAAGCACGGCCCCAGCGACGGCTCGCGCAGGCAGATGGCCGCGTTCTTGCCGATGTGGTTGAGCGCATCGCCGAGGCCGACACTGGTCGTCGTCTTGCCCTCACCCGCCGGGGTCGGCGTGATCCCCGCAACCAGGATGAGCTTGCCATTGGGGCGGTCTGTCAGGCTCTCGGCGTACTCGAGGTCGACCTTGGCCTTGACATGGCCATAGGGCAACAGACCATGGCTCTCGATGCCGAGCTTGTCTGCGATCTCGGTGATGTTCTGCAGCGTCGCGCTGCGGGCGATTTCGATGTCGCTCTTGGGATTCGTGTGCTGGTCACTGGCCATCGGTCATGCTCCGGAACTGTTGCTCGCGCACTCGTGCGCCGTGTGTGGGCGGTGAAAGCCGCCCTTCATCGGCCGCCCTCCCTCCGACGGGGCCGATGCATGTATCCCTCTGCGGGCCCTGCCCGCGATCGCCGTGGCCGGCCCGCCCTCAGGCGACGGCCAGCCCGTATTCGAGCGCCGCGTCCTCGATCCAGAGGTAGAGGTAGTCGGCGAAGCTCCTGCGCACGATCAGCTCATAGGCCGGTTCATCGCCGCGATGCAGGATGACTACGCCGGCCTTGGCCACCAGGGTCTGCGCGCACTGCCCGGCCCCGAACGCGCGGGGATGCAGGTCCAGGGTGCAGCCCTTCTGCAGCAGGTCACGGGCGTTGCTGCCGCTCAGGTGCACGGTCGTCAGCCCGCTCGTGAGGTCGTTGACGGCGAAGTGCCGTCCCTCGAGCGCCTGCTCGAGCCGCTCGACGGCATCGAGTTCCTCGCCCGCGGCCACGACCAGGTACCACTCGTTGGGCCCGAGCCAGATCGCGCTGCAGCGGTCGTTCTCGACGAAGGTGTTCGGCTCGGTCGGCAGGTCCAGACCACTGAACTCGCGCACCGCGCCGGTGAACGCCGAGTCGGCGGGATCGCCACGCAGATTGAGGTAACCGAGGAACGGGCGCTCGCGCAGGGTGACACCTGCCTCGGCCGGTGACTCCGCGCGGCGCTCGCCGCCGATGCGCTCCACCAGGGGCGATTCGGGTCGGATCTGTTCAGACATTCTGCCGCTTCCCCTCCGGATCGTAGAACACCGGACTGGTGATCTTCGCCTTGCGCACGCGGCCGTCGGCCATCGGGGCATAGATGGTCTCGTCCATCCGCTCGCGGCCGGATCGCACCAGCGCCAGTGCGATCGCGTGCCCCATGGTCGCCGAGTAATAGCTCGATGTCACATGCCCGGCCAGCGGCACCGGTTTGGGCGCGTCGTTCGCGTTGGCGTTGTCGGTGAGCTGCGCACCCTCCTGCAGGGGGCTGTTCGGATCGTCGGTCGGGACCAGGCCGACGAAGTGCTCGCGGTCCTCACGGATCGCATCGGGGCGCGACAGCGAGCGGCGGCCCAGGTAGTCCTTCTGCTTCGACAACAGGCCGTGCATGCCGAGATCCATCGGGTTGATCGAGCCGTCGGTGTCCTGGCCCGCGATGATGAAGCCCTTCTCGGCACGCAGGATGTGCATGGTCTCGGTACCGTAGGGCGTGATGCCGTGCGGCTGCCCCGCTTCCCAGACCGCGTCCCAGACCTGCTGGCCATAATTGGCCGGGACGTTGATCTCGAAGCCGAGCTCGCCGCTGAAGCTGATGCGGAACACGCGGGCCGGCACACCCGCGGCCTTGCCGTGCTGGAAGGTCATGAACGGGAACGCCTCGTGCCCGAAGTCGATGCCCTCGCACACGGCCGACACGACCTCGCGGCTCTTCGGGCCCGCGATCGAGATTGCCGACCACTGGTCCGTGGTCGAGGTCAGCCAGACCTTCATGTCGGGCCACTCGGTCTGCAGCCACTCCTCCATCCAGGCGAGCACACGCGCCGCGCCGCCGGTGGTCGTGGTCATGTGGTAGCGATCCTCGGCCACGCGCGCGGAGACGCCGTCATCCATCACCATGCCGTCCTCGCCGAGCATGATGCCGTAGCGACAGCGCCCGACGTCGAGCTTCTTCCAGCCGTTGGTGTAGATCCGGTTGAGGAACTCGGCGGCGTCCGGTCCGCGCACGTCGATCTTGCCCAGCGTCGAGGCATCGAGGATGCCGACCGCATTCCGCGTGGCCAGCACTTCGCGATCCAGAGACTGCTGCATGCTTTCGCCGGCCTGCGGGTAGTACCAGGGCCGCTTCCACTGGCCGACGTTCTCGAACAGTGCACCGTGCTCGACGTGCCACCGGTGCATGGCCGTCTTGCGCACCGGCTCGAAGCGCTCGTGGCCGATGTCGCGCCCGGCCAGCAGGCCCATGGTCACCGGCGTGTAGGCGGGGCGGAAGGTAGTCGTGCCGACCTCGGCCAGGTCCCTGCCGAGGGCCTCGGCGGCGATGCCCGCACCGTTGATGTTGCCGAGCTTGCCCTGGTCGGTGCCGAAGCCCATCGCGGTGTACCGCTTGATGTGCTCGATCGAGCGGTACCCCTCGCGCACGGCCAGGAAGATGTCGGCCGAGGTCTGGTCGTTCTGCACGTCGACGAACTGCTTCGGCGAGCGCGTCAGCGCCTTGCGGGTCGGCACGCGCCACAGCGGCCGCAGCCGAATGCCCTCATGCCTGCCGGTGCCCGGGACCCGGCCCTCGATGTCCTCGTCGCCGAACCCGGCCGCGGACGCCGCGGTGGCACCGGCAGACAGGCCCTCGGTGAGGCAGCCATCGAGCTTGAAGTTGCCGTTGCAGGCGCCGGCGCTGATCACGTTCGGCACCGGCTCGTCCGGGACCAGGGTCGCCAGTTTCTCGTCGTAGCGCGTGCGCCCTCCCGGGTGGCAGTGCAGGTGGACCGCCGGGTTCCAGCCGCCCGAGCTCGCGAGCAGGTCGCACTCGATCGTGCGCACCTCCCCCTGCAAGCCCGTGCCCTCCGCGTCGAGCTGCATCACGTGCACTTCGCTCAGATGCCGACCGCCGCGGGTATCGACCACGGCATGGCCGGCCAGGACGGGGATCTCTTCCTTGTACACGCGATCGACCAGCACACCCTTCGGTTCCGGGCGCACGTCGACCACGGCCTCGACCTTGACGCCGTGGTCATCGAGGTCGAGCGCGGTCTGGTAGGCGCTGTCGTTGTTGCAGAAGACCACCGCGCGCCGGCCCGGGGTGACCGCGTAGCGGTTGATGTAGGTCGAGACCGCCGACGCGGTCATGATGCCGGGCCGATCGTTGTTGCAGAACACCAGCGGGCGCTCGATCGCCCCGGTAGCGAGCACGACCTGGCGCGCGCGGACGCGCCACTGCCGCTGGCGCGGTATGCGGGGATCCGGCGAGGTCGCACCCAGGTGATCGGTCACGCGCTCGACCAGCGATACGAAGCCGTGGTGGTAGTGCCCGAACGCGGTCGTTCGCGGCAGCAGCGTGACCTCGGGCAGTTCCTCGAGCTCGCGCACGACCGTGCGCACCCACTCGTGCGGTGGCTTGCCATCGATGAAATCGCGCATACCGAGCAGGCCGCCGCCGAGTTCGCTCTGCTCGTCACAGAGGACCACGCGCGCGCCGCGGCGCCCGGCCTCCAGCGCGGCCGAGAGCCCGGCCGGACCGCCACCCACGATCATCACGTCGCAGTGGCGGTTGGTCTTGTCGTAGCGGTCGGGATCGGAACCCGTGGGCGCCTTGCCGAAACCGGCGGCCTTGCGAATCCGGGGCTCGTAGATGCGGTGCCAGAAGGCGCGTGGCCACATGAAGGTCTTGTAGTAGAAGCCCGCCGGCAGCAGCGGCGCGAACCACTGGTTGATGGCCGACAGGTCGAACTTGACGCTCGGCCAGCAGTTGACACTGCGTACCTCCATGCCGTCGTAGAGCTCGGTCTGGGTCGCGCGCAGGTTCGGGATGGTGGACTCGCCGCGACCCACCTGGACCAGCGAATTCGGGTCCTCCGCGCCGGCGCCGACGATGCCGCGCGGGCGATGCAGCTTGAAGCTGCGCCCGAGCAGCGAGATGCCGTTGGCGAGCAGCGCCGAGGCCACGGTGTCGCCCGGGTGCCCCTGCAGCCGACGCCCGTTGAAGGTGAACTCGAGCGTGCGGTCACGGTCGATGTGGCCGCCCTCGTCCAGTCGATACGGCTGACTCACTTCCTGCCTCCCGGCGGCTGCTCACCGATATGGTAGAACGCCTTGAACTCGTAGCTCTCCGTGTCGCGCACGGCATTGAACCAGCGGCGGCAACCCGCGGTATGGACCCAGCGCTCGTAGTGAGTGCCGCGCGGGTTGGTGCGCATGAACAGGTAGTCCGCCCACTCGGCGTCGCTGAGCGCGTCGGGATCCTGCGGCCGCGCGATATGGGCCTCGTGGCCGTAGCTGAACTCGGACTCGTCGCGCCAGCCACACCACGGACACTGGATGTACAGCATGTCTCGTCCCCCTGGGCGTCTATCTAGTGTGCGACACCGGCCGCGCCGTGCTCGTCGATCAGGGCACCGGTCTCGAAGCGCTTGATGCTGAACGCCGAGTTCAGCGGGTGTGGCTCGTTGTTGGCGATGGTGTGGGCGAAGCACCAGCCGGAGCCGAGCGTGGCCTTCCAGCCGCCGGTACCCCAGCCGCAGTTGAAATACATGCCCTCGATGTCGGTCTTGGTGACCAGCGGCGATGCATCCGGGCAGGTATCCACGCAGCCGGCCCAGTGGCGCATCAGCCGCAGGCGGCTCACGATCGGGTACAGCTCGACCAGGGCCGCCAGCTGCTCCTCGATCACGCTCAGCGAGCCGCGCTGCCCGTACCCGTTGTACTTGTCGATGCCTGCACCGATCACCAGCTCGCCCTTGTCCGACTGGCTGATGTAGACATGCACTGCACCGGACATCACGACCGTGTCGATCACCGGCTTGATCGGCTCGGACACCAGCGCCTGCAGCGGATGCGACTCGATCGGCAGGCGCATGTCGACCATCGAGGCGATCACGCCGGAGTTGCCGGCGGTGACTGCGCCGACCTTGTTGGTCTCGATGTGGCCCTTGGTCGTGTCGACGCCGACGACGCGGTTGTTCTCGCGCCGGATGCCCGTGACCTCGCACTCCTGGATCACGTCGATGCCGAGATCGTCACAGGCGCGCGCCATGCCCCACGCGAGCGCGTCGTGCCGGGCGATGCCGCCGCGCGGCTGGTAGGAAGCGCCGAGCACCGGGTAGCGGGTGTTGGTCTCCGAGGTGTTGATGATCGGGACCAGTTTCTTGATCTCCCGCGGGTTCAGCACCACGCCGTCGACCCCGTTCAGCCGGTTGGCGTTGACGCGCCGATGGATCGCGCGCATGTCCTGCAGGTTGTGCCCGAGGTTCAGCACGCCCCGCTGGCTCAGCATCATGTTGAAGTTGACCTCGCGAGTGATTCCCTCCCACAGCTTCAGGCCTTTCTCGTAGATGCCGGCGGAGTCGGTCCAGAGGTAGTTCGAGCGGATGATGGTGGTGTTTCGGCCGGTGTTGCCGCCGCCGAGCCAGCCCTTCTCGAGCACGGCGATGTTGCGGATGCCGTGCTCCTTCGCCAGGTAGTACGCCGTGCACAGGCCATGGCCTCCGCCGCCGATGATGACGACGTCATAGCGCTTCTGGGGCTCGGGACTGCGCCAGGCTTCCCACCAGTTCTCGTGGTGGCTGATCGCATTGCGCGCGAGACTGAAAATCGAGTACTTCTTCATGCCGGGCCTGCCCCCTGCCTCGGGTCTTGCGGAGCGTCACAACGCAGGCGGGCCGCATCGCGGCCCGCCCCATTCGCTGCACCCCGTTCTACTTTCCGTATACCGGGAACCGGGCGCAGAGGTCGGTCACCTTCTCGCGCACCTGCCCGATGACTTCCTCGTTCTCGAGATCCTCGATCACGTCGCACATCCAGTGCGCGATGTCGGTGAATTCCTTCTCGCCGAAGCCGCGGGTCGTGCCCGCCGGCGTGCCGATCCGCAATCCGCTGGTCACCATCGGTGGCTGCGGGTCGTTCGGCACCGCGTTCTTGTTCACCGTGATGTGCGCGCGGCCGAGCGCCGCGTCCGCGTCCTTGCCGGTCACGCCCTTGGGCGTCAGGTCGATCAGGAACAGGTGGTCGTCGGTGCCGCCCGAGACGATCTTCAGTCCACGCTCCAGGAACACGTTGCACATGGCCTTGGCGTTGGTTACCACCTGCTGCTGGTACTCCTTGAAACCGGGCTCGAGCGCCTCCTTGAACGCCACCGCCTTGGCGGCGATCACGTGCATCAGCGGGCCGCCCTGCATGCTCGGGAACACGCTCGAGTTGAACTTCTTGCCGAGCTCCGGGTCGCGCGACAGGATGATGCCGCCGCGCGGGCCGCGCAGCGTCTTGTGCGTGGTCGAGGTGCAGACGTCGGCGATCGGGACCGGGTTCGGGTAGACCCCGGCGGCGATCAGGCCGGCGACGTGCGCCATGTCGACCAGGAAGTACGCGCCCACCTCGTCGGCGATGTCGCGGAACTTCTGCCAGTCGATCACCCGCGAATACGCCGAGAAGCCGGCGATGATCAGCTTCGGCTTGTGCTCGCGCGCGAGCTCGGCGACCTCGTCGTAGCGGATCTCGCCGGTCTCGTCGTCGATGCCGTACTGCACGGCGTTGTAGTTCTTGCCCGAGAAGTTCACCTTCGCGCCGTGCGTCAGGTGGCCGCCGTGGGCCAGGCTCATGCCGAGGATCGTGTCGTGCGGCTGCAGCAGTGCCGTGTAGACCGCGGCGTTCGCCTGCGAGCCCGAGTGTGGCTGCACGTTGGCGTACTCCGCGCCGAACAGCTTCTTCACGCGCTCGAGCGCCAGCTCCTCGGCCACGTCGACGTTCTCACAGCCGCCGTAGTAGCGCTTGCGCGGATAGCCCTCGGCGTACTTGTTGGTCAGGACCGAGCCCTGGGCCTCGAGCACGCGCGGGCTGGCGTAGTTCTCGGACGCGATCAGCTCGATGTGCTCCTCCTGGCGACGCCGTTCGGCCTGGATCGCGGCATCCAGCTCGTCGTCGTAACCGGCGATGGTGTCTTTGCTGCTGAACATCGACCTCTCTCCTGCGGCCGGGACACGCGCGGCGTGCCCGGTTGTGGTGACTCGCTGTGCCCGCGGCCGGACCGCCGCTGGAGGCGCGCCCCGGCGCGGGCAGGATACCCGCCGCGTCCGCCCGGCCGGCGTCGCCGGGGCCATCGGGAGCGCAAACGCGACATTATACGACGAAGGCCGCCTAGCCTACATGCGCAGGGGGCGGCGACTTGCCCGCCCACGACGCGACCTTGCCTCATGGCGACCGGCCCCGAGCACCCCCTCAGCCGGCCGTCGCCGGCGCCCGACCGGGCCCCGTTGACTGCAGCCGGCTGCCGTCGTCGAGCCGGCGGAACCAGTGCCACGCCACCCGCGGCGCGGCCCCGTCCAGGTTGGGTGCACCGATCCCGGCAGCGGCGTCCTCGAGGTCCAGCGTGCGCAGCTCGAGGCTGTAGCGCGCACCGCCGGAGTCGTTCGGCACGCTCGCATGCAGGTGGGCCCCCGAGAACAGCAGCAGGTCGCCCGGCTCGATCACGACCGGCAGCCACTCCGACGGGTCCAGCGGCTCGGTGGGCTCGGGCACGGTGCGGATCGCGGGCGCCCGGCCCTCGGTGCGCGCCTGCCGCAGTTCCTCGCCGATCCGCTCCAGGTCCCAGTCGGCGCTGTCGTTGGCCACCGGCCGGTCCCAGCGCCCCGGGAAAAAGGCGATGGTCCGCCGCGGGGTCAGCGGGCAAACCGGCGCCCACCAGTTGAGCTGCTGGTAGACGTTGGAACCCCAGGTGTCGCGGTGCGCCCCCAGCGTGTGCCGCGGGTCCGGGGCCGGCGCCTCGGCGTGCGGCTGGCAGCGCAGGTTGACCGCGTCGGCGGCCGTGCGCGCGGGCTCGACCCCGAGCCCGGCCAGCAGCGCCGTCATCAGCTCGCGCGTCCGCTCGTCGCGCCGGCAGCGGGCACGCAGCTCGACCGCGCGCCGGTCCCACTCGTCGCGCCCGAGCGTGAACTGGGCGTGCACCGGGTCGTCGCTGTCGAACGCCTCGCACACCGCCGCGTGCAGGTGCTCCCGCAGGCCGTGCAGCGCGTCCAGGTCGCGCAGCACCAGCAGCTCGCCGGCATAGGCGCGCGCCCGCAGCCGGTCCGGCGGCGGGACCTCCGCGAGGAAGCTGATCGAGGTCACGGCAAGGATCCTCCCGGCCCGTCGCTCCGGGGCCATCCAGAGGCGCGTTCGGGGCCGCGCCCGCAGCGGTTTCGGTTGGCGGCCGGTGCCGGCGCCCACCCGATCGTGGGCGCCAGCGGCCCGCGACCGCAAGCCCCGCGCGGTCGGCCCGGCCGCCGTGCCGGCCGCGGCGTGGCCGGGGGATGGTCGCCGCCTTTATACTCGCGGCTCGCACCGCCGGAGGCACCATGTCGAGCCTGCTGATCCGCAACGCCCGCATCGTCAACGAGGGCCGCATCGACGAGTCCGACCTGCTGCTCGAGCAGGGCCGGATCGCGGCCATCGGCGGCGACCTGGGCGATCGCTCCGCGGCGCAGACGCTCGATGCCGCCGGGCGCTGGCTGCTGCCGGGCCTGATCGACGACCAGGTCCACTTCCGCGAGCCGGGCATGGAGTACAAGGCCGACATCGCGAGCGAGTCCGCGGCCGCCGTCGCCGGCGGCATTACCAGCTTCTTCGAGATGCCGAACACGAAACCGCCGGCGCTGGACGCCGCGGCCGTCGAGGACAAGTACCGCCGTGCCGAGGGCCGCGCGCGCGCCAACTACGCGTTCTACCTCGGTGCCAGCCATGACAACGAGGAGGCGCTGGCATCGATCGACACCACGACCATCCCCGGGATCAAGATCTTCATGGGCTCCTCGACCGGCAACATGCTGGTCGACGACCCCGAGGTGCTGGCGCGCATCTTCGCCCGCGTGCGCGTACCCATCGCCACCCACTGCGAGGACACGCCGCGCATCCAGGCAAGGGAGCGGGAGTTCCGCGAGCGCTACGGCGACGATGCCCTGACGGCCGGGCACCACCCGCAGATCCGCGACCACGAGGCCTGCTGGAACTCGAGCTCGTTCGCGGTCGAGCTCGCGCGCCGGCATGGAGCGCAGTTGCACGTGCTGCACCTGACCACGGCCCGCGAGATGGAGCTGTTCGAGCCCGGACCGATCGCCGGCAAGCAGGTCACCGCCGAGGCCTGCATCCACCACCTGATGTTCGACGAGCGCGACTACGCCGCGCTCGGCAACCGCATCAAGTGCAACCCGGCGATCAAGAGCGCCGAGGACCGCGAGGCCCTGCTGCAGGCGGTGCGCGAGGACCGCATCGACATCCTCGCGACCGACCACGCGCCGCACACGCTGGAGGAGAAG
>JAWWAE010000065.1:0-11363 GCA_033721835.1 Halofilum sp. (in: g-proteobacteria) | reverse complement strand
GAACGCGAATGGACGCGAATCGGCGCGTCGTGTGCCAAAGCGTGTCAGAGCTTCCCTGGAACCCCATTGCAGGCTGGAGACTGGAGAAAGGCCAACTGCGAACGAAAACGAATAAACACGAATAGAAGACTCCGTAGATGCGCTTTCGCCGCAGGCGAGCGCGTACGTTTCGTTTCGAGGCGGACGTACGCGTTTGCTTCGCAAAAGCGCACCTGCGTCATCCTGGCGACCCCGTAATCCGCTTCGTGTTCATCCGTGGTTCTTCATCCACCTTCGGCGGCGACCCGCTGCAAGCTCTGCTCTGACTGGCCGGGGCCGCTGCCGGGGCCCTATTCGCGCCAATTCGCGTTCATTGGGGGTTCCGGGCGAAAAAAAAAACGCCGCAGTCTCTCGACTGCGGCGTTCTGTTGGCTGGGGGAGGAGGATTCGAACCTCCGCTGACGGAGTCAGAGTCCGTAGTCCTACCGCTAGACGATCCCCCAAGTGATCCGCGGTTGCGCGCCGATGCCGATCAGCGCTTGGAGTACTGCGTGGCCCGGCGGGCCTTGCGCAGGCCGACCTTCTTGCGCTCGACCTCGCGGTCGTCGCGGGTCAGGAAGCCACCCTCGCGCAGCTTCGAGCGCAGGCTCTCGTCGTAGGAGACGAGCGCACGGGCCACGCCGAGCTGGATCGCGCCGGCCTGGCCGCTGCCGCCGCCGCCCTCGACGGTGACGTGGAAATCGAACCGGTCACCCATCTCGACCTTCTCGAGCGGCTGGCGCAGGATCATGCGCGCCGTCTCGCGGCCGAAGAATTCGTCCACCGGCCGGCCGTTGATCACGATGTTGCCGGACCCCAGGCGCATGAACACCCGTGCGCTGGAGGTCTTGCGGCGACCGGTTCCGTAATACTGTTGCTGCATCTGCGTGATCCCCGTAGGCGTCGCTCGACGCTCAGATTTCCAGCGGCCGCGGCTGCTGTGCCTGGTGCTGGTGCTCCGGCCCGCTGTAGACCTTGAGCTTGCGGAACATCTGCCGGCCGAGCGGATTCCGCGGCAGCATGCCCTTGACGGCGCGCTCGATGATGCGCTCCGGCGCCCGGGCCCGCAGCTTGTCCAGCGGCTCGGTCTTCAGGTTACCGACATAGCCGGTGAACCGATGGTAGAGCTTGTCCGTTTCCTTGTTGCCGCTGACGTGCACCTTGTCGGCGTTCACGACCACGATGTAGTCGCCGGTGTCGACGTGCGGCGTGTACTCGGGCTTGTGCTTGCCGCGCAGCCGCCGGGCGATCTCGCTGGCCAGCCGGCCGAGCGTCTTGCCGCTGGCGTCGACCACATACCAGTCGCGCTGCACTTCCGCGGGCTTCGCACTGAAGGTCTTCATCGTTGCTCCGGACAAAACGACGCGCGGGCGGCGCATCTGCGGCCCGCCGAAAGGGCCGCGATTGTACTCGACGCCCCGGATGCCCGCAAGCGGGCAGCGGCCGGTTGAATCGGCCCGCCCCCGCTGCTACAACCATAGCCGGCCCCGGCGGCGGGCCCGACCGCCCCCGCCGGCGCCGCACACAAAAATAGACAATAAAAACAACCACATACAATTCGCCAACAAGAACAACAACCAGGCAGAAAGGGGCTCCGGCCCCTTTTTTTCTGCCCCGGCCCGGGGCCTGCGGGCGGCGCAGGCCCGACTCCCGCCTACCTGCGGCCGACCGGACGCCGGGACAAGGGCCGGGCGGGCCATCCGCCCGCCCCCGGCGCCGGGCGGCCGCGCCGGCCAGCGGACGGCACGCCCACCGCCCCCCATGCGCGGGACCAGGGGCGATCGTTTCGGTCGGGACGGGCGGCGGCTGCCCCGGGCAGGGGCCGGCGGCGGCGATCAGGCCCGCAGGCCGCCCGGCAGGTTGCGGCCGTAGAAGATCTCGGCGATCTCGCGCCGGACCGCCTGCTCGACCCGCTTCTGTTCCCGCGGCGGCAGATCCTCCTTGCCGGCACCGAACAGGTAGTCATTGAGGTCGAATTCGCCGAGCACCATCTTGGTGTGGAAGATGTTCTCCTGGTAGACGTTGACGTCGAACATCTGGTAGCGCTGCTTGGTGTCCTTCGACAGGTAGTTCTGGATCGAGTTGATCTTGTGGTCGATGAAGTGCTTCTTGCCGCGCACGTCACGGGTGAAGCCGCGCACGCGGTAGTCGATGATCACGATGTCCGACTCGAAGCTGTGGATCAGGTAGTTGAGCGCCTTCAGCGGCGAGATGCGGCCGCAGGTCGAAACGTCGATGTCGGCACGGAAGGTGCTGATGCCGCCCTCCGGATGGCTCTCGGGATAGGTATGGACCGTGATATGGCTCTTGTCCAGGTGGCCGACCACGGTCTCCGGCAGCGGACCGGGTGACTCGGTGTTGGACAGCCCCTCGGAGGTCACCGGCTCCTCCGAGATCAGCAGCGTGACACTGGCGCCCTGGGGCTCGTAGTCCTCGCGTGCGACGTTGAGGATGTCGGCCCCGATCAGCGAGGCCACGTCCCGCAGGATCTGGGTGAGGCGCTGGGCGTTGTAGGCCTCGTCGATGTACTCGATGTACTCGCGCCGGTGGGCCTCGCTCTGCGCGTAGCAGACGTCGTGGATGTTGAAGCTCAGGGTCTTGGTGAGGTTGTTGAACCCGTGCAGCTGGATGTTGCGCTTCTTCGGTGCCGGCACGTCTGGTCCCCCCTGCGCCGAGGTGAGCACGATCCCGGGGCGGTCCGGGTCCGTCGCCGCTCGCGACGCGCCGGCGGCCCCGCCGCGAGGCGCGCGAGTGTAGCAGATGGCCGGGGCGCCACGAAGGCAGGCGAGGCCCCGACGCCGGCTGGCTCGCGGCCCGCGCCGTCCGGGCCGCCATGACATTACGGCAGCGCCGTCGCCGACGGCGCTCGCAAGCCGGCCTACGGCTCGATGCGCCACTCGTGGGTGATGGTTGCGGTCGAGGCTAGCATGCGCGCCACCGAGCAGTACTTGTCCGCCGACAGGTTCACCGCCCGCTCGACCTGCTTCTCGGGCAGGCCCTCGCCCCGCAGGGTGAAGCGCATGTGGATGCGGGTGAACACCTTCGGCTCGGTCTCCGCCCGCTCCGCCTCGACCTCGACCTCGCAGCCGGCGAGCGGGTGCCGCCCGCGGCGCAGGATGTGGACCACGTCGAAGGCGCTGCAGCCGCCGAGGCCGAGCAACACCATCTCCATCGGCCGCGGCCCCCGCTCGCGGCCGCCGGCGTCCGGCGGCCCGTCCATGACCACGCGGTGGCCGGCCGCGGTCGTGCCGACAAATGCCGCGTCCTGCTCCCATCTGACCTGAACCTGCATGCGGACTCTCCTGGCGATGCGGGCGGGCTTTGACACCGCCCCGGGGGAGGGCAAGAATAGACCCATGAGCATCGTGACACCGCCGCCACAGAAACCCGAGTGGCTGGAGACCTTCCTGGCGAATTGCCATCGCCACGAATATCCGGCCCGCTCGACCATCATCCACGGCGGCGATATTTGCGACACACTCTATTACATCGTCAGCGGCTCGGTCAGTGTGGTCATCGAGGACGAGGAAGGCCACGAGCTGGTGCTGGCCTACCTCAACGAAGGCGAGTTCTTCGGCGAGATGGGCCTGTTCGACGAGGAGAACCAGCGCAGCGCGTGGGTGATCGCCCGCACCGACTGCGACGTGGCGGTGGCCGACTACTCGCAGTTCAAGAAGATGTCGGAGCACACGCCGGGCATCCTGTTCGCCGTCGCCGGCCAGATGGCGGACCGCCTGCGCAAGACCAGTAACAAGGTGCGTGACCTGGCCTTCCTGGACGTCACCGGCCGGGTCGCGCGTACCCTGCTCGAGCTCACCCAGGAGCCCGACGCCATGACCCACCCCGACGGCATGCAGGTCAAGATCACCCGCCAGGAGATCGCCCGCATCGTCGGCTGCTCGCGCGAGATGGTCGGCCGCGTGCTCAAGGACCTGGAGGACCAGGGCCTGATCCACGCCCACGGCAAGACCATGGTGGTCTACGGCACCCGCTGAGGCTCCGCCTTTCCCGCCTGTTCAAGCGAACCGCGAATGAACGCGAATGGACGCGAATATTGGCGCGTCAGGAGGTGCCGCCATGTCGAAGGCTTGCTGGAGGCACGTCGCCGCCGATTGGAAATGCAGAACTATGGATGAATCATGAATGGATACGAATCAAACGACGAGGTCGCAAGAATGACGTAGGTGCGCTTTTGCGAAGCAAACGCGTACGCCCGCCTTGCAACGAAACGTACGCGTTCGCCTGCGGCGAAAGCGCACCTACGGCGTCATTGCGAGGAGCGCAGCGACGAAGCAATCCAGGTCCGTGCATTGCCGGAACCGCTGGATTGCTTCGCTCCGCTCGCAATGACGGTTCCGGCCTGAAATGCATTCGCGTTCATTCGCGGTTCCCCGATTTCCCGAGCCGCGAATCGGCTCAGCCGCCGAACAGTTCCGCCAGCTTGGCGCCGGGGTCGGGGGCCTTCATGAAGGTCTCGCCCACGAGGAAGGCGTGGACGCCGGCGGCGCGCATCAGGCCGATGTCTTCGTGGCCGTGGATGCCGCTCTCGGTAACCAGCAGCACATCGCCCGGGACCCGCTCGCGCAGGTCGAGGGTGGTGTCGAGGCTGGTCTGAAAGGTGCGCAGGTCGCGGTTGTTGATGCCCACCAGGTCGGCACCGATCGCCAGCACACGGTCGAGCTCGAGCCCGTCATGGACCTCGACCAGCACGTCCATGCCGAGATGCACGGCCAGGTCATACAACTCGCGCAGCGCCGCGTCGCCGAGCGCGGCGACGATCAGCAGGATGCAGTCGGCACCGAGCGCCCGCGACTCGTACACCTGATACGGGTCGACCAGGAAGTCCTTGCGCAGCACCGGCAGGCCGCTGGCCTCGCGCGCGGCCGCCAGATGCGACCCGTCGCCCTGGAAGAAGTCCCGGTCGGTGAGCACCGACAACGCGGTCGCACCGCCGCGGGCATAGCTGCGGCCGATCGCCGCCGGGTCGAACTCCCGTCGCAGCACGCCCTTGCTCGGCGAGGCCTTCTTCACCTCGGCGATCACGGCCGCGCGGTCGGCGTCGATCGCCTGCGCCAGCGCGGCGCGGAAGCCGCGCGGTGGGTCGGCCTGCGCCGCCCGCTGCGACAACGCGCGCAGGGGCTCGGCCGCGGCCGCCGCCGCGATCTCCTCGGCCTTGCGGGCGAGGATCCGCTGCAGGATGTCGGGCGTGCCGGCCGGGTGCTCCGCGCTCTCAGACCTCATGGCTGGCCCTTACGAGTTCGTCCAGGTTGATCCGGGCTGCACCGTTGGCCATCACCTCGAGCGTGCGCTCGACACCCGCCTGCAGGCTGTCGACGACGCCGGCCACGTAGATCGCGGCACCGGCGTTCAGGGCGACGATGTCGCGGGCCGGGCCGGGCTCGTTCTCGAGCGCCGAGCGCAGCATCGCCAGGCTCTGGTCGACGCTGCTGACCTGGATCCGCTCGATGCGGGCACGCTCCAGGCCGAAGTCGGCCGGTTCGATGGTGTAGTGCGAGATCTCGCCGTTCCTGAACTCGGCCACCTGCGTTGGGGCGCCGATGCTGATCTCGTCGAGGCCATCGGCGGCGTGGACCACCATCACGTGCCGGCTGCCCAGCTCGCCCAGTACCCGGGCGAGGTGGTCGACCCAGCCCTCGGCGAATACGCCGACCACCTGGTTCGGCGCCCCGGCCGGGTTGGTCAGCGGGCCGAGCACATTGAAGATCGTGCGCACGGCCATCTCCCTGCGCGGGCCGATGGCAAAACGCATCGCCTTGTGATGCGCCGGGGCGAACAGGAACCCGATGCCGACCTTCTCGATGCAGCGGCCCACCTGCTCCGGCGTCAATTCGAGGTTCACCCCCGCGGCCTCGAGCACGTCCGCGCTGCCCGAGGCGCTCGAGACCGAGCGGTTGCCGTGCTTGGCCACGTTGGCGCCGGCGGCGGCCGTCACGAGTGCCGCCGCGGTGGAGACATTGAAGGTGCCGGCGGCGTCGCCGCCGGTGCCGCAGGTGTCGACCAGGTGATCCACCCTGGCCTTGACGCGGCTGGAGAGTTCGCGCATCACGGTCGCCGCGCCGACCACCTCGTCCACCGTCTCGCCCTTCATCCGCAGCGCGATCAGGAAGCCGCCGATCTGCGCATCGGTCGCCTCGCCGGTCATGATCTGGCGCATGACCTCGGTCATCTCGGCGCTGGACAGGTCGTCGCCCTCGACCACCCTCTGGATTGCTTGCTGGATGTTCATGTCGTCCTCGCTTGCTCAGGCCGCGGCGGGCATGCGATTCAGGAAGTTGCGCAGCAGGTCGTGGCCGTTGCGGGTCAGGATCGATTCCGGATGGAATTGTACCCCCTCGACGGGCAGCTCCCGGTGGCGCAGGCCCATGATCTCGTCGAACTCGCCGTCCGGCCGCTCGGTCCAGGCCGTGATCTCGAGGCAGCCCGGCAGCGTGTCGCGCGCGACGACCAGCGAGTGATAGCGGGTGGCCTCGAACGGGTTCGGCAGGCCGGCCAGCACGCCCTCGTCCCGATGATGGATCATCGAGGTCTTGCCGTGCATGATCTCGCGCGCATGCACCACGTCGCCGCCGAAGGCCTGGCCGATGGCCTGGTGGCCGAGACAGACCCCGAGGATCGGCACGCGCCCCGCCAGCGCCCGCACGGCCTCGACCGAGACCCCGGCCTCGTTCGGCGTGCAGGGCCCGGGCGAGATCATGAACAGGTCCGGCTCCAGCGCCTCGATCCCGGCGACATCGATCTCGTCGTTGCGAAACACCCGCGTCTCGCACCCCAGCTCACCCAGGTACTGGACCAGGTTCCAGGTGAAGGAGTCGTAGTTGTCGATCATTACCAACATTGCTTTCTTCCGGCGCCTTTCCAGAGATTTCTCGCGAAGGCGCAAAGGCGCCAAGTACGCAAAGAATTGATCAAGCTTCCTTGAGTCCGTTCACGATCCGGACCGTACCATCACGCATCAGCGACTCACCAAAATTCAGAACAAAACCCAGCCTGGAATCGGTCAGGCGAAGGTAGGTCAATAGCTGCTTCTTGTGCGAATCGATTATGTGCTCCACACACTTGATCTCCACGATCACCTTTTCCTCCACGAGGAGGTCCAACCGAAATCCCTCGCAGAACCTTATGCCACGATAAACGATCGGGACTGGTACTTGGCGTTCCACGACCAATCCCCGTTCCCTCAGTTCGTGCGCCAGGGCGACTTCATACACCGTCTCTAGCAGCCCCGGACCGAGCGCCCGGTGCAGCATCACCGCAGAATCGACGACGACCCGCCCAATCTCGTTCTCCTCCATCTTCGCCCTCCTTGGCGATCTTTGCGACTTTGCGCCTTTGCGAGATTACTCCTCGTGCGTCCTCAACGCTCGGGAATGCCATCGGCAGTATCCAGCCCACGCTCGGCCAGTTCGACCGCGCGGATCATCGCGCGGGCCTTGTTCATGGTCTCGTCCCACTCGTTCTGCGGCACCGAGTCGTGGACGATGCCACCGCCGGCCTGCACGTGCAGTTCGCCGCCCTTGATGACCGCGGTACGGATGGCGATCGCCGTGTCCATGTCGCCCGACCAGGCGAGATAACCCACCGCGCCGGAATAGACGCCGCGCCGGACCGGCTCCAGCTCGTCGATGATCTCCAGCGCGCGGATCTTGGGCGCGCCCGACAGGGTCCCGGCCGGGAAGGTCGCGCGCAGCACGTCGATGGCGGACAGGCCGGGCCGCAGGCGGCCGATGACGTTGGAGACGATGTGCATCACGTGCGAGTAGCGCTCCACCGTCATGCGGTCGGTGACCTCGACCGAGCCGATCTCGGCCACGCGGCCGACGTCGTTGCGTCCGAGGTCGATCAGCATCAGGTGCTCGGCCAGTTCCTTCGGGTCGGCGAGCAGCTCCTGTTCCAGCGCCCGGTCGCCGGCCTCGTCGGCGCCGCGTGGGCGGGTGCCGGCGATCGGCCGCACGGTGACCTCGCCGTCCTCGACCCGGGTCAGGATCTCCGGCGACGCGCCGACGACCTGGAACTCGTCGAAGTCGAGCAGGTACATGTAGGGCGACGGGTTGAGGCAGCGCAGGGCCCGGTAGAGGTCGATCGGCCGCGCCGCGAACGGCACGGTCATGCGCTGCGACGGCACCACCTGCATCACGTCACCGTCGACGATGTAGCGCTTGATGCGCTCGACCGCGTCCTTGTAGCCGGCCTCGGTGAAGCCGGAGACGAAGTCCTTCTCGGTCACGTCGGCCGCGCGGACCGGCGGCGGGTAGCCGGCGCTGGCGCCACGCAGCCGGCCGATCAGGTCATCCAGCCGGGCCTCGCCGGCGGCGCGGCCCTCCTCGCTCGCCTCGACGAACACGATGAGCTGCGCCGTGCCGCGCAGGTTGTCGAACACGACCACCTCGTCGGACACCATCAGCAGGATCGTCGGCGTGCCGAGCGGGTCCGGCCGCGAGTCGGGGCGGTCCAGCCGCGGCTCGATGTAGCGCACGGTCTCGTAGCCGAAATAGCCGACCAGGCCGCCCTGCACCCGTGGCAGGCCCTCGATGTCGGGCACGCGGTAGCGGCCGTGGAACCGCTCGACCCAGGCCAGCGGATCGTCGACGGTCTCGCGCTCCACCACCTCGTCATCCGTGGTGACCGTGACCTCGTGCTCATGCACGCGCACGACGGTGCGGCACGGCAGCCCGATCACCGAGTAACGGCCCCATTTCTCGCCGCCGTGGACCGACTCGAACAGGTACGAGTACGGCCCGTCGACCAGCTTGGACCAGGTCGACAGGGGCGTGTCGAAGTCGGCGAGGATCTCGCGCGAGAGCGGAATGCGGTTGTAGCCCTCGCGGGCAAAGGCGTCGAACTGTTCGGGACTCATTGTGACGATGGCTCCGGATGCACGTCGGGCAGCGCGGTCTGGAATTTCAGGCCGCGCGCCACCATCGCCGCGCGGGCGCAATCGACGGGATCCGGTTCACGGTCGCCATGACAGTTCGCAGGTGTGTCCAGCGGGAGGGGCGGATAGTAACCCGGATGCACGCGCGGGCGTCAAGTCGCGGGCCCGGCCTCCGGACAGGTCTGTCGCAGGAGCGCGTCCACCAGCTCGTCGAACCGGTCGAACACCGCGTCGGCCCCGACCTCGTCCACCGGCCGGCCGCCACCGTAGCCGTCGCGCACGCACCAGACCGGGCAGCCGGCATTCCGCGCCGCCTCGACATCGATCGCCGAATCGCCGACCAGCAGGCACTCCCCGATCGCCACGCCCAGCGACGCCGCCGCGAACTCCAATGGCCCGGCGTCGGGCTTGAGGCCGTGGCCCGAATCGCCACCGACGACCACGTCCATCGGTGCCAGGATCTGCAGCGACTCCAGCAGCCCCCGGGCAAACCGCTCGGGCTTGTTGGTCACGCAGGCCAGCGGCACCGACGCCGCCCGCAGCCGCGCCAAGCCCTCCGGCACGCCGGCACAGGCGGCGGCCTCGGATCCGAGCACTTCGTCGTAGGCGGCATCGAATTGCCGACGTGCCGCGCGCAACAGGCACGGATCCGCCTCGGGACCGGTCGCCTGCGCCAGCGCACGCCGCAGCAGTGTCTCCACTCCCTCGCCGACCCAGGAACGGACCTCGTCCGGCGCGGCCTCGGGCAGCCCGTGCTGTGCCCTGACCCGGTTCACTGCCAGCCGCAGTTCCGAGACGCTGTCGACCAGCGTCCCGTCGAGGTCACAGAGCACGGCCCGAATCACTTGCTGCGATCGAGGTGCATACTGAAGTTCATGCCGCGAGGCTCGAATCCCGTGCGCCGCATGAATCGCTCAAACCGTTCCATTTCGACGCCGACACGTTGCGAGACATTCAGCACGGCTGCCTCACGCTGCTCGGCCCAGCGGCGAAAAACACCCAACAGATTGATCGCCGTACTGGACCCACGGTACTCGGGGGCCACGAAGAAGGCGTGATCATGGGCCACCAGCGCGCTGGTGAACCAGGGGCAGCCAACGGTGCCGAACAGCCCGCCCAGGGGCTGCCTATCACTAGAACGTGCAAGCAACATGCAGTAAATATCCTTCAACAAGGCCCCGTCGAAACTCCGTGCGAAGTATTGGTATCGGGAATTACCGGCTTTTGATCGCACAGCGCTCATGCCGGCTGTCACGCCACCGACAAATCGCCCGTTTGTGCTTTGCCCTATTGCGTCGTGTAGATCCGGTTCGGTTCGACGGATCGCAACCATGTGCTATCGCGCGCCAAATCCGCCAGAGCATCTGGCCCAGGGTCGGATCGAAGGCGGACCAAGTAGGTGTCCTTTCGAATTTGGCGCCACTGCGCGATACCATAATCAGAGAGCAATTCCATCACGTCCGCCGGATCGGACCCGGCGACGAGCCGCACCACGTACTCGCCGTGCACGCGAGTGTCGTACGAGGACTGACCGCTTACAGGCTGCCGCCCTTGGGTGTCGGCCTGTAGCTGCATGCACGCACTGACATTCAGCGCAATCAGTACTACCAGTGACATCAGATTCCCTCTGCTCACCGATTTACCCCAACATCCGCTAGTCAATTCTCGCGCTGACGCCGGTTGGCGCTTGAATGTACCTCAACGCCTTGTAGGCGTCCACGGCGCGCCCCTCGGTGGTTATGCTGTCCAAAGCCATTAGCAGGTCTCCACTGTTCACGACCGAGCTTATGACATCTGCATACGTGTACCCCGGGTTGTAAGACCAGACCAGCGCGGCGAGGCCCGTGACGTGCGGTGCTGCCATGGAGGTGCCATTCAATAAAGAATAGGTGGCGGCACCGTCGATAGTTGTATTGACATGAAATCCGAATACTCTGGCACCCCAGTCCGTACCGCTTGCGTCAGACTGCACGCGAAATCCGATGGAACAGCTTGTAGTCAGACAAGAACTTTTGGTTAGATCGTAGGAAAATCGTCTTGCCGGCGATACAGAGTTTCCTGCATCCTGGATAATCGGGGTGCCAAAAGGATTCCCTCCAGTCCGGTCCACTGCGAACGCAAATGTATCGTTAACCGCCATAAAATACTCGACGTATGCGTGAACGCCCGCACCGATTACAGGTGCCGACAGATTGAATACCTGATACGCAACATCGTCGGCGTTGTTTGCATAAGGTCCGGCCGTCGATTCACAGAAGTCAGACGGGTTGACGAGCGACGGCACCGTTTCTGCGGAGCAGAAGAGGTCTTCTGTGGTCGCTATTCCCCAATCTCCGGTTCGTGTCCAGCCGGAAAAATCTTCCGTCACCACAGCTCCGGCCACAGCGCTTTTTATATTGGCGCCTGGCGCTCCCACATCAACGCTTTCTCTGCCGTAGTTAGAGAAGCTGGT
>JAWWAE010000064.1:0-11386 GCA_033721835.1 Halofilum sp. (in: g-proteobacteria) | reverse complement strand
GCTTTCGCCGCAGGCGAACGCATACGCTCGTGGCAACGCAGCGGGGACCACAAAATGGACACAAGATAGACGCAAAATGAAAATTCTCCGTCGGACGGATCAATGCCTCCCATACCGATTCATTTTGTGTTCATTTTGTGGTTCTTCACCTGCGACACGCCGGCACCGGCCGGTCCGCGAAGCTTTGACGCGCTCCGCAACACGACGCCCGGGTATTCGCGTTCATTCGCGTCCATTCGCGGTTCCATCAATCCCATGAAACAATCCGCTGCCGCCACAGAAAACGCTTGAACTACCTCGCCCACCTGTTGCTGGCCGGGGATGCGCCGGAGGCGATCCTCGGGAATTTTCTCGGGGACTTCGTCAAGGGCCGTCCCGAGGGCCGCTACCCGCCGGCGGTGGTGGCGGGGATACGGATGCACCGGCACGTCGACACCTATACCGACGGCCACCCGCGCGTGTGCCGGGCGGTGGAGCGGATCCGGCCGGAGCGGCGGCGCTATGCAGGGATCGCGGTCGACATGGCGTTCGACCACTTCCTGGCCCGCGACTGGCAGCAGCAGGACGCCGAGGCGTTCGCCGGCTTCCGCCATCGCGTCTATTCGGTCCTGCTCGAGCATGCCGATGCCATGCCGCCGCGGGCGCAGCGCATGCTGCCCTCGTTCACTGGCGATGACTGGCTGGCCTCGTACGCCGATTTCGACGGTATCTGCTTCGCCCTCGCCCGCATGAGCCGCCGCCTCAGCCGCGCCAACCCGCTGGCGGACCTGGGCACCGACATCGGCCATGCCTACGACGAACTCGACGCGGACCTGCGCGCCTTCTGGCCCGACGTGCGGGCCTTCGCCCGGGAGGAGCGCCGACGGATCGAGGGAACCGCGAATGGACGCGAATGAACGCGAATATCGGCGCGTCGTGGCGTGCGGGCGCATCGGGGCTTCGCCGGCACGTTGTGACCGCCGGTGCGGCAACAAGCAACCACGAATGAACACGAAAGGACACGAATCAAACGAGGAGGTCGCAAGGATGACGTAGGTGCGCTTTTGCGAAGCAAACGCGTACGCCCGCCTAGTAGCGAAACGTACGCGTTCGCCTGCGGCGAAAGCGCACCTACGGCGTCATTGCGAGCGCAGCGAAGCAATCCAGACAATCGGGCGATCCGCGGTTCTGGATTGCTTCGTCGCTGCGCTCCTCGCAATGACGGCTACACCTCGATCGCCAGGATTTCGAGGTGGGTACCCGCGAAGCCCTGACGCGAGATCGGTGTCGACGCGCAGATATTCGCGTTCATTCGCGTCCATTCGCGGTTCCTGTGTTCGATGACCCAATGAGAGGACGATCATGCTCACCGACCTGACCCGTGGAATCGGATACGCCCTCAAGGGCTTCTCGCTGGTGCGGCAACGCAAGGTGCTGCCGTTCGCGCTCGTGCCCCTGCTGATCAACGCCGTGCTGTTCGGCGGCCTGATCTGGTTCGGCGCCGAGTACTTCCAGCAGTTCATGAACGCGCAGCTGCCGGACTGGCTGGACTGGGCGTTCGTGCGTGCACTGCTGTGGATCCTGTTCGCGCTGGCCGCGGCGCTGGTCGGCTTCTACACCTTCACGCTGATCGCGAACCTGATCGCCGCGCCATTCAACGGCTGGCTCGCCGAGCGGGTGGAGGTCCACCTGCGCGGCGGTCGCGGCGACGAGGGCGAGCAGCGCGGGCTGGCCGGCGAGGTGGTCGCCAGCTTCGGCGCCGAGCTGCGCAAGCTGGTCTACCTGGCGCTGTGGGCCATCCCGTTGCTGGTGCTGTTCCTGATCCCGGTGGTCAACCTGGTCGCGGCCCCGCTGTGGCTGCTGTTCGGGGCCTGGATGATGGCGCTGGAGTACATCGACTGCCCGCTCGGCAACCACGGCGTCGTCTTCAGCCGCGGCCGCGGGCTGATCGCGCAGCGCCGCTGGGTGGCGCTCGGCTTTGGCGGCACGGTGATGCTGTTCACCACCGTCCCGATCCTCAACCTGGTCGCGATGCCGGTTGCCATCTCCGGCGCCACGGCGCTGTATGTCGAGGAGATGGCGGGGCTCGTGGGCCGGGAAGACGGGGGAACCGCGAATGGACGCGAATGAACGCGAATGGGCGCGTCAATGATCGCAGCCCGTCAGAGCTGCGCTGGAGGTGCCCGGCCAACGGATCGGCGGAAGAGAAACCACAAAATGGACACAAAATGGACGCAAAATGAAAACGATCCGTCGGAAGGTTCAATGCCTCCGGTACGGAACCATTTTGTGTTCATATTGTGTCCATTTTGTGGTTCTCGCAGCGTTGCAACGGGGCGTACGCGTTCGCCTGCGGCGAAAGCGCACCTACGGGTATCATGATTCGCGTTCATTCGCGTTCATTCGCGGTTCCCTGCTCCGCCGACGCTTCATGGACGATCTGACCACGCCGGCTTGTCGCCCCATCGGGGCGCCCGTATGATCGGGCCGGGCGCGTTGCGCCTGGACGATTACACGAGGGAGACCCCACATGGTTGCGAACGAGGGAACGGTCGGCGGCGATACGGCCCTGCTGAAGCGCATGATCGAGCCGCTCTACCGGGCGAAGATCTGGATGCAGCTGGTCGGCGTGATGCTGATCCTCAGCGGCCTGCTCACCGCGCTGACGATCATCGGCATCCTCATCTGCTGGATCCCGATCTGGGCCGGCATCGTGCTGATGCAGGCGGCCGGCAGCGTCGACCTCGCCTACACCGACGGCAACAGCGAGGCGGCGGTGGGGGCGATGCGGCGGCTGAAGACCTATTTCACCATCTTCGGCGTGCTGACCCTGGTCTACCTCGCGCTCACGGTGATCGGCATGCTGTTCGGCCTCAGCGCCGGCATGATGGGCGCGGCGCAGATGGGCATGTAGTGAATGGCCGATTGCGGGTACAGCGTGGAACCACGAATGGAACGAATGGACACCACTGAAAGGACCGGGTGGCAAAGATGACGTAGGTGCGCTTTTGCGAAGCAAACGCGTACGCCCACGTTGCAACGAAACGTACGCGTTCGCCTGCGGCGAAAGCGCACCTACGGAATCTTCTATTCGCGTCCATTCGCGTCCATTCGCGGTTCCCTCGCCGTGCTACCGCCGTGAACGAGCCGCCTTCTTGCGGCCGGTCTTCTTCCTTGACGGACCTTTCTTCTTCGCCGCGCGCTTGCGGCCGGCGTAGGGGTTGTCGCCGCTTTTCAGCTCGATGCGAACCGGGGTGCCCCGCAGCTGGAAGGCCTCGCGGAAGGTGTTCTCGAGGTAGCGCCGATAGCTCCCCGGCAGGCGCTCGGTGCGGCTGCCGTGGACCAGGATGCTGGGCGGGTTGCTGCCGCTCTGGTGGGCGTAGCGCAGCTTGACGCGACCGCCGCCGACCATGGGCGGGGCATGGGCCTCGACCGCGTTCTCGAGGATCCGCGTCAGCTCCGGCGTGGGTAGCCGGCGGGTGGCGGCGTCGTGGGCGCGCTTCGCCGCCTGCATCAGCTTGCCGACCCCGGTGCCGTGCAGCGCCGAGATGTAGTGCGTCTCGGCGAAATCGACGAATCCGAAGCGGCGGTCGTGGGTGGCCCGCACCCACTGGCGCTCGTCGCGCTCGAGCCCGTCCCACTTGTTGACCGCCACCACCAGCGCGCGGCCGGCGTCGAGCACGTGGCCGACCACGTGCTGGTCCTGCTCGGCAATGCCCTGGTGCGCGTCGAGTACCAGGATCACCACGTGCGCGGCCCGGATGGCCTCCAGGGTCTTGATGGCGCTGAACTTCTCGATCGCCTCGGTGACCCGGCGCCGGCGGCGCAGGCCCGCGGTGTCGATCAGGGTGAAGCCGACGCCGTCGCGCTCGAAGTCGACGAACACCGAATCGCGGGTGGTCCCGGGCTCGTCCAGCGCGAGCATCCGCTCCTCGCCCAGCAGCCGGTTGACCAGCGTGGACTTGCCGACGTTCGGGCGACCGATGACGGCGATGCGGATGCGGCCCTCCTCCGCCCTCGTGGCCCCTGCCGCCGGTTCCACAGGCGGCGCGGGCAGCATCGCCTCCAGTGCCTGCCCCAGCGCGGCGATGCCGCGATTGTGCGCCGCCGCGATCGCCAGCGGCGGCTCGGCGGCGAGGCCGTGGAACTCGGCCAGCGCGACGTCCGGATCGAGGCCGTCGGTCTTGTTGCCGACGATGCGAAACGGCTTGCCGGAGCGGCGCAGGCGCTCGATCACGGCGGCGTCGTCCGGGGTCAGGCCGTCGCGCACGTCCACCAGCACCAGCACCGCGTCCGCCTGCTCGATCGCGATCCCGGTCTGGTGCGCCATCTGCGTCTCGAGCGGCGCGTCGGCCTCGGTGAGCCCGCCGGTGTCGACCACGATCAGCTCGCGCCCACGCACGAACGCGGTACCGTACTGGCGGTCGCGGGTGAGGCCGGGCACGTCGGCGACGAGCGCGCGCCGCGTGCGCGTGAGCACGTTGAACAGGGTCGACTTGCCGACGTTGGGCCGGCCGACCAGCGCGACTACGGGTGTCATGGGTCGAGAGGCTTTCTGCTGCTGGCAGGGCGCGGGCGGCGCCCGGTGCGTTCAGGGCTGCGGAGTGTACAACGCGCGACGGGGGCGATGCATGGTCGGCCGGACCTGCCCGCCGGCGACGCGATGCCGGATCGAGTTCGCGGCTGAAGCCGCTCCCACGACCACTTGGCGCCACTATCGAGGGATTGTGGGAGCGGCTTCAGCCGCGAGTACGGCCGGCAACTGCCGGTCGACTGGATCCGCAAGTGAGCCCGTTCCCACGGCGGACCTGGAGGCTAGTCGAGTGATCGCGCGTGCAGCAGCAGCAGCTCGGCGCCCTGGGTCTGGACGAGGAAGCGGCCGTCGCCCGTGGGGACCGGGTCGGCGAGGATGCCCCAGCCGCCGACGCCGCGGCGGGCGACGATGCGGCCGTCGCCGCGCGCGAGCAGGTGGACGTAGCCTTCGAAGTCGCCGACGGCCAGCCAGGGCGTCGCGGGGACCGGGACCGGCGCCGTGATGCGGCGGTGATCGAGTTTCTCCTGCCGCCACAGCGCGTTGCCGCTGTCCGGCGCGAGCGCGTTGACGTGCCCGTTGGCATCGGTGACGTAGACGCGCTGGTCGTCGACGCTGAGGCCGAAGTACGACGACATCGACCGCGACCAGCGGATGCGCCCCTGCTGCGGCTCGACCTGCGCCACCTGCCCCTGGTAGGTGGCCGCGTAGAGGACGTTGCGCCCGATCCCGATCGCACCATCGATGTCGACCATGCGCTCGATCGGCGAGCGGCCCTCGGGCGGCGCGATCTCGGTCTCCCAGATCGCCTGACCATTGCTCGCCGCGAGCGCCACCACCCGACCGTTGTCGAGCCCGACGATCACGCCACCGGGCACCAGTAGCGGGGTACCGTTGCCACGCAGCGACAGCGACGGGACCTCGCTGCCGTGGGTCCAGCGCACACTGCCGTCGGTCGCCGACAGCGCCGTCACGCGCCCGTCGACCGTGCGCGCGATCACCAGCCCCTGCGCGCCGACCGGCGGCGCCAGCAGCTCGCCGCCGGCGGCATGGCGCCAGGCCTCGCGCCCGTTGGCGCGCTCGAGCGCGACCACGTCCCCCTCGACCGTACCCACGTAGACCCGCTCCCCGTCGACACCGACGCCGGCGGACAGCCACTGGTCGAGCTGGACCGACCAGCGAACGTCGCCGTCGTCGAGGTCGTAGGCGGCCACGGTGCCGTCCACGTTGGCCGCGAAGGCGCCGTCGCCGTCGACGGCCGGCGTCAGCCGGATCCACTTCTCGCTGAAGGCGGAGCCGATCCCCTGCCGCCACTGGATCGACAGGCGCGCGGCCGGATCGAATGCGGTGAGCTCGGCCGGGGGTACCGCGGTGTCCTCGACGCCGCTGCAAGCGGCGGCCAGCAGCGCCAGCAGTCCCAGTGTGGCGCCCCGCAGACGGCTCACGAATCGGGGTCCGTCGCGTCCGTGGCCCCCGCCGGCAGCGCGCCGCGGACCTGGTTCAGCTTGTACTCGACCAGGCCGGGGCTGGCCGGGCCGACCTCCGCGTCGAGCGCCCGCTGATAGGCCGCCGCGGCCCCTGCGGCATCGCCCTGCTCGTGCAACATGTCGCCGCGGGTCTCGGCGTAGAGCGCGGCATAGGCCGCCGGGACCTCGGCCTCGAGGAGCGCGAGCGCGGCCTCCACCTCGCCGGCCGCCTCGCGCACGCGCGCCAGCCGCAGCCGCGCCAGCGCGGTCATGTTCGGATCGTCGGCGTGGTCGAGGACCCAGCGCAGCGAACCCGCCGCGGCCTCGAGCTCGCCCTGCTCGACCGCCAGCCCGGCGGCGGCGAACGCCGCCAGCGCCGCGTAGGTGGTGTCGCCGTACTCGCTGCGCAGGGTTTCGGCATGGCCGGAGACCGCGGCGTGGTCGCGCTCGTCCAGGCCCTGCAGCAGCTGGTCGTAGATGGCCGAGGCCGCCAGCGCGCGCTGCTCGGTGTAGTACTCCCAGCCGCGCCAACCGGCCAGCGCCAGCACGCCGAGCGTCGCGCCCAGCAGCACCGCGCGCCCGTTCTCGCGCCACCAGCGCTTCAGGGCCTCGAGTTGTTCCTCTTCGGTGGCGTAATCGGCCACTGGCTGTCTCCCGTGAAGTCGTTGCGGGGCCGCCGGGGCAACGGTCAGCCCCGCGGCGGGTCCGCGGTGACGGTGGTGGCGATCCGCTCGGTGAGCCGCCGCGGCAGCGCCTCGAGCGCGACCTGCTCCTGTTCACCGCCCCCGCGCAGGTCCTTGATGCCGACCGTGCCCGCGGCCAGCTCGTCGTCCCCGAGCACGAGGGCGAACTGCGCGCCGCTGCGATCGGCCCGGCGGAACTGGCTCTTCAGGCTGCCGCCGCCGCAGAGCGTCTCCAGGCGCAGCCAGCAGATCTCTTCGCGCAGCCGCTCGGCGAGCTGCATCCCGGCCGGCGCCGCCTGCTCGCCGACCATGAGCAGGCAGGCATGCGGGGGCGCGACGGCGGGCAGCAGGCCCTCGCTGTCGAGCAGCGCCAGCAGGCGCTCCAGCCCGAGCGCGAAACCGGCCGCCGGCTGGCTGCGGCCGCCGAGCTGCTCGACCAGCCCGTCGTAGCGGCCGCCGGCACAGACCGTGCCCTGGGCGCCGAGCCGATCGGTCACCCACTCGAACACGGTGCCGGTGTAGTAGTCGAGCCCGCGCACCAGGCGCGGATTGACGCGGTAGTCGACACCGGCGGCATCGAGCCCGGCGAGGATCCACTCGAAGTGCGCGCGGCTGTCGGCGTCGAGCGAATCGGTCAGCGCGGGGGCCGTGGCGATCGCCTCGGCCAGCGCGGCGTTCTTGCTGTCGAGCAGACGCAGCGGGTTGTCGACCAGCCGCCGCCGCTCCTGCTCGTCGAGCCGTTCGCGGTACGGCTCGAAGTGCGCGACCAGCGCCTCGCGGTAGGCGCTGCGCGAGGCCGGCGTCCCGAGCGAGTTGATCTCCAGCGTGATGCCCTCGGCCAGCCCCAGCCGCCGCCACAGCCGCTCGCCGACCAGGATCAGCTCCAGGTCGACGTCGGGGCCGGGCATGCCGAAGGTCTCGATGCCGAACTGGTGGAACTGGCGGTAGCGCCCCTTCTGCGGCCGTTCGTGGCGGAACATGGGCCCGATGTACCAGAGCCGCTGGGTGCGGTTGTGCAGCAGGCCGTGCTCGATGCCGGCGCGCACGCAGCTCGCGGTCTGCTCGGGGCGCAATGACAGGCTGTCGCCGTTGCGGTCCTCGAAGGTGTACATCTCCTTCTCGACGATGTCGGTGACCTCGCCGATGGAGCGCTTGAACAGCTCGGTCCGCTCGATCAGCGGCGTGCGGATCTCCTGATAGCCGTAGGCGTCCATCAGGCCGCGCAGCTGCCCCTCGAGCCACTGCCAGCCGTGGGTCTCGGGCGGCAGGATGTCGTGCATGCCGCGTACTGTACGAAGCGCCTGCGCCATGAGCTGTCGAGGGAACCCGGAGGAGGGGGAATCAAAGGCGCGCAATATACACGCTCGCGCGGGCGCGACCAACCGGCGGCCGGCGGTGGCTCAGCGGCGGCTGGCGCCCTCGGCATCGACGACGAAGCGGGCGGTGTTGTCACTGCGCACGAACGCGGAATGATCGACCGGGTCGTCGCCGAAGCGGAGGCTGACGTCCGGCGAATTGCCGAGAAAGACGTCGAACGGGGCATAGCCCTGGAGCCGAACCGGCTCGTCGCCGGAGTACAGCGTGTAGGCGAGCTGGCGCCCGCGCACGTCGAACACCTCCAGCCAGGAGCGCCCGTCGACCTCGATCACCAGCACGTCGGGACCGGTGGCCGCGGCCGCGGTCGCGACCTCGGCGGCATTGCTGGTCACGCGCGGCTGCTCGCCCTCGGCGACCATGGCCTCCGGTTCCGCCGCGCTGTCCGCGGCGGCGTCGCCAGCGTCCGTCGTGCCATCGGCGGCGGGGGCCTCCGCCGCGGTCTCCGCCTCGGCGGCCACCGGCTCCTCCGGCGCGGCCGATGGCTCCGGCGTGGCACTCGCTTCCGCTTCGGCGGCCGCCGCCGAATCGCTGCCGCCGGCCGCGCTCACCGGCTCCTCCGTACCGCTGGCCGCCCCGGTATCCGCCTCGCCTGCCGGCGGCTCTGGCGCCGCGGGCTCCGGTGGCGCGTCCTCGCCGGAATCGGCCGTGCCCGGCTCCACCTCCTCGGCGGGCTCCTCCGCGGGCGGCGGCTCCACCGACTCGCCGGTCACGGCGTCGCCGGCCTCGATCTGCAGCCCGCGGTCCTGCTGCAGCCACCAGGCCCCCATGCCGATGGCGGCGACCAGCACCACGATCACCAGCGCCACGATCGGCCCGTGCCCGGCGCCCGGGTCGGGTTCGCCCACCTGCAGGACGATCTCCGGGTCACCGGACTCGCCGCTCGCGGCGTCGAACTCGGCGACGATCTCGTCGGCGTTGAGCCCGACTTCCCGCGCGTAGGCACGCAGGTAGCCGCGCACGAAGGCCGCGGGCGGCAGATGCTCGTAGTCGTCCGCCTCGATCGCCTTCACCTGGTCGACCGTCAGGTGCAGGTTGGTGGCGAGCTCTTCCTGCTCGATGCCGGCGCGTTCCCGCGCGGCCCGCAGGTCCTGCCCCGGACGCCGCGTCGTCCCCCGCTCGACGTTCGGCTGCGCGTCGTCTTCGGTCATGTCAGCGTTCCTCGAGGAAGCGTTCGGCCTGTTCGGAGTCGGGGAACTGGCGCAGGAGCTTGCGGCCGAACTCGCGTTCCCCGTCGGGGTTGCCCAGCCTGCGCTCGATGCGCGTGGCGAGCAGCAGCGTCTGCGCCGTCGGCTCGTAGGCCTGATGGTAGCGCTCCAGGTACTGGCGGGCCGAGGCCGGCCGTCCCCGCTCGAGCTCCAGGCGGGCCAGTTCCCGCAGCGCCGACGGCAGGCGCGGCTCGATCTCCAGCGCCCGGCGCAGGTAGTCGCGTGCTTCGTCGCTCCGCCCGGCATCGTGGGCACAGACCCCCGCGTTGGCGTAGGCATACTCCGGCGTGCCGTAGAGCCGATTCTCCGCCGCGCGCAGGAAATGCTCGATGCCGGCGTCGTAGTCGCCCTGGTTGCAGAGGAAGGTGCCGTAGTTGTTCTGCAGCTGCGGGTCGTCGGGCGACAGGTCGAGCGCCGTCTCGAAATGCCTGCGCGCCTTGTCCGGCTTGCCCAGCTCCATCTGCAGCAGGGCGAAGGTTGCGTGGGCGTCGACGTTCTCGTCGTCCTGATTCAGCGCCTTGAGCAGCTTCTCGTTCGCCAGCTGCAGGCTGCCCTGGCGGAGGTAGTTGGCGCCGAGGCGCGCGTTGATCTGCGCCGCCTTCTTGAGCGAGCGCTCCTCCGCGGTGGGGGTCGTGGTGCAGCCGGCGAACAGCAGCGCCAGCAGCAGCACGGATGCCAGGGCGGTGATCCGATGCGTCACGATACGCGTTCCCCGAATCGCGGCTGCTCGAAGCGGCGCCAGCGCTTGCTGCGATCCTCGACCTGGCCAGCCAGCTGGCCGCAGGCGGCGTCGATGTCATCGCCGCGCGTACGCCGGGTGATGGCGAATATACCGCGATCGTTGAGGATCCGGCGAAATTCGTCGATGGCCGGCTGCGGGGAACGGTGATAGCCCGATCCCGGGAACGGGTTGAACGGAATCAGGTTCACTTTCGACGGCAGGTCGCCGATCAGCTCGGCCAGCTGCCGCGCGTGCTCGGGTCGGTCATTGACGCCGTCGAGCATCACGTACTCGAACATGATGTGTTTGCGGCGGTCGCCCCCGCCGACCCAGCGCCAGCAGGCGGCCATCAGTTCCGCGATCGGGTGCGAGCGGTTCAGCGGTACCAGCTCGTTGCGCAATTCGTCGTTCGGGGCGTGCAGGGACACGGCCATGCCGACGTCGACCAGCTCCCGCAGCCGGTCCATCTTCGGCACCACGCCGGAGGTGCTCACCGTCACCCGCCGCTTGCTCAGGCCGAAACCGAGATCGTCGGTCATCAGCTTCAGCGCCGGTACCACCGCCTTCAGGTTCAGCAGCGGCTCGCCCATGCCCATCAGCACGACGTTGGTGACGCCGTTGTCGCCCTGCGGGTGGTCGGCCAGCAGGCTGCGGTTGGCCAGCCACACCTGGCCGACGATCTCGGCGGTGGTCAGGTTGCGATTGAAGCCGGCGCGGGCGGTGGCGCAGAACGAGCAGTCCAGCGCACAGCCGACCTGGGTCGAGATGCACAGGGTGTTGCGATCGTCCTCGGGGATGAACACGCACTCGATGCTGTTGCCGCCGTCGAGCCGGAACAGCCACTTGCGCGTGCCGTCGACCGAGTCGGCGCAGGTCAGCATCTGCGGTGGCCGGATCTCGGCCCGCTCGGACAGCTTCGCGCGCAGCGACCTGGCGATGTTGGTCATCGCCTCGAAATCGGTCACGCCGTGGTGATAGATCCACTTCAGCACCTGATCGGCACGAAACCGCTTCTCGCCGAGTTCCACGAACCAGGCGCGCATGCCCTCCCGGTCGAGGTCGAGCAGGTTGGTCCGCTCGACCCCGTCACGCCGCAGGAACCTTACAGGGTGCGCGGACATATCTCCTCGTCGCGGAAGAAGAACGCGATCTCGCGCTCGGCCGTCTCCGGCGCGTCGGAGCCGTGCACGGCGTTGGCGTCGATCGTGCTCGCGAAGTCCGCGCGGATGGTGCCCGGCTCGGCCTCGGCCGGGTTGGTGGCGCCCATCACCTCGCGATTCTTCGCGATGGCGTCCTCGCCCTCGAGCACCTGCACCATCACCGGGCCCGAGATCATGAACTCGCACAGCGGCTCGAAGAACGGGCGCTCCCGGTGCACGTCGTAGAACTCCTCGGCCTGGGCGCGGGTCAGGTGGAGCATGCGC
>JAWWAE010000063.1:0-11706 GCA_033721835.1 Halofilum sp. (in: g-proteobacteria) | reverse complement strand
TGGCCTCGCGGTAGCGGCCGGCGTCGAGCGAGTGGCCGCCGTCGTCGTCGCGCACGTGCAGGTGGAACACGGCCGCGCCGGCCTGCAGGCAGTCGGCCGCGGTGGCCGCGAGCGCGGCCGGCGTCAGCGGGACCGCCGGGTGCTCGCGCGGGCCGATGCGCGCGCCGTTGGGCGCGACGGTGACGACCAGCGGCTCGGCGGCGTCGCGCTCAGGCATCGGCGACGGCCGCGTCGATGGCGTCGCCGAGCCGCTCCACGATCAGGTCGAGCTCGTCGTCGCCGATGATGAACGGCGGCGCCAGCAGCACGTGGGCGCCGTTGCGGCCGTCGATGGTGCCGGACATCGGGTAGCACATCAGCCCGCGCGCCATCGCCTCGCGCTTCACGGCCGCGTGGATGCGGCGCCCGGGCGGGAACGGCTCGGCGGTCGCGCGGTCGGCGACCAGCTCGAGCCCGCGGAACAGGCCCCGCCCGCGCAGGTCGCCGACGTGCGGGTGCTCGCCGAAGCGGACCTCTAGCCGCTGCGCCAGCCCATCGCCGAGCTCGGTCACCCGCGCCAGGAGGCCGTCCTCGCAGATCGTGCGCTGCACCGCCAGCGCGGCCGCGCAGGCGGTCGGGTGGCCCATGTAGGTATGGCCGTGCTGGAACGCGCCGGAGCCCGCGCGCACGGCCTGGTAGATGCGCTCGGAGACCAGCAGCGCCCCGATCGGCTGGTAGCCCGCGCCGAGGCCCTTGGCGACGGCGACCAGGTCCGGCTCGATGCCTTCCTGCTCGCAGGCGAACAGCGCGCCGGTGCGCCCCATGCCGCACATCACCTCGTCCAGGATCAGCAGGATGCCGTGCCGGTCGCAAATCTCGCGGATGCGGCGGAAATAGCCGGGCGCCGCGGTCACCGCGCCGGCGGTGGCGCCGACGACGGTCTCGGCGACGAAGCCGATGACCGAGTCCGGCCCCAGTTCCTCGAGCTTCGCCTCCAGCTCGTCGGCCACCCGCTGTCCGTAGGCGGACTCGCTCTCGTCGGCCGCGCGGTCGCGGTAGGCGTAGCAGGGCGCGATGTGGTGCGAGCGCAGCAGGACGGGCTCGAACGGCTCCCGGCGCCACTGGTTGCCGCCGACCGCGAGTGCGCCGAGGGTGTTGCCGTGGTAGCTCTGGCGGCGGGCGACGAAGTGCCTGCGCCCGGGCTCGCCGCGCTCGACCCAGTACTGCCGCGCCAGTTTCAGCGCTGCCTCGACCGCCTCCGAGCCGCCGGAGACGAAGTACACCCGCTCGAGGTCCCCCGGTGCCGCCTCGGCCAGCGTCGCGGCCAGCGCCTCCATGGGCTCGTTGGTGAAGAACGCGGTATGCGCATAGGCCAGCCGCGAGACCTGATCGCGGATGGCCTCGATCACCGCCGGGTGGCTGTGGCCCAGGCACGACACGGCCGCCCCGCCGGAGGCATCGAGATAGCGGTGACCGTCGGCGTCGACGATGTACGGGCCGTCGCCGCGCACGGCCACCGGCAGCTCGGCACGCGGATCGCGATGGAAGACGTGGCTCATCGGGGCGAGTATCCACGGAACCGGCCGACACCCGCAACGCGGGTACCGGCCGCACTGGCAGCCGCAGACCCTAGTTACGTGCGATCAGCACCGAGCACTTGGCGAAGCGCGCCACCCGGGACGCGGTCGAGCCGAGCAGGTAGTCCTCCGCCCCCGGTCGATGCGGGCCCATGACGATGAGATCGGCCGGTATCCGTTTGGCCGTCTCGAGGATCTGCTCGTACGGGCGGCCGTGGCCGACGTGGACCTCGACCGGCACGCCCTTGGGCACGTGCTCCTTGACGAAGCTCTCCATGTGCTCGTGCGCCCGCTCCAGCGCCTGCTTCTCGTAACCCTCGGGGAAGAACGAGCCGACGATGGACATGCCGAAGTCCGGTACCACCATCAGCACGTGCAGTGTGGCGTCGTCGTGCTGGCAGGCATTGACGGCCGCCGGCATCGCGCGCTTCCACGACTCCTCGGAATCGATGTCCACCGCCAGCAGGATGTTCTTGTACATGACCTGGTACCTCGATCCCGTCAGGACGCCGATTGCTGTGCCGCCTGGTCCTCCGCGTGTTCCTCGCGGGCGCGGCGCCGGTACTGCATCCAGCCGATCAGTCCCAGCACCACGAACGCCGGGAGCCACATGAGTTCCTTGGGCGGCTGTGGCAGCGGCCTGCCGACCTCGGTGAGGCGCTGGTCGAAGTCGAAACCGGCATCGGCGGCGCGCGAGTTGTACTCGGTACCGTCGATCAGCACCTCGCCGTCCTGCTCCAGCAGGAACAGGCCGAAGTTCTCCAGCCGCGCCTCGCCGTCCTCGCCCTCCATCACCGGGATCTGGGCGGAGAAGGTGATCGGGTCGCCGTACTCGTCCAGGCCGGCGACGCGCGCCCGCACGACCTGGCCTGGCCGTGCCTCGCCCAGCACCTCGACCAGCTGGGTCGGTTCGACCCAGTCATAGGGCGGCGAGATCCGATCCATCCAGAAGCCGGGGCGGAACAAAGTGAAGGCGACCAGCAGCAGCACGACCGTCTCCCAGATCCGCGAGCGGGCAAAGAAGTAGCCCTGCATGCCCGCGGTGAACACGAGTATCGCGAGTGTGGCCGTTATGAAGACGACGATGCCCTCGATCCAGCCGACGTCGATCAGCAGCAGCTGCGTGTTGAAGATGAACAGGAACGGCAGCACCGCGGTGCGCAGCGAGTAGAAGAACGCAACCAGGCCGGTGCGGATCGGGTCGCCGCCGGACACCGCCGCCGCCGCGAACGAGGCGAGCCCGACCGGTGGCGTCACGTCGGCCATGATGCCGAAATAGAACACGAACAGGTGCACCGCGATCAGCGGCACGATCAGCCCGTTCTGCTGACCGAGCGTGACGATCACGGGCGCGAGCAGCGCCGACACGACGATGTAGTTCGCGGTCGTCGGCAGCCCCATGCCGAGGATCAGGCTGAGGATGGCGGTCAGCAGGAGGATCAGGAACAGGTTGCCCATCGACAACAGCTCGACCAGCTCGGCCAGCACCAGGCCGACGCCGGTCTGGGAGACCGCGCCGACGATGATGCCGGCGGTCGCGGTCGCGATTCCGATGCCGATCATGTTGCGGGCCCCGGCGATCATGGCGGCGACGAATTCCATGATCCCCTGTTTCACGGTGCCGGCCACGCCCTCGCCACGGAAGAACGCGAACAGCCAGCGCTGCGTCAGCAGGATGAAGATCATGAACAGCGTGGCCCAGAAGGCGGACAGGCTGGGCGACAGGCGCTCGACCATCAGGCACCAGATGAGCAGCAGGACGGGCAGCAGGAAGTGCAGCCCGGACTTGATGGTCGGGCCCGGCTGCGGGAGCTTCAGCACCGGCGCGTTCGGGTCATCGAGCTCGAGGTCGGGGTAGCGCGAGCAGAACTTGATCAGCGCCACGTACACGGCAATGGTCAGCGCACCCGCGACGTAGATCGTCGCATCGCCCGCCGTCGCCTTGATGAAGTCGAGCAGGAAGAACAGCCCGAAGGCCCCAATGACCGCGTTGCCGGCCACGATCACGCCGGTCGAGACCGCGTGCTTGCGAACGTCGCCTGCGGATATCCGGCTGAAGATCTGGTAGGCACCGAACTGCAGTGCGATCGCGAGGGCGACGAACACGAGTCGGGCACTGCTGCTCTCGAGCGCCAACCACAGCTCCGACAGCGCGTACATCACCCCGGCGATCGCGGCGATGACCGCGAGCGTGAACAACGGCGACAGCAGCGCCCAGCGCCCGGGCTTCGCCGGCGTCGAGCGCGGCAACGGCTTGATGTTCTGCTTCCGGGCCTCGAGGTGCACGATGTACACCAGCGCGATATAGCTGATCAACGCCGGCAGGATGGCGTGCTTGACCACCTCGACGTAGGGCGTCTCGGTGTACTCGACCATGAGGAAGGCCGCGGCGCCCATGACCGGCGGCATGAGCTGGCCGTTGACCGAGGAGGCCACCTCGACCGCGCCCGCCTTCTCGGCCTTGAAGCCGACCCGTTTCATCATCGGAATGGTGAAGGTGCCGGTGGTCACGACATTGGCGATCGACGAGCCCGAGATCAGGCCGGTCGACGCGGAGGCGACGACCGCGGCCTTGGCGGGTCCGCCACGCAGGTGCCCCATGAGGGCGAACGCGACCTTGATGAAATAGTTGCCGGCGCCCGCGCCGTCGAGCAGCGCACCGAACAGCACGAACAGGAACACGAGGTCGGTCGAGACCCCGAGCGCGATGCCGAACACGCCGGAGGTCGAGATCCACTGGTGATAGGCCACGGCGCCGAAGCTGGCGCCTTTCCAGGCAAGGATGCCGGGCGCGTACGGGCCGAGGAACGTGTATCCGAGGAAGATGATCGCCACGATCATCAGCGGCGGACCGAGCGCGCGGCGGGTGGCCTCGAGCAGCAGCACCACGCCGACGCAGGCCGTGACGATGTCCATCGTCGTCGGGTTGTTCGGACGGTCGGCCAGCTCGGTGTAGAAGATGAACAGGTAGGCCGCCGACAGGGCGGCGACGATCGCCACGATCCAGTCCTGGATCGGGATGTAGTTGCGCGGGGAACGCTTGGTCGCCGGATAGGCGAGATAACCGAGGAACAGCGCGAACGCCAGGTGGATCGAGCGTGCCTCGGTGGAGTTGAAGACGCCGAATCCGAGCTGATAGCTCAGTGGCGCGGCGTACCAGAGCTGGAACAGCGACCAGCAGAAGGCGACCGCGGCCAGGAACACCATTACCGGCCGGCTATCCGGCGAACGGGCGCCGGTATCGACCGCGGCGACCATGTCGTCGAGTTCGCCCTTGCCAGGAAGCGCCGACGACTCGTCGTGCTTGCTCATCAGCCCATCCCCCAATGTCCGGCCGAGATCACGCGCACGCGCGCCCGCCCCTCAAGGGGCGGTCACGCACTGCAGGTATTGCCGCGGCATGGCCGTGACCGGCCGCAGGCCGCAAAACCGAACCGGGGCGGCACACGGACAGGGGTGCCGCCCCGGCCGGGGATCACATCAGACCTGCTTCCCTGTAGTACTTCTTCGCCCCGTCGTGCAGCGGCGCCGACAGGTTGTTGGTGATCATCTTTTCCTTCTCGAGGTTGCCGAACGCCGGGTGCAGGCGCGTGAACCGGCGGAAGTTCTCGAACACGGCCTTGACCACGTGATACACGGTGTCCTCGGAGGTCATCGTGGAGCTGACGAAGGTCGCGCCCACGCCGAACACCGGCACGTCCTGGTTCTGCCCCTTGTACATGCCGGCCGGGATCACCGTCTTGGCGTAGTACGGGTTCTCCTTGACCAGCTTGTCGATGGCGGGACCTTCGACCCGGACGAAGGTCACGTCACAGGTGGTCGCGGCCTCCTCGATCGAGCCGGCCGGGTGACCGACGACGAACACGAAGGCATCGATCTTGTTATCGCACAGGGCCTGCGACTGCTCGGCCGACTTCAGCTCGGAGGCGAGCGCGAAGTCCTTCTTGGTCCAGCCCTTTTCCTTCATCACGACTTCCATCGTGCCGCGCTGGCCGGAACCGGGGTTGCCGATGTTGACGCGCTTGCCCTTCAGGTCGTCGAAGGTCTTGATGCCGCTGTCGGCACGGGCAACGACGGTGAACGGCTCCGGATGCACGGAGAAGACCGCGCGCAGCTTCTTGAAAGGCTTCGGGAACACATCCGGCGCGGTACCGTTGTAGGCATGATACTGCCAGTCGGACTGGGCCACGCCGAAGTCGAGGTCGCCGTTCTTGATGCCGTTGATGTTGTCGACCGAACCACCCGTCGTGTGGGTGCACTTGATGCCATGCTCGCTGGTGCCGCGATTGACCAGCTTGCAGACGGCGCCGCCGACCTGGTAGTAGACGCCGGTCTGGCCACCGGTGCCGATCGTGATGAACGTTTCGGCCGAAGCCGGCAGCGACGTTACCGCCAGCGCGACAAGCGTCGTTGCCGCGAGACTGAGTTTGCGAAGAGACATTGCTGACTCCTTAACCTTGTGGTTTTTTCGTCCGCGTGAGCGGTGGGTCATGCTGCGGCGTCAGGCTGACCGGCGCGGCCGTCAACCGGCACGCCATCGAGCGCGATCTCGCTGCGCGAATGGAGGGCGCGACGCCCTCCCTCGCGGGGCGGGAAGCGGGGGCCACACGCGACCGGTTCGGCCCGCGTGCGAGATGACCCACTTCCGAGCGATGATCGCCGAATGCGCCCGCCGCCGGGCACGATCGGAAGTTGAACATAATCGCAGCGGTGTCCGGCGTCAATTCGACGCACCAGCGCGGGGCCGTTCAAAGCGGGCCGTCGCCACCCCTTTCCGACGCGGTGGCCAGACCGGCAACGCCCCCGGTACGCCCCGTGCGCCACCGCGTTGACGACCCGGCAGGCATTTCCTAACCTGTTGATTATGAGTAGCGAGTTGCAACAAACCGACGCCCTGATCGTGGTCGATGTGCAGAACGACTTCTGCCCGGGCGGGGCGCTGGCCGTCGAGGGCGGCGATTCCGTGGTCCCGGTGCTCAACGACTGGATCGAGCGCGCCCGCGACGCCGGCATCCTGGTGGTCGCCTCGCGCGACTGGCACCCGGAGGAGCACTGCAGCTTCGAGTCCCAGGGCGGCCCGTGGCCACGGCACTGCGTGCGTGAGACCGAGGGTGCGGCGTTCCATCCGGACCTGCAACTGCCCGATGACGCCCTGATCGTCAGCAAGGGCAAGGCACAGGACCGCGACAACTACTCGGCCTTCGATGACACGGGCCTGGCCGACACCCTGCACCAGCGCGGGATCCGGCGTGTCTGGATCGGCGGGCTGGCGCAGGATGTCTGCGTGCAGGCCACGGTGCTCGACGCCTGTGAGGCCGGGTTCGAGACCCACCTGATCGCCGACGCCACGCGGCCCGTGAACGCCAACCCGGGTGACGGCGAGCGCGCGCTCGAGGCGATGCGGGCGGCCGGCGCGCGGATCGAAGCCGCGGCGTGACGCCTCCGAACGCCGGGCCGCTCACCATTCCCGGCGGCAGCCTGTTCACCGATCTCTACGAGCTGTCGATGGCACAGGCCTACGTCGCCGACGGCCTGACGGTGGACGCCGAGTTCGAGCTGTATTTCCGGCATCCCGAGCCGGAGCGCCCGTACGTGATTGCGGCCGGGTTGGAGGCCGTGCTGGCGGCGCTGGAGCAATTCGGCTTCACGGATGACGAGCTGGCCTACCTCGACTCACTCGAGCGTTTCAGCCGGTCGTTCATCGACTGGCTCGCCGCGGCCCGCTTCGAGGGCGAGGTGACCGCCGTGCCCGAGGGCACGGCAGTGTTCGGCGACGAGCCGCTGCTGCGCCTGCGGGCGCCGCTGCCGCTGGCGCAGCTGCTCGAGACACGGGTCCTGAACCACGTTCATTTCGAGTCGCTGATCGCGACCAAGGCCGCGCGCATGGTCGATGCGGCGGCGGGGCGCAACGTCGTCGATTTCGGTGCCCGCCGCGCCCACGGGGTGGATGCCGCGATCGCCGCCGCACGCGCCAGCTGGATCGGCGGCTGCGCCGGGACCTCGAACATGGTGGCCGGCCAGCGCCACGAGCTGCCCGTAGTCGGCACGATGGCGCACAGCTTCGTTCAGGCACACCGCGACGAGCTCGAGGCCTTCCGTCGATTCGTCGCGCACTACCCCGATACCACCCTGCTGGTCGACACCTACGACACGCTGGAGGGGGTGCGCAACGTGATCCGGCTGGCCGAGGAACTCGGCAGCGCGTTCTCGGTCCGCGCGATTCGCATCGACTCCGGCGACCTCGGGGCGAGCAGCCGGGAGGCACGTTCGCTGCTCGACGACGCCGGCCTGGGCGAGGTCGCGATCATCGTCTCCGGGGGACTGGACGAGCACCGTATTGCCGCACTGGTCGCCGACGGCGCCCCCGTGGACGGCTTCGGGGTCGGCACCGAGCTGGTGGTGTCGGGCGACCTGCCGTCGCTCGACTGCGCCTACAAGCTGGTCGCCTGCGACGACGAACCGCGCATGAAGACCTCGGCCGGCAAGGCCTCGCTGCCGGGTCCGAAACAGGTGTTCCGGAACTGGCGGGAGGGCCGAATGGAGGGCGACACGATCGCCGCCGGCGGCGAGGCCCTGGCCGGCGAGCCGCTGCTGCAGACGGTCATGCGTGGCGGCGCCCGGCTCGATCCGCCGGAACCGCTGGCGGCGATCCGCGAGCGGGCCGCCGCCCAGCGCGCGGCCCTGCCGGCGCACCTCCGCCGGCCCGACCAGGCGGCGGAGGCGGCGCCCTACCCGGTCGCGGTCAGCGAACACCTGCAACAGGAGCGCGACCGGCTGGCCGCGACTCATGCCGGCGGGTCGCCCACCTCCGACCACTGACCCCGGGCCGTGGCCAGCAGCTCGACCGGCGCCAGCGAGAACACGTGCCGCGGCGTACCCGCGGCGGCCCAGAGCCGCGCATGACGATCGAGGCTGCGATCGACCAGCGCCGGCAACGCGCGCCGGTGCCCGAACGGCGGCACGCCGCCGATGGCGTAGCCCGACACCTCCCGCACGAAACCGGCGCCACCCAGCGACACCGGGGCACCGTGCAAGCGGCCGACACGGCGCTCGTCCACCCGTACGTCGCCGGCGGCCAGTACCAGCAAGGGGTTGCCGTCCGCGTCGGCGAACACGAGGGATTTCACGATCTGGCCGACCTCGCAGCCGAGTGCCTCGGCGGCCTGTTGCGCCGTGCGCGCGTGCGCGTCGAGCTCGGTGATCGTGTCGGCCAGCCCGGCGGCCGCCAGCGCGGCGCGGAAGCGCTCCACGCTGCGCGACATCAGTCGCGCACCGGGCGCAGCAGCAGCCACAGCGTGCCCGCGGCCAGCGCGGCGAACAGGATCAGGGTCCAGCCCGGGATCGAGAGGCCGAGGAAGCGCCACTGGATCTCGGCACAGGAGCCCGAGCCGCGCAGGATGAGCTCGAGCGCCTGCATGAGCGGAAACGACTCGAGGATGTAGGCGAGGTCGGGTCCGCAGGCCGGGACCCGCTCCGGCGGCAGGCCCTGCAGCCAGAGGTGGCGACCGGCGATGCCGATGCCGGCGAGCAGCGGCAGCAGCGCCAGGCCCGCGTAGACACGTTGGCCGGCCACGCCCGCGCCGTGCAGGGCGGCCAGCAACAGGACCGTGCCCGCCGTGACGAACGCCACGCGCGACAGCACGCACAGCGGGCAGGGCTCGAGGCCGAGCCGGCCCTGCAGCCAGACGACAGCATAGACGACCGCGGCGAAGCAGACGGCGGCACCGAGCGCGGCGGCGACCCGGTCACGCCGCATCAGACCCGGTGCCACTGCGACTCGAGCTGGAGCTGGCGCGCCGTGTTGGTGACCGCCGACAGGCAGGCCTCCGCCCGGCCCTCGGGCAGCCAGACCGCCAGCCGGATCACGTAGACCGAGCGCCGGCCCTCCGGGATGCGCTCGGCGTTGAGGCGCACGATGTTCGCGCCGTAGTCGCCGAATACCTCGGACAGGCGGGCGATCAGGCCGGGCTGGTCCTTGCCGCGGATGACGATCCGATGGGTGATCTGGGCCGAGGGCCCATGCACCGGCTCGATATCGAACTCCTCGACCGTGATCTCGGCGTCGTCCAGTTCCGGCAACTCGCGCAGATTGCGATCGATCTCCTCGATCGCGACCGGGACCGGTTCCTCGACCACGACCGTGAACTCCGCCCCGGTGCCGAGCACGGCGAATGCCGTATCACCGAGGTTGAGATCCAGCTCGTACAGGCAGCGCGAGATCGCCGAGACGAGTCCCGGCTCGTCGCGCGCGAAGATCCGGATCAGCAGGCTCCTTGGCTCGCTCATGGCGCTACTCCGATCGGCATGGCGCGATACTACGATTGGCCCCGGCCGGTGTCGACCGGGTGCGCGCCACGGCATCCCGGTGCCCATCCACGCTCGCCTTGTCGCTCCCCGCCCCCGGCGGTATCGTGCGCGCCATGACCGAGACCCCCGACTTCCTGCTGGAGCCGCGCTGGGTCGTCACCGTCGACAACGACGATCGTGTACTCACCGACCACGTGGTCGCCGTGCGCGACGGCCGCATTCTCGACCTGGTGCCGACCGCGCAGGCGAGTACGCGCTGGCCCCACGTAGACGTGCACCACTATCCCGAGCACGCATTGATGCCGGGGCTGGTCAACGCGCATACCCACGCCGCCATGACGCTGTTGCGCGGCTTCGCCGACGACCTGCCGCTGATGGAATGGCTGCAGGAACACATCTGGCCAACGGAGGGCAAGTGGGTGGACGAGACCTTCGTCCATGACGGTACCGAACTCGCACTGGCCGAGATGCTGGCCGGCGGGATCACCTGTTTCAACGACATGTACTTCTTCCCCGAGGCCAGCGCACGTGTGGTCGAGGAAGTCGGTGTGCGGGCCGTGATCGACATGATCCTGCTCGACTTCCCGACGCAGTACGCCGATGGACCGGACGAATACTTCGAGAAGGGCCTCGCACTGCACGACCGTTATCGCAGTCACCCGCTGGTGAGCACCGCCTTTGCCCCGCACGCGCCGTACACCGTCTCCGATGGCCCGCTGGAACGGCTGCGCACCTACGCCGACGAACTCGACGTCCCGATCCAGATGCACGTGCACGAGACCCAGGGCGAATGCGACGATGCCGTGGCCGGCGACGGCCGGCGCCCGCTGCAGCGGCTGGCCGACCTGGGGCTGCTGTCACCCGCCTTCTCGGCCGTGCACATGACGGCGCTGAACGACGACGAGATCAATCTGGTCGCACAGGCCGGCGCGCACGTCGTGCACTGTCCCGAGGCCAACCTGAAGCTGGCGAGCGGATTCTGCCCGGTGCATCGGCTGCAACAGGCCGGGGTGAACGTCGGGCTCGGTACCGATGGCGCGGCCTCGAACAACGATCTGGACCTGTTCGGCGAGATGCGCACCGCGGCACTGCTCGCCAAGGCCGTTGCCGGTGATGCCGCGGCCGTCTCCGCACGGGTGGCGCTGCGCATGGCCACGATCAACGGTGCCCGCCTGCTCGGCCTCGGCGACGTCACGGGTTCGATCGAGCCCGGCAAGGCCGCCGACCTGGCCGCGGTCGACCTCGGCCGGCTGCAGACGCAACCGGTCTACGACGTCACCTCGCAGCTGGTCTACGCCGCCGGCCGGCAGCAGGTGACCGACGTGTGGGTCGCCGGCCGCCAGCACCTGCGCGACGGCGAGCTGATCACGCTCGATGCCGAGGACATCCATTCCCGCTGTGAGCACTGGCGGCGCAAGATCGCGGCGGGCGGCCGGCCGGGGGGGCAATGAGCAGCACCGGCCAGCGCGACAACGTCGATCCGCACGAGGTGGGCAAGTTCGACGCCCTGGCCTCGCGCTGGTGGGACCCCGACGGCGAATTCCGGCCGCTGCACGATATCAACCCGCTGCGGCTCGGGTGGATCGAGGCGCGCGCGGGCGGCCTCGCGGGCAAGCGCGTGCTCGACGTCGGCTGTGGCGGCGGCATCCTGGCCGAGGCGCTGGCACGGCGCGGCGCCACGGTGGTCGGGATCGACCTGGCGGGCGAGGCGCTGGAGGTGGCCCGCCGGCACGCCGCCGAGGCCGGCCTCGAGATCGACTACCGCCAGGTCGACACCGAGGGGCTGGCGGCCGCGGAGCCCGGCGGCTTCGACGTGGTCGCCTGCATGGAACTGCTCGAGCAC
>JAWWAE010000062.1:0-11751 GCA_033721835.1 Halofilum sp. (in: g-proteobacteria) | reverse complement strand
TCCCGCTGCTGGCGTTCCCGGATGTCGAGCGGCGTGACGCCCAGCTCGAACAGCTGCCCGGCCGCCGCGTCGAGCGAGCCGGCCTCGATCGTGCCGGCGGTTTTTGCGCCGCTGCGATCGCGACCGCTGTACTCAAACCTCGGCATCGGATCTCCCGCGCGCCGCCGCCGTGCCCGCAGGCCTGGTGGCGCGCGCCACGTCCTCGGCCGGCTGCTCGACCTCGCCGGCGATGCGCTCGGCCTCGGCTAGCGTGGTGACGCCGCGCGCGGCCAGCTCGAGGGCACTCGCGACCAGCGGCCGGTACCCCCCGGAGCGCCGTGCTAGACGCGAGAAGGCGTCGGTATCGTCCTTGCGCAGGGCCGTGCGCATGGCGTCGTTCGGCTCCAGCAGCTCGTAGATGCCGATCCGGCCCTGGTAGCCGGTCTGATTGCAGTGGCCGCAGCCGGGCCCGATATGGAACGACAGCTTGCGCGCGCGCTCCTCGCCCAGCAGCCCCTCCAGCCACGCCTGCTGCGCCGGGTCGGGCCGCGCGGGCTCGCGGCAGGTGGGGCAGATGCGGCGCAGCAGTCGCTGGCCGACCACGGCGCGCAGCGTCGCCGCGACCATGTAACCGGGGGCGCCCATGTCGAGCAGGCGATCGACAGTGCCGATGGCATCGTTCGTGTGCAGGGTCGAGAGCACCATGTGGCCGGTCAGGGCCGCCCGCAGGCCGATCTCCGCCGTCTCGGCGTCGCGCATCTCCCCGACCAGCATGATGTCCGGGTCCTGGCGCAGGGCGGAACGGAGGATGCGCGAGAAGTCGAGCCCGATCTTGTTCTGCACCTGCACCTGGTTGACCCGCGGCAGTCGGTACTCGACCGGGTCCTCCGCGGTGATGATCTTCTTGCCCGCCTCGTTGAGCTCCTTCAGCGCCGCATACAGGGTCGTGGTCTTGCCGCTGCCGGTGGGGCCGGTGACCAGCACCAGGCCGTAGGGGTGGTGCACGGCCCGGCGGAACCGCTGCACCAGCTTCTCGCCCATGCCGAGCTGCTCCAGGTCGAGCATGTCCCCGCCCTGGTCGAGCAGCCGCATCACGACCGACTCGCCATGCTGCACCGGCATGGTCGATATGCGGACATCGATCGGCCGCTTCTTCACCCGGATGTTGAAGCGGCCGTCCTGCGGCAGGCGTTTCTCCGAGATGTCGAGACCGGCCATCAGCTTCAGGCGCAGCACCAGCGCCGAGGCAATGCGTTTCTCGTTCATCTCCTGCTCGTTGAGCACGCCGTCGACCCGCTGGCGGATGCGCAGCAGTTTCTCGTCGGGCTCGATGTGGATGTCGGAGGCACCGACCTGGATCGCGTCCTCGAAGATCGACTTCAGCAGCTTGGCGACCGGGACGTCGGATTCCGCCTCGGCCTCGATCAGGCGTTCGATATCGTAGTCGCTGTCGGACAGTTGCTGGCCGAGCGCCTCGGCGAGGTGGCTGATCTCGTCGGTGCGGCGATAGACGCGGTCGATCATCCGCACCAGCTCGCCCTCGCTGACCACGGCCGGGCGGATGGTCTTCTTCAGCTGCCGCGACAGCTCGTCGAAGGCGAAGATGTCGGTGGGATCGGCCATGCCGACCAGCAGTTCGTCGCCCTGCTCGGCGAGCACGATGGCGCGGAACCGGCGGGCCTGGGTCTCGGGCAGGCGGCGCACGAGCTCGGGGTCGTACTCGTAGCGGTCGAGCCGTACGCGTTCGAGGTTGAGCTGGCGCGCGAGCGAGTCCAGCACCTGGTCCTCGGTCACGTAACCGAGCTCGATCAGGGTCGCGCCCAGCTTGCGCCCGCGCAGCTTCTGCTCTTCGAGGCCCCGCTTGAGCTTTTGTTCGTCGATCAGGCCATCACGGACCAGCAGGTCGCCGAGCCGGATCTTCTGCCGCCGTGCCATCGGATTACCCTTCCCTGCCGCCGCCCAGTTGGTCGATGCGGCCCTCTGCCCAGCGATCGAGCCCCTCGCTCAGGTCGCCACTGGCCCGGGCCTCGCGCAGTGCCGCCCGCGCCTCTTCGGGATGCCCGCTGGCGGCCAGCGAGACCCCGAGCCCCAGCCACCACAGGCCGTTGTCGGCATCGATCTCCAGTGCCCGCGTGTACTCGCGCGCCGCCTGCTCGTGCCGGCCCCGGCGCTGTGCCACCGCGGCGGTCAGGGCATGGTAGCGGGCGTTGCCGGTGCCCGCGGCGCGGGCGCGCGCCAGCACGCCGGCGGCCCGGTCCAGTTCGCCCACGTCGACCAGCAGCCGCGCCAGTGGCATGGCGTATTGCAGCCGCTGTGGCGCGCGCTCCGCCCCCTCGATTAGCAAGGCACGTGCCGTATCGGTCTCGCCCGCGCGGCGGGCCAGGCTGACCAGCAGGTCGCGCGCGGCGTGCAGCGCCGGGTCGAGCTCCAGGGCCACGCCCAGCAGGCGCCGCGCCTCGCTCAGCTTGCCGTCCCCGAGCGCGCGGCGGCCGTCGCGGTAGCGCCGACGGGCCCGCATCTCCGGCGACATCGACTGGCTCTTGCGCACCGACTGCGTACCGGCACCGTCCGACCCGCTCCCGGTGGCGGACGAGTCGGCAACGGTTCTCTCCGAGCGGGCCGGTTCCGCGGGTGCCGACGCCTGCACACGGGGCGCGGGCGCCTGCTCGGTCTGGCCGGCGGCGGTCGCGGGCTCCGGATCGGCGTGATTGGCGGCGGGAGCGGCAGCGCGCTCGCCCGCAGCGGCGCTGGCGGACGCCGCCGCCGTCTGGCGCTGCCCCTCGATCTCCCGCTCGGTATCGGCCGCGGCCGACTCCGTGTCGCGGGGCTGCGCGGCGGCCGCGGCCGCCTGCGCGGCTTCCTCGCCCGCAGCCGCCCGCGACTCGTCCGCGCCCGTGGTGGCCACCGATTCCGGCAGCCGGCCTGCCAGCACGACCCGGTCGCCGGTCGTGCGCAGCTCGAGCCCCGCCGCCGGCGCGAGGTCGAGCTGCAACCGGATTCCCCCCTCCGCCGCGGGGTCGAGCGTGAGGCCCCGGAACACCTGCTGCGCCGCCGGCGGAGCCGGCAGCGACGGCTGGTCGAGGCGGGCAGCGAGGCTCAGCGCGGCATGGGCGCCGCTGCGCGTGTAGCGGGGCGCGCGCTCGAGCGGGCGGTCGAGTTGCAGCACGAGCCGCGGGCGCGTGGCCTCGCCCTCGAAGGCGATGCCGATCAGTGCGGGCGCGACGGCCGGTTCCGCGGCCGCCGCCGGCGGTCCGCTCCGGTTCAGGCCGGCCAGCAGCCGGGGCCCGCGCTCGACCCAGAGTACGGCCGCGATCGCCAGCAGGACGACCGCGAGCCCGGCCGGGAATACGCGCGCCAGCCGCGTCCGCCAGCGGCCGCGGATGCGTGGGGAATCGCCGATCATGGCCGGATCCGAATGCAGCTCGGTCGGCGCGCCACGGCGCTCCAGGTCCGACAGCATGCGATTGATCACGCTCATGGCAGCTCGAACCAGAGGGCCCAGATGCCGAGCAGAGCCACGATCACGCCCGCGGCCAGCAGCGCCGTGCGGCGGCCGATGGGCGCCACCTGCAGGGCGCCATCGGTGTCGGCCGCGGCCGAACGGACATCGGCCGGTCGCACCCGGCGTCCGCCGCGGCCGTAGTTCAGCAGCAGGGCCTTGTGCGCCAGGATGTTGATCAGCCGCGGGATGCCGCCGCTCGCTCGGTGCAGTTCATCGATCGCGTCATCGCCGAACGGGGTCGGACCGATGTGACCGGCCACGGTGAGTCGATGACCGACGTAGGCCTGCACGTCGTCCCGATCGTACGGCTCCAGCCGGTACGACCAGGCAATCCGCTGGCGCACCTGGCGCAACGAGGGCTTGGCGAGCTTCTCGTCCAGCTCCGGCTGGCCGAACAGCACCACCTGCAGCAGCTTGCGCTTCTCGGTCTCGAGGTTCGTCAGCAGCCGCAGTGCCTCCAGTGTCTCGTCCGGCATCGCCTGCGCCTCGTCGAGGCAGACCACGACCCGCTTGCCCTGTCCCGCGAGCTCGATCAGCCGGTCCTGCAGGCGCACCAGCAACAGGTTCTGGTCGAGCTGGCTGTTGGCCATCACGCCGAGCTCGCGGGCGACGGCCACCCGCAGCATGGTCGGCATCAGGTGCGGGTTGGGGATGTAGACGGCGTGCTCGTTGTCGTGCAGGCGATTCAGCAGCATGCGCAGCAGCATGGTCTTGCCGGTGCCGACCTCGCCGGTGACGCGGATGAAGCCCTCACCACTGTCGAGGGCCGCGCGCAGGATGTTCAGCGCCTCGCGGTGACCCCGGTGACAAAAAAAAACTCCGTGTCCGGGGTCAGCGAGAACGGCGCCTCGCGCAGGCCATAGAAGCGCAGGTAGTTCATTGCGCCGCCCCGCCGTCGCGCAGGCGCCTGGATACGCCGTCCAGGTCATTGCGCCAGTCGGAACCCGAATCGGCGATGATCGGCCGCAGCAGGATCACCAGCTCGCTCTGGCGGCTGCTGTCCGCCTTCTGGCGGAACAGGGCCCCGATGAGCGGGATGTCACCGAGGCCGCCCGACTGCGCGCGCCGGCGGTTCGACTGGTCCTGCATCAGCCCGCCGATCACGATCACCTGACCGTCGCGCGCGCGCACGATCGAGTCGGACTCCCGCACCGAGGAGAACGCCAGCGGGAGAGTCTGGGTCTGGTCCGCGACCGTCAGCGTCTTCTGCTGGTCGGTGACTTCGCTCACCGTCGGGTGCACGTGCAGGGTCACGTTGCCGTCGCGGCCGATCTGCGGGGTGACATCGAGCGCGATGCCGGAGAAGAACGGGGTCAGCTCGATGTCCAGGGTGTTGGTCGTGGTCACCGTGCCGGTGTTCCGGTCGCTCTCGACATCGGTGACGAAGAACTCGTCCGTGCCGACCTTGATCACCGCCTTCTGGTTGTTGACCGTCGACACGCGCGGACTCGAGAGCACCTGCACGTCGCCCTGGGTGTCGAGCAGGCGGATCAGCGCCGCGAAGTCCGTGGTCAGTGCGCCGACCGCGAACAGGCCGCCGAAGTCGGGTGTCTCGCCGGCGATGCTGTTGGGATCGATCAACCCGAAGTTCGGGTCGGCGAGCGCCGTATTGGTGCCGTTGACCAGCTCGGCCTGGCCGACGAAGCCGGCATCGCCGTTGTTGCCCTGGGCGAGCGCCGCCCAGTTGACCCCGGTCTGGTGCGCCTCGGACAGCGTGACCTCGATGATCTTGGCCTCGAGGATGACCTGGCGCTGCAGGCTCTGCTGCGCCCGCTCGAGGTAGTTGGCCACGTCGCGGTGCTCGCCCGGCATCGCCCGCACGACCACCAGGCCGGCGTCCGCGTCCACGATCACGCTGCGGCCCTCGCCGCCGCCGACCAGCGACTCGATGGTCGCCCGCAGACGGCCCCAGAAATCGGCCTCGGACTGGGTATGGATGCGGCTGCTGGGTGTGCGCGACTGGCCGCCGTTGTCACTGCTCCCATCACCGTTGCCACCGCTCGAGACCTGTCCGGAGTTGACGCGGGTGTTCGACTCGCCGCGACGGTTCACGTTGAGGTAGTCGACGTGGTAGATCCGCGACTGCATCCGTGCCGGCAGCACGATGTAACCGTTCTCCTGCTCCTCGTACTCGTAGCCGTACACGCGGCGCGCGATCTCCATTACCTGTGGCACGGTGACGTCCTTGAGTTCGAGCGTGACCCTGCCACCCACATCCGGGTGCACGACCATGTTGTAGGGCGTGCCCTCGACGAGGCCCATGAAAAACGGGCGCGCCGCTGCCCCGCGGACCGACAGGTCGAAGCGCACCTCGCCCGCGCCGTCAGGCAGGGCGGGCGCCACCTCCGGCATCAGCGCCTCGCGCACCTCCTGCGGCATGTCCTCGCCCTCGTTGCTGCGGGCGCCGTCCTCGACCGCCTGGCGGATGCGGTCGAGAGTCGGGCCCTCGGACTGGCCGGGGCGGCGATCGCCACTGCTCGCGCAGCCGCCGAGCAACAGGGCGACCAGCAGCGCGGTCGCCCAGCGCGACCGGCGAGGGTCGAGCCCGGTTGCAGTCATCGCCATCCCTATCATCGCTGCCTGCGCATTTTCACACGGCTGCCCGGCCGCGTGATGGTGAATTTGCGTCCGCGGTAGTCGAGCCGCACCCGGCCGGAATCGATCGCGAGCACGCGGGCACCGCCGACGCGGTCGCCGGCCTGCACGGCACGGTCGTTGATGATGGCGACCCGGCGCCCGTCCGCGACCAGGGTCGAGGTCAGCTTCCATGCCGAGGCGTTGAAGCGCGCGACCGGCTCGGCCTTCACCTCGCCCGGCGGCCGCAACGGGTCGCGCCGCTGCTCCGACTCGGCGAGCGCCCACGCCGTCGGCAGGAACGATGCCATCACGAGCGCGATCAGGATTCGGCTGCGCCTACACACCGACCCAGTCCTCCGCCAGGCTCAAGGTCGACAGCTCGAGCCGCGCCTCCGCCTGTGGGTATTCCACCGTCTCCAGGGCCAGCGCATCCCACTGGAACTGCCAGTCCAGCGCCTCCAGGCGCTCCAGATATTCGAGCAGGGTGAAATAGTCACCACGGACGACCAACTCGATCCGGTGGCGGAAGACGCGCGGCACCCCCTGCGCCTGGTCTTCGGCCGTGCCGCCACCGCCGTCCTCGCGGATCACCGGCCGCGAGCCGAGATTGCGCAGTGCCATCAGCGACAGCCCGGGCGAGTCGTCGAGCATGTCGCGCAACACGGCCACCATCTGTCGGGGCGTGATCACGCGCAGCGTGCGCGCGGCCAGTTCGCGGTCGACCCGTTCCAGCTGCTCGCGCAGCCGGCCGGCGAGGTCATCGCCATCCTCTTCGCCGGTGAGCTGACGCGAGAGCTGCACCCGCGCCGACTCGTACGACGCCGTCTCGCTCTGCAGTTGCTCGATCCGTTGCCGGTCGGCCCGCACCTGCTGCGCCAGCGGCGCCCGGAACGCGACGTCCCAGGCGAGCAACAGCACCACCGCCACGGCGCAGAACAGGAGCACGCGCTCGCGCACCGCACGCGCGTTGATCGCCGCCTCCAGCGCCGTGATGCGTTCGGCCAGGCTCATCTCCGCCTCCCCGAACCGGTGCCGCTGTCGGCGTTGTCGGGCGCGTCACTCGCCAGCACGAAATCGACCCGCCAGTCGGCCTCCTCGGGCCGTTCGATCACCAGCGAGCGGAAGGCGTGACCGGCGTAGACCGGCTCCTCGCCGAGGGCGGCGATCATGCGCGGGACATCGCCCGCCTTCAGGGCGTGGCCCTCGAAGCGGAGCTTCTGGCCACCGTGCTGATACACGATCCGGTGGAACCAGAGGTCATCCACCACCCGCCGCGAGAGGCCGGCGAGGTGCGCGGAGAAGCCGTCGCGGCGGGCCATGGGGCCGGTCTCGAGATAGTCCAGCATGCGCCGCTTGGCCGCCAGTTCACGGCGCAGCCGGCCGCTCGCATCCTCGGTCCCCGACTGCTGGTCCTGCGAGCGCTCGACCTGCGCACGCAGCGCCAGGACCTGCTGCTCGGCCCGGTCGCGCCGTTGCTCGGCGACGGCGAGTCGCGCTGCAGTCGTATCGGCCCGCTGGTAGAGCCAGCCGGACCACGCGGCCAGCGCGATCAGCAGCAGCAACAGGGCGCCAGCGAGATGTCGCGCATCGAGCGGATCGCGCCGTTCGTGGAACTGCTCCTGATAGAGGTTGATCTGTTGCATCAGCCCCCCGGCACCGGTCCGCGCAGTCCGGCCCCGACCGCGTGCAACAGGCCCGCCCCATCGTGCACGGGATCGCCATCGAGTGACACGAGGTCCTCGAGCGCGACCGGACGGCACTGCACGTTGGCGAGGTTGGCCTGCAGCGATTCGACCAGTTCCACGATCGTGTCCACGCCGGGATAGACGTACAGTGCGGTCAGGGGCGGTTGCGACAGGGCGCTCTCGAAGTAGTCGAACGAGCGCTGCACCTCGAGCACCAGGGTGTCGACCGCGTCCGCGCCCTCGTGCGCGAGCTGATCGACCCCGATTTCGAGCGTGCGCGCCAGGAACTGCTCGCCGTCTCGAAACAGCGTCAGCAGACCGCTCGCCTCGTCGAGCGCGAGCAGGGCGTGCCCGCCACGCCCTCCCGGCAGCCGGGCGCAGATGTTGCGCTGCACCAGCTCCGGGATGTCGATGGCGATGATCTCGAGGCCGGCACCCCGCAGCTCGTCGACGCGCTCGGCAACGGCACTGCGCTGGGCGACCACCACGTTGACATGGTGCTGGGCGCGCTGGGTGGATTCGGGCGGATCGTAGGTATCGATGACGGCCTGGTCCAGCGGGAAGTCGATCAGGTCACGCACCTGCCACGCCGCTGCCTGCCGCATTTCGTTCTTCGGTACTGCCGGCGCCTCGACCTGCAGGGTCTGGTACTCGCCGGGCGCCATGACGCCGACGGTGGGGGAGCCGCGCAGGCGGTTGTCCTCGACCCATGCGGCAAGCGCGGTGGCGCCCGACTCACCCGCCGCATGCGGGAGCCAGGTCGATTTTCCGAGGGAGGGGAGGTCGTCGCGTCGCGGGAGTCGGACGCGTCCGGCGGCGATGCCGCGGTTCCCGAACGCGACGCCGAGGAGGGTGCGCGGTCGGGACTTGCGTTTCCTGAAGTAGCCCAGCAACTTATGGTCTCATTGACTATACCCAACCAGATGCATGCCGGCTTTAGCGGCGTGTTCTACACGTTTTCCTGCGCCAATGCCAGCCTGCGATCCCAACCCGCTTCCCGCCGTCGTCCTCTACCGGCCCGAGATCCCGCCGAACGCGGGCAACATCATCCGGCTGTGCGCCAATACCGGCGCACCCCTGCACATGATCCACCCGCTCGGATTCGCGCTGCGCGACCGCGAGCTGCGGCGGGCGGGACTCGATTACATCGAGTATGCGCGCATCGAACAGCACGAATCCCTGGCGGCGTTCCTCGCCAGAGCGAAGCCGGCACGCCTGTTCGCATTCACCACGCGCGGCACGCGGGGTCATTGTGATGTCGAGTGGTCGCAAGACGACGCCATGTTGTTCGGGCCGGAGACGGCGGGCCTGCCGGCGGACGTGCTGGCGGAGGTGCCGCAACGGCGGCGGATCCGTATTCCCATGCGCGCATCGAGCCGGAGCATGAACCTCGCCAACTCGGTCGCGGTCGCGGTCTTCGAGGCCTGGCGCCAGCAGGGCTTTGCCGGAAGCGGCGGCGACTGAGCCGTCACGCCTGCGGGTGCGGGATCTCCTGCTTCGGATCGCGTTCCAGCAGCGCCTGCACCGCCGTGCGCGCGTCGCGGCCCTGATACAGCACTGCGTGCACCTGATCGACGATCGGCATGTCCACCCCGTGCCGCCGGGCCAGCGCCGCCGCGGCCCGGGTCGTGCGCAGCCCCTCGACCGCCTGGCCGATCTCGGCGCAGGCCTCGTCGACCGACAATCCGCGCGCGAGCGCCAGCCCGAAGCGGCGATTGCGTGACTGGTCGTCGGTGCAGGTCAGCACGAGGTCGCCCAGGCCGGCGAGCCCCATGAAGGTCTCGCGGCGCCCGCCCATGCGCTCGCCCAGGCGCATCAGCTCCGCCAGCCCACGCGTGATGACGGCGGCGCGCGCATTCGCCCCGAAGCCCAGGCCGTCGGCAACGCCGCAGGCGATCGCGAGCACATTCTTCAGTGCCGCCCCGACCTCCACCCCGGTGACGTCGGGATTGGTGTAGGCCCGCATGGTCTTGCCGTGGAACCAGCCGACGGCGCGCGCGGCGAAGTCGGCGTCGGCCGAGGCCACCGTCAGCGCCGTTGGCATCCCCGCCATCACCTCGCGGGCGAAGCTCGGGCCGGAGATGGTGCCGTGCGGCGGTGGCTCGGCCAGTTCCTCGGCGACCACCTCGTGCATCAGTCGCAGGCTGTCGGGCTCCACGCCCTTGCACGACCAGAGAAACGGACAGCGTGGCGCGACGGCCCGCAGCAGCTCGCGGAAGGTGTGGCTCGGCGTCGAGAACACCAGCGCCGTGGCTTCGCCAGTGGCGGCCGTGAGGTCGTGGCTCAACTCGATGCGCTCGGGCAGGGGTTGTCCCGGCAGGTAGCGGGCATTCTCGCGGGCCTTCTCCATGCGCTCGATCGCATCGCGATCGCGCCCCCAGAGCACGACGTCGACCGGGTTGCGCGCCAGCGCAGCCGCCAGCGCCGTGCCCCAGGCGCCGGCCCCGAGTACGACGATACGCGGGCGGCCGGAGTCGCTCATGGAATCAGCGGTCGTCGGCCGCGCCGTTGCCCGGGGAGGTCTCCGCCGCGGCACCGTCGCCGGTGCCCGTGGAGGGATTGGCCTGGCGCGCGGCCTGCTGTGCCTGCAGCGCCTCGAAGTTGATCGGCTGCAACAACAACTGCGGCATGCCCCCCTTCTGCACCAGGTGATCGAGGTTCTCGCGCGCGAACGGGAACAGCATGTTGGGGCAGGCCGTGCCCAGCACGTGATTGCGCGTCTTGTCGTCGAATCCGCTGATGCGAAACAGCCCGGCCTGCTTCAGCTCCACCAGAAACACCGTGGTCTCGGTGTCGGTCGCGGTGACGGTCACCGTCAGCGCGACCTCGTAGCGCTCGTCGTCGACCCCCTTCGCCTCGGTCTCGAGGTGGAGGTTCATCTTCGGCTGCCAGTTGTCCGGGTCGGTGAAGATCGTCGGGGCCTGGGGCGACTCGAACGAGACATCCTTGAGATAGATGCGCTCGAGCTGAATGCGGCCCTGCGAGGAATCGGCGGTGGACTCGTCGGTCATGGATGCAGTCCTAGCCCTTCTTCTTGCGCTTCTTGCCGGTCGACAGCGGCAACTCGGCCTTGGTCCAGGCAGGCAGACCGCCGTCGAGTGCATACAACGGGCCGAATCCCTTCTTCGCGAGCGTCTTCGCCGCACGCTGCGCCTGCATCCCGCCCTCATCATACAGGATCCACGGCACGCCCTTGAGCTTCTCCAGCTGCTTCAGGTGTTGCTCGAGCTCATTCAGCGGCACGCTCTGCGCGCCGGGGAGATGACCGGCCTCGTAGCTCTTGCGCGGCCGCACATCGATGAACACTGCGTCCTCGCTGTTGCGCAGGCGCGTCGCCGCGGACGGTGAAAGGTTCTTCGCCGCCTGGGTCGCGCGCTGGTATTCCATGAACACGATCATGCCGATCGTGGCGACCAGCGCGGCGATCATGAGCGGGTGATTGGAGATGAATTCGGGTATCCGGTCCATGCGGCTCGGGTCCAGCGGGTGGAGAAGAGGGCGGCGCGAACGCCGCGGGAGTATACCCGTCGGGTTGGGGTGAACCAAACGCCGACATCGGGCGTCGACGACGAGGGGGCCGCACGTTGACGCGAGCACTCGCGTGATCGCGTCGTCGGTTGCGACCTCGGCGGGTTCCGCTCGGCGGAAGCCGAGCGGGTCCCTTTCTTGTGGCGACAAGAAAGGGACGAAAGAAGCGCTCCCCCGACGCCGCCGGTCCGGTCGCCGCGTGGGGGCGTGCAGCAGCATGTGCCCTCTCCCGCGCCTTTGCCGCGCCGAGCATCGCAGCGGCGGGCGGAGAAGGCCCGACAGGGGGCCCGCCAGGGATGGCGGGCCCGCGCAGTCGCGACAGGAAGTCGCGTCTGCGCGCCCCGCCCGTCGCGAGAAGCACAGGGGAGCCGGGTCCGGGCCCAGCCCGGGCCCGGCCGCGGCAACCAGCGCCCGGCTTCTTTGGGTACTTTGTTGGCCCCAAGAAAGTACCTCGCTCCGCCCCAGCGGAGCGAAACCCGT
>JAWWAE010000061.1:0-11812 GCA_033721835.1 Halofilum sp. (in: g-proteobacteria) | reverse complement strand
TCGCCGAGACCCGGCGCGAGGCGAACGACATCCTGCAGCAGCTGTCGCCGGCGCCGGCGCTGGCGCTGGTCGACCTCGGCCTGCCGCCGTACCCGCACAAGCCCGACGAGGGCTTCGCCTTGATCCCGGAGCTGCTGGCGCACAACGCGCGCATGCGCGTGCTGGCCCTGTCGGGCCAGGACGCCCCGGAGAACCTGCAGCATGCCTTCGCGCTCGGCGTGGCCGACTTCATCGCCAAGCCCTGTGAGCCCGACCTGTTGAAGGCGCGGCTCAACCACCAGCTGATGCTGCTCGACGCCGAGGACGCGAGCGAGAAGCCGCCGCAGGAGCAGATGCTCTTCGGCGACAGCCCGGCGCTGGAGGCCCTGCGCGGGCAGGTGGCGCAGTTCGCTGACGCGCCGTTCCCGGTGCTGATCGAGGGCGAATCCGGTTCCGGCAAGGAGCTGATCGCGCGCCGGCTGCACGACGCCAGCAACCGTGCGGACCGGCCCTTCGTCGCGGTCAACTGCGCGGCCTTCACCGAGACGTTGCTGGAGGCGCAGCTGTTCGGCCATGCCAAGGGCGCCTTCACCGGTGCGACCCAGGCGCGCCCGGGCTTCTTCGAGGAGGCGGGCGAGGGCACCCTGTTCCTCGACGAGATCGGCGAGATGCCGATGGCGCTGCAGTCGCGGCTGCTGCGCGTGATCGAGTCGGGCGAATACTACCGGGTCGGCGAGACCCGCCCGCGCACGGCCTCGGCGCGGCTGGTCACGGCGACCAACAAGCGTCTGCTGGAGGAGGTCGAGGGCGGCGGCTTCCGCCAGGACCTCTACTACCGGCTCGCCATCCTGCCGATCCAGATCCCGCCCCTGCGCGAGCGCGGCGACGATCGAGTACAGCTCCTCGAGTACTTCCAGGAGTTCTACACGGGCACGGTACCGCCGTTCACACTCGACGAGTCGGCGCGCCAGCGCTGGCTGGAATACCCGTTCCCGGGCAACGTGCGCGAGCTGCGCAACATCGTCATCCGGCTGGGCACCAAGTACCCGGGGCAGACGATCAGCGCCGAACAGCTCGACGACGAGCTCGACCCCAGCGCGTTCGTGGCGCCTGCCGGTGGCAGTGGCGTCGTGCCCTCGCCGGCCGCGGTGCAGGCCCGGCTCGACGCGGGCGACTTCGACCTCGACGCCTACCTGGAAGAGGTCGAGTGGGCCTTCATCGAGGCAGCCCAGGACCTGAGCGACAACAATCTGAGCAAGGCCGCGAAGATGCTCAACGTCAACCGCACCACTCTCTACAGCAAGATCGAACGGTTGCGCGAACGGCAGGAGGAGTAACGGGTGTACCTCGAGCACTTCGGCCTCGACCAGCCGCCATTCCGGATCACCCCGGATACCCGGGTGTTCTACCCCGGCGGCGAGCGGGGCGCGGTGCTCGAGGCCCTGGCCTGGGCCATCGAGAGCGGCGAGGGCATCGTCAAGGTCGTGGGCGAGGTCGGCAGCGGCAAGACCATGCTCTCGCGCATGCTCGCCAACCGCCTGCCGTCGCACGTCGACCTCGTGTACCTGGTCAATCCCGGCCTCGGCGCCGACGACGTCATGCTGGCGATCGCCTTCGAGCTCGGCCTGCAGCCGATGTCGGGCCGGATGCTGGTGATCCAGCACAAGCTGCACGAGGACCTGGTGCGGCGGCATGCCGAGGGACGCCAGGTGGTGGTGTTCATCGAGGAGGCGCAGAGCATGCCCCTCGAGACACTGGAGACGGTGCGCCTCCTGTCCAATCTCGAGACCGACGATTCCAAGCTGTTGCAGATCGTGCTGTTCGGCCAGCCCGAGCTCGACGACAAGCTCGACACCAACGAGATCCGCCAGTTGCGCGAGCGCATCACGCACAGCTTCGATCTGCGGCCGCTGAGCGACGAGAACGCCTCCGAGTATCTCAACTTCCGGCTGCGCGCGGTCGGCTACCGCGGCCCGGACCTGTTCTCGCGGGCCAACGCCCGTCGGCTCAACCAGCATGCCCAGGGGCTGATCCGGCGGCTGAACGTGCTGGCGGACAAGACCCTGATGGCCGCCTACGCCGACGGCACCCATACCGTGACCCGGCGCCACGTGCGCCGCGCCGAGCGCGATCGCGAGGCCGCGCCGCGGCGGCGCCCGCGACGCCTGTTGCTGGGCGCATCGCTCGCGTTGCTGCTGGTTGTGGGCGGGACCATGGCATGGATACTGCTGCAAAATCCGGATTGGGCGAGCCGTTGGGCCGAATCGGTGCAGGGCGCCGGTATTGCCGTGTTCGCACCCGGGGGAGACAGTCAATGATTGCGCCATCTGCCGCCGCCGGCACGGGTGCCGCGACCCGCGGGCGCTGGCCGCTCGCGCTCGGTTGCGCCCTCCTGCTGGCCGCCTGCACGACCCAGCGCAGCTACGACCCCGGCGCGGGACACATCCAGGCCGGGGCGGACACCGACGCCACGCAGACGACGGCCGCCGACATCCCCGAGCCCGTCACCGAGGCACCGCTGCCGCCGCCGCCCGATACCGACCGCGAGCTGGAGCGCTACACGGTCGTCGTCAACGACGTGCCGCTGAAGGAACTGCTGTTCGCGTTGGCGCGCGATGCCGATCTCGAGATCGACATCATCGGCGACATCGGCGGGCGGGTGACCCTGAACGCGGTCGACGAGACCCTGCCGCGCCTGCTCGAGCGCATCACCCTGCAGGCGGCCGTGCGCTACGAGCTGCAGGACGACTATCTCAAGATCGCGGCGGACGAGCCCTACCTCGAGAGCTACCCGGTCCCCTACGTCAACATCGACCGCACGGCCAGCAGTTCGGTCGACACCGCGACCCAGATCGCCTCCACCGGCTTCGGCGACGAGGGCAGCGGCGGCGGGGGCGCCGGTTCCAACAACTCGCGCACCTCGGTCAGCAACGAGAGCACGCAGCAGATCTGGCAGACCCTGCGGCGCAACCTCGGCGGCATCCTGAACGTCGAGGTCGCCGAGGGCGACGCACCCGAGGGCGACCGCTACGTGATGCTCAACCGCGAGGCCGGCTACATCACGGTCCGCGCCACCCAGCGCCAGCATCGCGAGGTGCAACGCTACCTCGACCAGGTCATGGCGAGCATCCGGCGCCAGGTGCTGATCGAGGCCACCGTGGTCGAGGTCACCCTCAGTGACCAGTACCAGGCCGGCGTCGACTGGGCGATGCTCGCGAACGATCCCGACGGCTTCGATTTCGTCCAGAGCCTGACCGGGCAGACGCTCGGCGGCGCGTTCAACGTGCCCGACCCGCCCGGATCGGGGGTCTCGCAGGCCACCATCGGCTATTTCGACCCGAATACCTCCGATGGCAGTCTCAGCGCCACCCTCAAGCTGCTGGAGACCTTCGGCGACGTGCAGGTGATGTCCAGCCCGAAGATCATCGCCCTGAACAACCAGCTGGCGGTGCTGAAGGTGGTGGACAACCGGGTCTATTTCACCGTCCAGGTGGAGACCGACACCACCGAGTCGGGCTTCGTGACGCGCACGTTCGAGACCGAGGTCAACACCGTGCCGATCGGGCTGGTGATGACGGTCACGCCGCACATCGACAGCCACGACGAGGTGCTGCTGAACGTGCGGCCGACCGTTTCCCGGATCCTCGGCTTCGTCAACGACCCCAACCCGGACCTGGCGGCGGCCGGGGTCGAGAACGAGATCCCCGAGATCCAGGTCCGCGAGATGGAGTCGCTGCTGCGGGTCCACTCGGGCCAGGTGGCCGTGATCGGCGGCCTGATGCAGGACTCCATCAACCAGACCAGGCGGGAGGTGCCCGGCCTCGGCCGGCTGCCGTTGCTCGGCAACCTGTTCTCGTTCCGCGACGACACGGTCGAGAAGACCGAACTGATCATTTTCCTGCGCCCGACCGTGGTCAACCAGGCCAGTCTGGACGGGGATTTTCGTGACTACCGGCGCTATCTCCCCGGGGCGAACGACGCGGCCAGGCCCGCCCCGGCCACGGAGCAGCAGTGAGCCTGCTGCTCGACGCGTTGCGACGCGCCGCGGCCACGAAGCAGGGGCCGCAGGCGGACAGTTACACCGTCCCCCGCCGTTCCGCTGATGCCGAACCCGGGCGCCCGCAGGCGGGTGGCAACGCCCCCGAGGCTACTGACGAGCTCACCCTGGAGCCCGAGCTGGCCGAGGCGGACTCGGCGCCGGCCTCGACGGACAGGGGGCCCACCGAAGGCGAAGCGGAGCCGCCGCGCGCCGCGCCCGCCGTCGAGACCCGCCGCGCCGCCGCACACGCGCTGGCCGGCGGCCGGCGCGGTCGGACGCGGCAGCGGCGGCCACTGCCGCGGGCCTTGCTCGGGGGGCTGCTCCTGCTCGTGGCGGTCGCGGGTGTCGCCGCCGGTGGCTGGTGGTACTACCAGGAATCGCAGCGCGCCTCCCGGGCCGAGCTTGCCGCCTACCAGCCGACCGCAGAACCGCTGGTCGAGGGGGAAGCGATCGAGCCCGCGGGGAGCGGCGCGGGGGCGGCCGAGCCGGAGCCGTCGGGGACCTCGGCCAGTAGCGGCGAGGTCGCCGCCGCTGGCGACCAGCCGGCTGCCGCCGAGCCGGCGAACGTCGAGTCGGCGGCCCCGGATGCCGGTGCGGCCGCCGATCGGGCGGAGGCGGTCGAGGCGACGGCGGACGCGAGCCCGGCCAGCGAGCCGGCCGGCGGCACGCCGGCCACCACCGCTGCGGCCGCGGAGACGGGATCGGGCTCCGGCACCGCCTCGGTCCCGTCCGCCCGCGAGGCGAGCGCGCAGGCGACGGCCCCGGCGCGCAGCGCGGCCGCGGACGCCGAGCCGACCCGGCGCGCCCAGCCGATCGTCCGCGCGACCGGCCCGTCGGAGCTGGCGCGCAGCCTGCAGGCCGGCTACGCGGCGCTGCGCGCGGGCGAACTGGAGGCCGCAGCGCGAGCCTATGGCCGCGCCCTCGAGCTCGACCCCGACCACCGCGACGCCCTGCTCGGCGCCGCCAGCATCGCCCAGCGCCGGGGCGACACCGAGCGCGCGGCCAGTCTCTATCGGCGGGTCCTGAGCGACCACCCGCGCGACGAGTACGCCCGGGCCGCGCTCGCGGGCCTGCAGGGTGCGAGCGCGCCGCGGCGCAGCGAGACCGAACTCAAGCAGCTGCTGCGCGCCCGTCCGGACTCGCCCGCGCTGCAATTCGCGCTCGGCAACCTGTACGCCGCCGAGTCGCGTTGGGCCGAGGCGCAGTCGGCCTACTTCGAGGCGCACCGGGCCGCACCGCAGGAGCCCGACTACGCCTACAACCTGGCGGTGGCGCTGGATCACCTGGGCAAGCGCGATGCCGCGCGCGATTTCTACCGCAAGGCGCTGGCCGCCGGCGATGGATCGGGGGCGCAGTTCCCGGCCGCCGCGGCACGCCGCCGCCTCGAACAACTGCAGTAGGGGGAGCCAAAGTGTCGGCCGCGAGCAACCGCAAACTGCTGGGCGAGCGCCTGATCGACGCCGGTGTCATCAGCGGCGACCAGTTGCGCATCGCGCTCACCGAGCAGAAGCATGAGGGCGAGCCGCTCGGCCGCATCCTGATCCGGCTCGGGTTCGTCACCGAGGAAGTGATGCGGCGCCACCTTGGCGAGGCACTGGGCCAGGAGAGCGTCGATCTGAAGCATGCGATCCCGGACAGCGAGGCCCTGCAGCTGGTGCCGAAGGAGCTGGCACGTCGCTACGGCATCGTGCCGATCCGCTATCGCCCCGACGAGCAGCAGCTGGCGATCGCGATGTCGGACACCTTCAACCTGGTCACGCTCGACCGCCTGCGGGCCCACATCGGCAGCCAGATCGAGATCCGGACGCTGCTGTCGGGCGAGGTCGAGATCGACGAGGCGATCGACCGCTTCTACGGTTACGAGCTGTCGGTCGACGGCATCCTGCACGAAATCGAGACCGGCGAGATCGACTACGCCAGCCTCCAGGTCGAGACCGCCGAGTACAGCCAGCCGCTGGTGCGACTGGTGGACGCCATCCTGGCCGATGCCGTCAAGCGCGATGCCTCCGACATCCACTTCGAGCCCGAAGAGGGATTCATCCGTATCCGCTACCGCATCGACGGCGTGTTGCGGCAGATCCGCAGCCTGCACGCGAATTTCTGGTCACCGATCGCGGTGCGGCTGAAGGTGATGTCGGACATGAACATCGCCGAGACACGCGCGCCGCAGGACGGGCGCATCTCGCTGCCGATCGGCGGTCACGTGATCGACTTCCGCGTGTCGTCCGTGCGCACGACTCATGGCGAGAACATCGTCCTGCGCGTGCTCGACCGCCACAAGGGCATCCGCAGTCTCGACTCGATCGGGTTCGACGCCGAGACGGTCGAGATGCTGCACCTGATGATGTCGCGCCCGGAGGGCATCATCCTCGTGACCGGCCCTACCGGCAGCGGCAAGACCACCACGCTGTACTCGATGCTGAGCCATCTCAATCACGAGGGCGTCAACATCGTCACCCTGGAGGATCCGGTCGAATACCCGATGACGCTGGTGCGCCAGAGCGCCGTCAACGAGGCCGCGCGGCTGGATTTCGCCAGCGGCATTCGCAGCCTGATGCGGCAGGATCCCGACATCATGCTGATCGGCGAGGTCCGCGACGAGCCGACCGCCACCATGGCCTTCCGTGCCGCGATGACCGGTCACCAGGTGTACTCCACGCTGCACACCAATTCCGCGCTGGGCGCCATCCCGCGGCTGCTCGACATCGGCATCCTGCCCGACGTGCTCGCTGGCAACATGATCGGCGTGATCGGCCAGCGGCTGGTACGCCGCCTGTGCGACGACTGCAAGGAGGCCTACCGACCCGACGAGATCGAGCGCCGGCTGCTGGCGATCGACGGCGGCGACGATATCAACCTCTACCGGCCGGTCGGCTGCGATGCCTGCGACCAGCTCGGGTACCGCGGACGCTTTGCGCTGGCCGAGGTGTTGCGCTTCGACTCCGATCTCGACGACCTGATCGCGCGCCGTTCCACCCAGAAGGAGTTGTCCGAGGCCGCCCACGCCAAGGGCTTTCGCACCCTGGCCGCCGACGGCGCGCGCCATGCCCTCTCGGGTCTCACCTCGCTCGACGAGGTCGCGCGCGTGGTCGACCTGACGAGCCGGGTCTGACGCCGGGCCGGTCTCATGCAGACCTACAAGTACAAGGCGGTGGACTCGACCGGGCGCGCGGTGCGCGGCACCATCGACGCGGCCAACCTGACCGATCTCGAAATGCGCCTGTCGCGCATGGGGCTGGACCTGGTCCAGTACCGGCAGCAGCGACGCGGCCGGCGGCTGCGCATCCGTCGCACCTCGCGCAACGAGCTGATCAACTTCTCGTTCCACCTGGAACAGCTGTTGAATGCCGGCGTGCCGATGGTCGACGCCCTGTCCGACATCGGCTCGACCATCGATGATCCCGCCTTCCGCGACGTCGTGGCCGAGCTGGTCGAGGCGATCGAGGGTGGCAGTACCTTCTCCGAGGCCCTGGCGGCGTTTCCGCACGTGTTCGGCAACGTCTACATCTCGATGGTCCGGGTCGGCGAACAGAGCGGTAGGCTGGTGCCGGTGCTGCGCGACCTGGCGGCGATGATCCGCTGGCAGGACGAGATGATCTCCTACGCCAAGCGGGTGATGGTGTACCCGGCCATCGTGCTGGCCGTGGTCGGCGCGGTGGTCGTGTTCCTCATGATCTACCTGGTGCCGCAGTTGACGAGCTTCCTCGCGACCATGGGTGCCGAGTTGCCCGCGCATACTCGGGCCCTGATCGCGGTCTCCGGCTTCCTGGTCGACTGGTGGTTCGTGCTGCTCGCGGTCGGTTTCGCGGTGCCATTCGCGATCCGCTATCTCACCCGCAACAGTCCGCGCTTTCGATACCAGTGGGACCTGCTGAAGCTGCACATCTGGCTGTTCGGGCCGCTGAACTACAAGATCCGCATGGCCCGTTTCGCCAATTACTTTGCGCTCATGTACACCTCGGGCATCACCGTGCTCGAGGCCCTGCGGCTGTCGCGCGCGCTGATGGACAACGTGGTGCTGGAAGGGGCGATCCACCGCGTGCAGGAGAGCATCGCCGAGGGCGAGACGATCAGCGAGGCGTTCTCCCGTGCACGGCTGTTCCCGCCCCTGATCGTGCGCATGATGCGGGTCGGCGAGACCAGCGGCGCCCTCGACGAGGCGCTGCACAACGTGAGCTACTTCTACTCGCGCGAGGTGCGCGAGTCGGTCGAGCGGCTGCAGCCGGCGATCCAGCCGGTGCTCACGGTCATCCTCGGCGCCCTGGTCGGCTGGATCATGTTCTCGGTCATCGGCCCGATCTACGACACCATCTCGACGCTGGACATCTGATGGACCCGCGCATGAACACGAATGGATACGATTGCAGGGAGTCTGCGCGGATGCCCGGAGGCGGTGTCCGTGGATCGTGGCTCGAACCGGTCCGGGCACGTTTGACGGTAACCACCGAAAACACCGAATCCACCGAAAGCACCGAAAGCACCGAAAGGCACCAAAAATGCGTGGATGTTGCGTCGGGCAACCGAACTGCAGGTTTGCCCGTGATACATGCAAGCATCGACCGCCACCTGCCGAGCGACCGACACGGGATTCTCCGATTTCGTTTTTTCGGTGAGTTCGGTGGATTCGGTGTTTTCGGTGGTTTCCCCGTCGAGCTTCCGGCGGCGATCGATCTTTCTCGCCGTATGACCGTCACGGCTGTGAACCTGGACCGATGAAGCGACTGCTCTTCTTTCCCGGCCACCGCATTCTCGCCTACGAGTGGGAGCGCGGGGCGTTCCGTCGCACCGAGGCGTTCGAGCCGGACGCCGACGGACGGGCGGCGTTCCGGGCCTGGCTCGAGGAGGCGCCGCGGGTGCCGGTGCAGATGCTGCTGGACGTGATCGAGGAGGAGTTCCACGTCGATCACGTCCCGCACGTGATCGGGCGTGACCGCAGCGAGCTGTTCAAGCGCACCGCCCAGCGCCATTTCCGTTCCACCGAGTTCCGCTACATCGTCGCCCAGGGTCGTGAGCCCGATGGCCGCCGCGACGACCGGGTTCTGGTCGCCGGCCTGACCAACCCGGAGCTGCTCAAGACCTGGCTGTCGGTGATTGACGATACCCGGGTCCCACTCAAGGGCATCTACTCGCTGCCGCTGGTTGGCGAGGCGCTGCTGCCCGCGCTGGGGGCGGCCAAGGCGCCGCGGGCACTGGTCATCACCCAGCAGATCCCCAGCACCCTGCGCCAGTCCTACTACGAGCACGGCCGCCTGCGCTTCTCGCGCCTGGCGCCTGGGCGCTACGGCGATTCCGAGGGCTTTGCGACCTTCGTCCAGCGGGAGCTGAATCAGACCCTGCACTTCCTGGAGACGCAGCGCTTCCGGCGCCAGGGCGCGCCGATCGATGTCTACATCCTGGTCAATGACGACGCCTACCACACCCTGCGCGACCGGCTCAGCAGCTCCGAGACCGTGGCCTGCCACCTGGTGCCGCTGGACGGGGTGGCGCGCAAGGTCGGCTTGCGTGGACCGCGCGCCGGTGCCTTCGCGGACACCCTGTTCGGTCACCTGCTGCTGCGCCAGCGGCGGCCCGCGAATCACTACGGGCTGCCGCGCCTGCGTCGACATTTCTTTGCGCAGCAGGCACGGGTCGCGCTCGGCGCGCTGGCGGGGCTGCTGTTGCTCGCCACCGTCGCCACGGGTGTCGGTGCGTGGCTGCGGGCACAGGTCTACGAGCAGTCCATCGCAGAGGCGCGCGCCCGTGCCGACGAATTCCGCCAGCGGCTCGACCGGCGCCTGCAGCAACTGGCCGAGTTCGACTACCGTGCGCAGGACGTGAAGAACGCGGTCGACCTGTTCAGCCGCCTGCGCGAGGCCCGCGTCGTCCATCCGGGTGCGGCGCTGGCGATCCTCGGGGGCGCGCTCGACGCGCACCCCAACATCATGGTCGACCGGCTGAACTGGCGGCGCACCGACCAGGCCGAGCTGGGTGCCGACGAGGCCGAGGATGACGCGTTCGGGGGCGGCGAGACCGGGCTGGTGAGCCAACTCGGGGCGCCGGACCGGCCGGGCTACCAGTACCTGCTGGTGCAAGGCTCGGTCGTCGGCTTCGAGGGCGAGTACCGGCGCGCCGTGCGCTTGTTCGACGGCTTCGTCGAGAGCCTCGGCGCGCAGCCGCGGGTCGATCGGATCGAGGTCGTGGAGTCGCCGTTCGCGCTCGAGCCCGATTCCGCGGTCAGCGGCGACAGCGGCCTCGCGGCCCGCGAGCAGCGGGCGCAGCGCGCCGCCTACAGCGTGCTGGTCCGGCTGGGAGGCGACGATGGCTGAGCAGCCGTTCGATTGGCGCGCCCTCCGCGGGCCCGGCATCGCGGCGCTGGTGGCCGCGACCCTGCTCGGCGGCGTCGCCTATGCCGCCGCCGCCTGGCTCGACGGCAAGCAGCTCGACTTCAGACGCGCACGTGGCGAGCTGGCGCGCGCGGCCAGCCAGTACCGCAGCGCCAGTGACGACAAGGCCGTATACGAGGAGTACGCGGCACGCTTTCGGCAGCTGGAGCGCGACGGCATGGTCGGGGAGGAGCGCCGGCTGAGCTGGGTCGAGGCGCTGCAGGCCGCCAACAAGGAGCTGAAGCTGCCGGTGCTTCGCTATGACATCAGTCCGCAGCGCGATGTGCCGCTGGCCGACGCCGACTTCGACACGGGGCGCTTCAACCTGCATCGGTCCGACATGGAGGTCCGGTTTGGCGCCCTGCACGAGGGCGACGTGCTGCGCTTGCTGGAGTCGCTGGCCGAGCAGGGCGACGGCCTGATGGACGCACAATCCTGCGGCATCGAGCTGGCCCGTAGCGGCGGCGAGGTCCGCCTTGACGCCGCCAGCGCCAACCTCGAAGTGATCTGCCGCCTGAACTGGTATACGCTCGAGATCGAGCGGGAGGAAGACCGGTGACGCCAATGGCCCGCATTTTGTGCGCCCTGGCCGCGCTGGGTGCGTGTTTTGTGACACAGGCGGCGGAATTCACCGACCAGAGGGTCTTCACTCAGGCTCAGGAACGTGCGCGCCTCGATCGTGCGCGCAATAACGTGCGCCTGGAGCCGATCGACGACGCCGGGGCAGTGCGGGCCGTGGTGCCCGAGGAGCCGCCCCAGGTGCCGGAGGTGAAGCTGCAGGGCTTCGTCCGGCGCAGCGACGGGCCGCCGGCGGTCTGGGTGAACGACCGCAGCACGCTGCAGGGGGACCGGGTCGACGGCGCCCTGCGCGTCGAGAGCGGCCGCATCGTCGGCCAGACCGTGATCGTCCGGCTGCCCGATGGCCGGCGGATCCGGCTGAAACCGGGGCAGCGTTTCGATCCCGACACAGGGCGGGTAAAGGATGCGACAGAGCAGTGACCGTTCGACCGGAGCACGACGCCAGCAGGGCTTCACCCTGCTGCTGGTCATGCTCGTCCTGCTGGTCGGCGGCACCTCGGTCTACCTGTCCGCGCGCAGCCCCGCCCAGGCGCGAATCGCCCAGTCCCTGCAGCAGTCGGCGATCGGCCTGAAGGAGGCCGCCACCGCACTGGCCGTCTACAGCATCTCCGACCAGGATCGCCCTGGTTCGATGCCATGCCCGGACTTCGATGCGGACGGCACGGCCGATGTCGATTGCCTGAGCACTTCCAATGCCGTGTACGTACGGCGCCTGCCGTGGAAGACCGTCGATATCGGGCGTGAAGCCGGCAAACTCTGGTACGTGATGGACAGTGATTTCCGGGACGACCCGGGTGCGCAGCCGATCAATGTCGTCGTGGAAGGATCACTGACCCTCGACGGTACCGCAGGC
>JAWWAE010000060.1:0-11836 GCA_033721835.1 Halofilum sp. (in: g-proteobacteria) | reverse complement strand
CGGCGGCGGCGAGGCAGGCCTCGAGGTCGATGTCGATCGGCTCGCGGCGGCCGATCTCGCGCGCCGTCGGGTGCCCCCAGATCATGAAGTGCGGATTGTCCATCGCCCGCAGCACTCGCCGCGTCTGCTCCTCGCGCGACAGGTTCAGGTTGTAGTGGATCGAGCACACGACCACCTCGAGCTCGGCGAGTACCTCGTCATCGAGGTCGAGCCGGCCGTCGGCGAGGATGTCCACCTCGCAGCCCCGGAGCAGCGCCAGGTCGTCGAGCTCGGCATCCAGCTTCGCGATCGCGTTGGCCTGCTCCCGCAGGCGCTTCGCGTCGAGGCCGTTCGCGACCTTCACCTTCGGTCCGTGATCGGTGATCGCGAGGTACTCGAGCCCCCGTTCGCGGGCGGCCGCGGCCATGGCCTCGAGGCTGTCGCGGCCGTCGCTCCAGGTGGTGTGGGCGTGCAGGTTGCCGCGCAGGTCGGCCGCCTCGATCAATGCGGGCAGCCGGCCGGCCTCCGCGAGCCCGATCTCGCCCCGGTCCTCGCGCAGCTCGGGCGGGATCCAGTCGAGCCCGAGCTGCCGGTAGACGGCCTCCTCGCTGCCACCGGCGATGCGCTCGTCGCCGCCGAACAGGCCGTACTCGTTGAGCTTCCAGTCGCGCTCGCCCGCGCGCTGGCGCAGCTCCACGTTGTGCGCCTTCGAGCCGGTGAAGTAGACCAGTGCCGCGCCGAAGCTCGCCGGCTCGACGGCGCGCACGTCGACCTGCAGCCCGCCGGCCAGCCGCACGGTCGAGCGCGTGCTTCCGTGCGAGACCACCGCCTCGACCTCGTCGTAGTCGACCAGCCGCTGCATCACCCCGGCGCCGTCGTCACAGGCCACGAGTATGTCCAGGTCGCCGACGGTCTCGCGCCGCCGCCGGTAGCTGCCGGCGATCTCGATCCGCTCGACGCCGTCGACGCCGGCCAGCCACTCGCGCAGTGGCTCGGCCAGCTGCTCCGCCTGGTCGATGCGGGTGCGGCGGGGGCCGGCGGCGCGCAGGCGCCGGATGCCCTCGAGCAGCGCCTGTTCCTTCTTCGCACCGAAACCGTCCAGCTCGCGCACCCGCCCGGCCTCCGCGACCTGCTCCAGGTCGTCCAGCGAGCGGATGCGGAAGGCCTCGTACAGCGCCTTCACGCCCTTCGGCCCGAGACCCTTGACCTGCATCAGGTCCGACAGCTCCGGCGGCACGCGCGCGGCCACCTCGTCGAGCGCGGGCAGGCGGCCGGTCTCGACGATCGTGGCGATCTTCTCGGCGATCTCCTCACCGATGTGGGGGTACTCGGTGAGGTCGGCCCCGGCCGCAACCAGGTCGGTGAGCGCGTGCGACAGCCCCGTGACGGTATCGGCCGCGTTGCGGTAGGCCCTGATCCGGAACGGATTGTCGCCCTCGATCTCCAGCAGGTCGGCCAGACGCTGGAACATCGCGGCGATGTCGCGATTACGGGTGCTCATCGGTGTTCTGGTCCGTGGTCCCGGGTGCCTGCGGTCATGGTAGCGCGTCCGCGGCACGGGTCGTGGACAGGCGCCGCTCGACGAACCCGCGGATCCGTGCGCGCACGGTCACGTCCATCACGCAGGGGCTGAACACCGCCCGGTGCGGGCTGGTGTCGCCGCACGGGCGCGGGTCGAGTGTGACCAGCTCGACGCCGGGGACCGCCTGCAGGAAGGACAGCGCTGCCGGGTCCTCGAAGGCGTCGCCGCGGTAGGCGAACACCAGCGCCGGCAGGAATGCGCTGCGCTGCAGCTCCCGTGCATGACGCTCGCGGAGCGACTGCCAACCGGGCGAGCGGCCGCTTGCCGGGCCGGCGAAGGCGGGTGCGAAGGCGATCACGCCGGCGACCGGCGGGTCACCGTCGCGCGCCGCCCACAGCGCCGCCCAGCCGCCCGCCGAGTGGCCCAGCAGGAACACCCGTCCGGGCGCGAAGCCCAGCCCGCGGAAACGCGCGACGGCGGCCTCGAGGTCGGCCGCCCGCTGCTCGACCTTGGGGCGGCCGCTGCGCTCCGTGTGCCGGTAATCGCCGACGCGGCTCGGGGTACAGAGGGCGTACACCGAGACCGGCAGCCCGCCGATCCGCATACCGACGAAGCCGCGCAGCCAGCGGGGGGTGGTGACGCTGCCGGGAATGCAGCGGTCGCGCCGGAACTCCTGGCGCGAGCCGTGGGCATAGAGCAGCAGGATGCCGTCGGGGTCGAGCCGGGGTGGCGGCCGTCGCGCGGGCTGGTAATCCGGTGGGGCCAGTACGGCACCGGGGCTGGCGCAGCCGCCGAGCAGGGCCAGCAGCACCAGCAGGGCGCCGCCGACGGCCCGGTTCACGCAGCCGGTTTCCGCAGCTGCTCGACCAGCTCCGACAGGTTGTGGACGTGGATGTCGGGCCGGATCGACAGCTCGACCGACGGCGTCGCACCGCTGCCCTCGACGTTGTGGCGGCGCTCGATCCAGGCCGTGGGCAGGCCGAAGGCGTGCGCGCTGACGATGTCGTGGAACACGCTCTGCGCGCAGTGCAGAACGGCCTCGGGTCCGACGCCGAGCTTCTTCAGCAGGTAGCGCCAGACGGCGCTGTCGGGCTTGTTGACCCCGACCTCGTCCTGGGTCACCTGGTCGTGAAAGGGGTTGCCGAGCGTGCGGCTCATGTGCTCCAGCGCCCAGGCGTCGGCGTTGGTCACCGCCACCAGGCGGTAGCGTTCGCCGAGGGTCTTCAGCGCGGCGTGGGCATCGCTGAACGCCGGCCAGTCCCGCACGGAGTCGCGGAAGTCCAGCGCGTCGCCCTCGTCGGCATCGAGCTCCCACTGCCGCGACAACTCGCCGTGGATCCGCGGCAGCATGGCCGTGAAGGAGGTCTTCGGCTCGGTCTGCTGGAGCTGTTCCTCGGCCCGGGCGAAGCGACGCAGGACTTCGTCGTCGTCGATCTTGCGCTTGTGCTCGCGCAGCCAGGGCTGGAACCACTCGAGGATGCCGGTCTCGAAGTCGATCAGCGTACCGACGACGTCGAAGCTCAGGATGGTGATGGAGTCGCGGTTCATGGCTGCTTGTCCGGCCGCGTGGTTCGCGGGTACCTACCATACCAGCTTGCAGGCATGGGCCGATGCCCGCGCAGGCGATTGCCGGCACGGCCCGGCGCGGGGCAGGTCACGGCTGCCGCGCGATCCTTGCCATGGCGGGCGCAATCCGCGCCGCACCGATGGCTGCCGCCCGAATCCGCGGTTTACACTGCGGACCATGCAGCTCCGCTTCGACCAGCTCTCCGGGCACCTGAAAAAGGGACTCCTGCCGGTCTATCTCGTGACGGGCGACGAGCCGCTGCAGCACGCCGAGGCGACCGACGCCATCCGCGCCGCGGCCCGCGAGGCCGGGCACGCGACGCGCGAGGTGTACGACGCAGGCAGCGATTTCGACTGGCACCGCCTGGCCGAGGCGGCCGACAGCCGCTCGCTGTTCGCCGAGCAGCGCCTGGTCGACCTGCGGCTGCCCAGCGGCAAGCCCGGCCGCGAGGGCGGGGCGGCGCTGCGCGCCTGGTGCGAGCGGCCGCCGGAGGACACGGTGCTGCTGATCGCGGCCGGCAAGGTCGACCCGCAGGCGCGCAACAGCGCCTGGTACAAGGCGGTCGCGGCGGCCGGCGCGGTGGTCCCCGTGTGGCCGATCGAGCTCGCCCGCCTGCCCGAGTGGATCGAGCGCCGCATGCGCGCGCGCGGGCTGGAGCCGACGGCCGACGCGGTGGCGCTGCTGGCGGCGCGGGTCGAGGGCAATCTGCTGGCGGCGGCGCAGGAGATCGACAAGCTGCTGCTGCTCGGCGGCGCCGGAACGGTCGACGCGGAGCGCGTCGCCCAGGTGGTCGCCGACAGCGCGCGCTGGTCGATCTTCGACCTGACCGACGCCATGGTCGCGGGCCAGCCGGCGCGGGTCGCGCGCATCGTCAACGGTCTGCGGGCGGAGGGCGCGCAGCCGCCGATGCTGATCTGGGCCCTGCATCGGGAGCTCGACCAGCTGGCCGCCGTGGCCGCGCGCGTCGAGGGCGGCCGCGCACCGGCGGCGGCGATGCAGGAGGCGGGCGTCTGGGACCGGCGCAAGCCCCTGGTCGGTCGTGCGCTGGAACGACACGACGCCCGCCAATGGGCCGGGCTGGCGGCGAGCTGCGGCCGCCTGGACCGGCTGGCGAAGGGCGGCGTCGAGGGCAGTATCTGGGACGAACTGCTAGAATGCGCGCTGATCGCCGCCGGGGCGTCCCTGCCCCGGCTGGCACCGCGCCAAACGGTGACCGTCGAACGTTGAGAAGTCGCGCATGACCGGGCAGGCCGAGGCCGTCGCCACCGATATCGCCACCGCCATCGCCGAGGTCGGGCTGTCCGCCCGCGCCGCCGCGCGCGCGCTCGCGCGCGCGGACAGCGGCCGGCGCAATGCCGCCCTGGAGGCGATGGCGGCTGCACTCGATGCCGACCGGGTCGAGCTGGCCGCGGCCAACGGCCGCGACCTCGAGGCCGCGCGCCAGGCCGGGCTGGATGCGGCCGCGCTGGAACGCCTCGAGCTGACCCCCGCGCGCATCGACGCCATGATCGACGGCGTGCGGCAGGTCGCCAAACTGCCCGACCCCGTGGGCGCCATCGAGCAGGTCAGCCAGCGGCCCTCGGGGATCCGGGTCGGCCGCATGCGGGTGCCGCTGGGCGTGATCGGCATGGTCTACGAGTCACGGCCGAACGTGACCGCCGACGCGGCCGCCCTGTGCGTGAAGTCGGGCAACGCGGTGATCCTGCGCGGCGGCAGCGAGGCCTGGCACAGCAACCGCGCCATCGGCGCCAGTATCGCCGCCGGCCTGGAGCGGGCGGGCCTGCCCGCCGCGGGCGTGCAGGTACTGGCGACCACCGACCGCGCGGCCGTGGGCGCGCTGCTCGCTGCCGAGGAACACGTCGACGTGATCATCCCGCGCGGCGGGCGTTCGCTGATCGAGCGCGTGGCGCGCGAGTCGCGCATCCCGGTGATCAAGCACCTCGACGGTGTCTGCCACGTCTATCTCGACGCCGCCGCCGACCCCGACAAGGCGCGCGCGATCGCGGTCAACGCCAAGACCCAGCGCCTCGGCGTGTGCAACGCCATGGAGACCCTGCTGGTCGACGCAGCGGTCGCCGATACGCTGCTGTCGCCGATCGCCGCCGAGCTGGTCGCGCACGGCATCGAGCTGCGCGGCTGTCCGGAGAGCCGGCGGCGGGTCCCCGGGATGGCCGAGGCGAGCGAGGCCGACTGGTCGACCGAGTATCTCGGGCCGGTGCTGGCGGTGCGCGTGGTCGACGGGCTCGACGCGGCGATCGACCACATCGAGCGCTACGGCTCGCACCACACCGACGCCATCGTGACCGAGCACTGGTCACGCGCGCAGCGCTTCCTGCGCGAGGTCGACTCGGCCTCGGTCATGGTCAATGCCTCGACCCGGTTCGCCGACGGCTTCGAGTACGGGCTCGGCGCCGAGATCGGCATCAGCACCGACAAGCTGCACGCGCGTGGCCCGGTCGGGCTCGAGGGCCTGACCACCCAGAAGTACATCGTGCTCGGCGACGGCCAGGTGCGCACATGAGGTCGGGCCCGGGCCCGTACCGGACGCACTGAATGCGGCGCATCGGCCTGCTCGGCGGCACCTTCGATCCCGTCCACTTCGGTCACCTGCGGCCCGCGGTCGAGGTCCGTGCGGCGCTCGCGCTCGACGAGCTGCGGCTGCTGCCGTGCCGGGTGTCGCCGCTGCGCGACGAGCCCGCCGCCACGGCCGCGGACCGCGTCGAGATGCTGCGACTGGCGCTCGCGGGCCAGGACGACCTGGTGCTGGACCCGCGCGAACTCGAGCGCCCGCCGCCGTCCTACACCGCCGACACGCTGGCGGAGCTGCGGGCGGAGGCGCCGGATGCGCGGCTGCACTTCATCATGGGGGCGGACGCCTTCGCCGGCTTCGGGCGCTGGGCGCGCACGGACGAGATCCTGCAACTGGCGCACCTGGTCGTGACCCGGCGCCCGGGGGTCGCGCTCGAGACCCCGCCCGCCCTGGCCGGGCGCGTGAGCGAGGAGCCGGCAGACCTGGAGCGGGCCGCCTCCGGCCGCGTGCTGCTGCTGTCTGTCACCCAGCTCGACATCAGCGCGAGCGCCATTCGGCGGCTGGCCGCCGCCGGCGGCGACCTGCGCTACCTGCTGCCGGAGCCCGCGCGGGACTACCTGGAGCGCAACCGACTCTACCGCGACGCCTCGAAGGGGGAGCGACGTACCGGATGAAGACCGAAGCCCTGGCCGACCTGGTCATCACCGCACTCGACGACCTGAAGGGCGTCGACATCACCACCATCGACGTGCGCGAAAAGACCACCGTGACCGACACGCTGGTGATCGCCAGCGGCACCTCCGAGCGGCACGTGCGCTCGCTCGCCGACCGGGTGCTCGACAACGTGCGCGCCGCCGGCATGAAGCCGCTCGGTGTCGAGGGCGAGCAGGGCGGCGACTGGCTGCTGATCGACCTCGGCGACGTGGTCGTGCACGTGATGCTCCCGGAGAAGCGCGACTTCTACAACCTCGAAAAGCTCTGGACGCTGGACACGCGCGGCGCGGCGGCCGGCGACGAGGGCTGATGCGGTTCCACCTGGTCGCCGTGGGCACGCGCATGCCCGACTGGGTCCGCGCCGGCTTCGACGACTATGCGCGCCGGCTGCACGGCGGCGCGCGGCTGGCGCTGCACGAGGTGGCGGCGACCGCGCGCAGGGGCGCGGCGGCCGAGCCGGGGAAGGCGCGCGCAGAGGAGGCGCAGCGGCTGCGCAAGGCGCTGCCGGCCCGGGCCCGGGTGGTCGCGCTCGACGTCGGCGGTCGCGCGCTCGACACCGAGACGCTCGCCGGGCGGCTGCGCGAGTGGAACCGGGACGGGACCGAGGTGGCGTTCCTGGTCGGCGGGCCGGACGGCCTCGACCCCGACCTGCTCGGCCAGGCGGACGAGCGCTGGTCGCTGTCGGCGCTCACGCTGCCGCACGCGCTGGTGCGCATCGTCCTCGCCGAGCAGCTCTACCGCGCCCTGTCCATCCTGCACAACCACCCCTATCACCGGTGACCGCCCGCATGCCGCTGATCCGCCTCGCCTCGCGCTCGCCGCGCCGGCGCGAGCTGCTGGCGCAGATCGGGATCGCCTTCGAGCCGGTCGCGGCCGACGTCGACGAGCGCCCCGGCGACCACGAGCCCGCCCCTGCACTGGTCGAGCGCCTGGCCCGCGCCAAGGCCGAGGCCGGCCGCGCGCTGGCCGGCACCGGCCTGCCCGTGCTCGGCGCCGACACCGAGGTCGCGGTCGATGGCCACGTGCTCGGCAAGCCGGAAGACCGCGCCGCCGCGCTGGCGATGCTGGAGCGCCTGTCCGGGCGCGAGCACGAGGTCTGGTCCGGCATCGCCCTGGCCACGGCCGCCGGCATCGAGTCGGAGGCGGTCCGCACGCGGGTGCGCATGCGCGCCGTCGGGCGTGACGAGATGCGGGCCTACTGGGAGTCCGGCGAGCCGCGGGGCAAGGCCGGGGCCTATGCCATCCAGGGCCGCGGCGCGATGTTCGTGGAGTCGATCGAGGGCTCGTACTCGAACGTGGTCGGGCTGCCGCTGTTCGAGACGGCGCGACTGCTGCGGCGATTCGGGGTCGATGTCTGGGACGGTCCGGGGGACGAGGGCCCGTAGGCCGGCGTTCGCGCCAGCGAATGCCGGCTCTTTGCATGTGGGCGTGCAATAGGCGCCGGAAGGTTGTGGGTCCGGCTTCAGCCGGACCCACAAGCTCCCGGCGAGTGTGTTGCTCGCGGTGGTCTGTCGGACTGAAGTCCGACCTACGTCATTCTGGAAGGGACTCCTCCCGATGGGTGGAGGCGGGCTTGCTCGCGCTTGCCGGCGGCGATGGAGCCCGCCACCCGGCCCCGAACCGTGACCGCCGTCCTTGAGGCCCCGCCGGCGTCAGGTCACCATGCGGAAGCGGTATCCTGTGCGGGAGATGTCGTGGCTGCGGAACGCCCGATGAGCAACGAGGAAATCCTGATCAACGTGACCCCGCAGGAATCGCGGGTGGCGATGGTCGAGAACGGCGTGCTGGTCGAGCTGGCCATCGAGCGGGCGCGCCGGCGCGGGCTCATCGGCAACATCTACAAGGGCAAGGTCGTGCGCGTGCTGCCGGGCATGGAGGCGGCATTCGTCGACCTCGGTCTCGATCGCACCGCCTTCCTGCACGTCTCCGACATCGCCGGCAGCCACAAGGGTGCACGCGCCGAGCCGGTGGTCGACGCGGAGGAGGCCGAGGGCGAGGGTCAGCCCGCGACCGCCGGCCCCGTGCCGCTGGCCAACGGCTACCCGCCGATCAGCGAACTGCTGCACGAGGGCCAGGAGCTGCTGGTGCAGGTGATCAAGGAGCCGCTCGGCACCAAGGGCGCGCGCCTGACCACGCACCTGACCATCCCGTCGCGCTACATCGTGCTGATGCCGAATGATCCGAGCGTCGGCGTCTCGAGCAAGATCGAGGACGAGGGCGAGCGCGCCCGGCTGCGGTCCGCGCTCGAGCCGCAGGTCGACCCTCAGCGCGGCTGGGGCTGGATCCTGCGCACGGCGGCCGAGGGCGTGTCCGAGGAGGCGCTGGCCTCGGACATGTTGCTGCTGGAGAAGCTGTGGACCGCGACCTGCGAGCGGGCCACGGTGGCGACGACCGGCACGGTCGTGCACGAGGATCTGCCGCTGCCGTTGCGCACGCTGCGCGACATCGTCGGTCGCAAGGTCGATCGCATCCGGGTGGACTCCGAGGAGATGCATCAGCGCATGAGCCGCTTCGCCGCCCAGTTTCTGCCCGAGATCGCGGACCGCGTGGAGCACTACCGGGGCGACCGGCCGATCTTCGAGATCTACGGCATCGAGGACGAGATCCAGCGCGCGCTGGAGCGCAAGGTGCAGCTCAAGTCCGGCGGCTACCTGATCATCGACCAGACCGAGGCGATGACCACGATTGACGTCAACACCGGCGCCTTCGTCGGTCATCGCAACCTCGAGGAGACCATCTTCAAGACCAACCTCGAGGCCGCGCAGGCGATCGCGCGCCAGCTGCGGCTGCGCAACCTCGGCGGCATCATCATCATCGACTTCATCGACATGACCGAGCCCGAGCACCGGCGCAAGGTGCTGGGGGCGCTCGAGAAGGCGCTCGAGGCCGACCACGCGCGCACGCAGGTGTGCAACGTGTCCACCCTCGGCCTGGTCGAGATGACCCGCAAGCGCACCCGCGAGAGCCTGGAACACGTGCTCTGCCAGCCCTGTCCCACCTGCGCCGGGCGCGGCTCGATCAAGTCCCCCGAGACCGTCTGCTACGAGATCTTCCGCGAGATCCTGCGCGAGGCGCGGCAGTTCGACGCGCGCCAGTTGATGGTGCTGGCCGCGCAGGAGGTGGTGGACATGCTGCTCGACGAGGAGTCGAACAGCCTGGCCGAGCTGGAGGCCTTCATCGGCATCCCGACGCGTCTGCAGGCGGAGGCGCTGTACGCCCCGGAGCAGTTCGACGTCGTCCTGGTCTAGCCGCGTGGCCGACCGCCGAAAGCACAAGTTCCTGCGCGCCCTGAAACGCTGGACGCGCACGCCGCGGCGCTGGCTCTGGCGCATCACCGCGGCGGCGCTGATCCTGGCCGCGGTCCTGCTGACCGTCGCCCGTCTGCTGCTCCCGTTTGCCTCGGAGTACCGGGCCGAGCTCGAGCAGCGGGTCGAGCGTTACCTCGGCGCGGAGGTCGCGATCGCGGGGCTCGACATCGGCTGGCGCGGCTTCGTGCCGCGGCTGCAGCTCACCGACGTGAGGGTCGAGGGGATCGGTCCGGTCCCGGGCTCGATCGCCTTCGACCAGGCCTTCGTCACGGTCATGCCGGCCTGGAGCGATGGCCGGCCGACCCTGCGGATCGCCGACGTCTCGCTGCTCGGGCTCGACCTGGCCCTGCGGATCGACGAGTCGGGCCGCGTCCACGCGCTCGGGGCGGAGTTCGACCCGGCGGGCCTCGCGGCCGCGGGTACCGCCGCCGACGGCGGCGACTCCGCAACGACCGGCGCGTTCGGGGTACGCCGGCTGCAGCTGCTGGAGGCCAGCGTCGAGGTCACCGGGCCGGGTGGCAACACCACCCTCTGGCGCGACATCGAGTTGCGGCTGGCGAACGCCGGTCGGCGCCACCGGCTGTCGCTGTCACTGACCCCGCCGCCGGCCTGGGGCGCGAGCCTGCGGGCCCTGCTGGAGTTCGAGGGCGACGCCGCCCGCCTGCGCGACGGCCGCGCGCGGCTCTACCTCGAGGGCGAAGGCCTAGTCCTCGATGCCTGGGCCGACCTCTGGCCCGCCGCGCCGATGGCGGTCGACGACGGCCGCCTCGGCATTCGCCTCTGGGGCAACTGGGACGCCGGCGCCATGGTCGACGCGCAGGCAGAGCTCGAGGTCGAGGACCTGGCCCTGGCCGCGAACGGCGCCGCGGCCCGCTTCGAGCGCGTCGCCGGTCGCGCGCGGCTGTGGCGGCCGGCGGCCTCGCAGTGGCAACTCGACGTCGGCGGTCTCGAGGTTCGACGCGGTGGGCGCGCATGGGCGGACGGCGCAGGCCTGAGCCTGGCGCGCGAGGACGGCGGCGACTGGCGTCTGGCCGCCGAGTTCCTGCGGGTCGAGGACGTCGCGGCGGTGGCCGCTCTGCTGCCCCCGGAGGGCGAGCTCCTGCAGCGGCTCGGGGAGGTGGCGCCCGCGGGGGACCTGCACGGGCTGCACCTGGCCGTGGAGGCGGACGGCGAGTTCGGCCTGCGGACCGATTTCCGCGACCTCGGCTGGTCCGCCAGCGGTGCGATCCCGGGCATGTCCGGCCTCGACGGCCGCGCGCGAGTGGGCTCCGGCGGCGGCCGGGTGGCGCTCGAGTCGAGCGACGTCGAATTCGCGGCGCCGCGGCTGTTCCGCGCGCCGCTGCAGATGCGGGAGCTGAGCGCGGTGCTGCGCGTCGCCCCCGGGCCCGAGGGGCTGGTGCTGACGGCGCCCCGGGTACACGTGCGCAACGACGACCTCTCGGCCCGCGGGCGCGTGCGGGTGGAGCTGGCCGAGGGCCGCTCACCGCTACTGGACCTGCAGTTCGACTATCGCGACGGCGTGGCCGCGGCCACGCCGACGTACCTGCCGGCCGGGATCATGCCGGCCCCGGTCGTGGACTGGCTCGACCAGGCGTTCGTCGACGGGCGGGTACGGCAGGGCAGTTTCGTTCTGCGCGGCCGCGCGGCGGACTTCCCGTACCGGGAGCATGCCGGCGTGTTCGATGTCCGCTTCGACGTGGCGGACGTGACCCTGGACTACGGCCGCGGCTGGCCGGTCATCGAGGGCATGAACGGCCGGGTCCATTTCGCCGGCCCCGGCCTGACCATCCGTGCCGACGACGGCCGGGTGCGGGAGGTGCGGGTACAGCAGGGGCGGGCGCGGTTCCCCGACCTCCGGGCCGGGCAACTCGAGGTGGCGCTGACGGCCGCCGGCCCGGTCGACGCCATGCTGCACGTGGTGCGTGACAGCCCGCTGGTGAACCGCTTCGGCCCGGTGGTGAACGGTGCGCGCGGGGGTGGCGAGGCCCGGCTGGAGCTCGGGCTGGCGATCCCGGTAAAGGACCTTGCGGCCACCCGGGTCGACGGCGACCTGTATTTCACCGGCGCCGCGCTCTCCCAGCCCCGCTTCGACCTGGCGTTCGATGATCTGCGCGGGCGGGTCCGTTTCAGCGAGCGCTCGGTGTCGATTGACGGCCTGGCGGCGAGACTGCGCGGCCGGCCGTTGCGGATCGATGCCGCCACGCCGGGCGAAGTCG
>JAWWAE010000059.1:0-11911 GCA_033721835.1 Halofilum sp. (in: g-proteobacteria) | reverse complement strand
TCCTCGGCGAGCGCCCGGGCGGTCGCCACCATGCGGTCGAACGCGATCTCGGCCGACGGCGGTCCGGGCAGCCGCACGAACAGCGCCAACCCGGGCGTCGACAGCGTGTCCATGGTCGCGGGGTCGAAGGTGCCGGGCTCGACGACGTTGGCGACGCTGAACAGGACCCGGCCGTCGGCGTCGTGGCGATGGAAGATGTCGAGCTCGCCGTGCTGCAGCTCGTGACTGGCGAACAGCTTGCGCAGGCGCGAGCCGATGAAGCGCTCGCCGCGCGGCGCGACCACGTAGATCGCCTCCAGCCGCTCGACCGCCGGCGCCTCCGGGGCGCTGCGCCCCGAGCCCGCATCGGCCGCCGAATCGGTCGCCGCGTCGGCCCGCGCCCCGGTCTCGACCGACTGGTCCGGCCCGGCCACGGCCGCCTCATCGTCTGTGCTTTCCGCCGGCGACGACCCGGCATCGGGGTCCTCGCGCCCGGCACCGAACAGCCGGTCGAGGTCGCCGGCAGGCAGGTCCTCGAGATCGGGCGGGTGGAGCGAGATGTCGATGTCGGGTGGCTGTTCGGCCCGGCCGCCGGATCCGGTCGTCGCGTCATCACCCGGGTCGCGCCGGGCGCGTTCGAACAGGGTCTCGTCACGCTCGCGGCTGCGCCGGTATCCACTCCACCAGATCGCCGCCACCACCACGGCGCCGATCAGCAGCAGAATCCAGCGCAGTGAATCCATGCCATCCCGCGATCAGGCCTCGGCCATCGCGGCCGCTTCCTGGACATCGACCGCGACCAGCCGCGATACCCCTGCCTCGCGCATGGTCACGCCGGTGAGCTGGTTGGTCAGTTCCATGGTCTGCTTGTTGTGCGTGATGAAGATGAACTGCACCCGCTCGGACATCTCGCGCACGAGTTCACAGTAGCGACCGACGTTGGCATCGTCCAGCGGCGCATCGACCTCGTCGAGCATGCAGAACGGCGCGGGGTTCAGCTCGAACAGGGCGAACACCAGCGCCACCGCGGTGAGCGCCTTCTCGCCGCCCGACAGCAGGTGGATGTTGGACACGCGCTTGCCCGGAGGGCGCGCCATGATGGTCACGCCGGTGGACAGCAGGTCGTCGCCGGTCATCTCGAGGTAGGCCTGACCACCGCCGAACAGCCGCGGGAACAGCGCCTGCAGCTGCTGGTTCACGGTGTCGAAGGTCTGCTTGAAGCGCGAACGCGTCTCGCGGTCGATCTTCTGGATCGCGTTCTCCAGCGTCTCCAGCGCCTGCGACACGTCGTCGTACTGCTGATCGAGGTACTCCTTGCGCTTCGTCTCCTCGGCATGCTCGTCGATCGCCGCCAGGTTGACCGGACCGAGCCGCTCGATTCTGCGCGTGAGGTCGGCGACCTGCTGCTCCCAGTCCGCGGCATCGGCATCGTCCGGCAGATTCTCCAGCAGCGTGGCCGCCTGCTCACCGGTCTGCTCGAGCTGCTCCTCGACCGTCTGCCGCCGCACGCGGATCTCCTGCGCCGCCATGCGCTCGTTCTCGACCTGTCCGCGCACGTCGCCGGCCTCGCGCTCGGCCTCGCTGCGGGTCTGCTCGAGCGCGCGCATCCGCTGCTCGATCTCCTCGACCCGCTGGCGCGCGGCGTTCATCTCGCGCTCGACCTCGACCCGCTGGTCGAGCTTCGCCTTGAGGTCGGCCTCGAGTGCCTGGATCGGCTCGTCGCTGTTGGCGAGCGCAGCACGGAGGTCATCACGCCGCTGCTCCAGTTGTTGCAGCCGCTGCTCCATCCGCTCCAGGTTCTGCGCCGTGGCCTCGCGTGAGCTGCGCGTCGCCTCGACCCGCAGCTCCACCTGGTGGCCCGCGTCACGGTCGCTGCGCGCGCGCTCGCGCGCCTGCTCCAGTTCCGCGTTCAGCCGCTCGCGCTGCTGCTGCAGCTGCTCGCGCTCGCCCTCGAGCGACTCCGACTCCTCGAGCGCGCGGTTGCGCGCCTGGCGCGCCGACTCGATCTCCGTCTGCTCGTGCTCGATCTGCTGGGCCAGCTCGGCCGCCTCGTCCTGCAGCCGGCTGCGGCGATGGCCGAGCTGCTCCTGGCGCATGCGCCGACCCTCGAGCCGCGAGCCGAGATCGGCGTGCTCGCGGTGGGCCCGGTTCAGCGCCTGCTGGGTCTGCTCGCGCTCCTGCTCCAGCTCGCGCACGCGCGTGCCGGCCTGCTCCACCGCCCGTTCCTGCGCCTGCACCCGCTCCCGCGCGCGCTCGAGCTCGGCCCGCGTCTCGGCCAGCTCCTGCTCGCGACCCAGCACGCTGCCCTCTTCCTCCGCCGGCCGCGCAACGCGCAGCCAGTTGGGCCCGATCCAGACCCCGTCGGGCGTCACGATCGATTCGCCCGGCCGCAGTCCGGAGCGCCGCGACAGCGCCGAGTTGACGTCGCGCGCGGTGAGCACGCGCGCGAGCATGGACGCGGCCGCCGCATCGGCATTGGTCCGCGCCAGCAGCGTCCCGTCCGTGCCGCCGCGGGAATACTCGGCACCGCCGCCCTCGATCAACCCGATCGAGCCCACCTCGAGCGAGGCCAGGGCGTCCGCCACCGGGTCGACCCGGTCGACGCACACGGCCTCGAGGAACGGCCCGAGCACGGTCTCGACCGCCCGCTCCCAGCCGGGCTCCACCTGCAGTTGCTGCGCCAGCCGCGGCCGCTTGGCCAGGCCCTGGCGCTCGAGCCACTGCACCGTCTGCTCGTCCGACTGGCCGAGCGCCGCCTGCTGCAGCGCCTCCAGCGAGGCCACCCGGCTGGCCTGCGTGTGCTGCGCGGCGCGCGCCTCGTCCAGCGCCTCGCGCGCCTGCGCCTGCTCCGCGCGGGCCTGCTCCAGCGCCTCGCCGTTCGCGTCGAGCCGGCCCTGCAGCCGGGTCATCTCGGCCGCGGCCTGCTCGTGCTGCACGCCGAGCTGCTCGATCTCGTGCTCGACCTCGGCCGGGTCGAGCTGCTCCAGCTCCTGCTCGATCTTCGCCCGCCGCTGGCGCGCCTGTTCGCAGTGGCGCTCCAGCTGCTCCATCCGCGAGCGCTGAACCTGGGCCGTCTGCGCCGGCTCGGCCGCGCGCCGGTTCAGCTCCTCCCACTGCTGCTGCCAGGCCTGCATCGCCTCCTCGGCGGCCTGCAGTGCGGCCGCCGACTGGTCCTGCACCGTGCGCAGCTGTTCCTGCTGCGGCCGGTCCTCGGCCAGCGTCGCGTCCAGCGCCTCCAGCCGCTCGCGGTCACTGCGGATATGGCCGGCGGTCTCGCCGTGCTCGCGCTCGACCTGGGCCAGCTCGTCACGCTGGCGCTGGCGCGATTCCTTCGCGTGCTGGATCTGCTGCTCGGTGGTCGAGATCTCGGCACCGACCCGGTAGTAGCGGCCCTGGACCTCGTTGAAGGCCTCGGTCGCCTCGTGGTGCTGCTCGCGCGCCTGCTCCAGGTCCGATTCGGCCTTGCGCTGCCGCGCCACCACCTCCTCGAGCCGCGTCTGCTCGGCATTGAGGCTGCGCTGGCGGGCCTCCAGCTGCTGCTCCATGTCGCGCCACTTCAGCGCCAGCAGCTCCGCCTGTGCCTGGCGCTCGGCCTGGCGGTACTCGCGGTAGCGTTCCGCGGTCCGCTTCTGCCGCGCCAGGTGCTCCAGGTGTTTGCCGACCTCCTCGCGCAGGTCGTTCAGGCGGTCGAGGTTCTCGCGCGTGTGGCGGATGCGGTTCTCGGTCTCGCGCCGGCGCTCCTTGTACTTGGAGATCCCGGCCGCCTCCTCCAGGTACACGCGCATGTCCTCCGGCCGGGCCTCGATCAGGCGCGAGATCATGCCCTGCTCGATGATCGCGTAGCTGCGCGGGCCGAGGCCGGTGCCGAGGAAGATGTCGGTGATGTCGCGGCGGCGGCAGCGGGTTCCGTTCAGGTAGTAGGCCGACTGCGACTCGCGGTTGACCACCCGCTTGATCGAGATCTCGTTGTACTGCGCGTACTCACCGCCGAGGGAGCCGTCGGCATTGTCGAAGATCAGCTCGACCGAGGCCTGGCCGACCGGCTTGCGGGCACTGGAACCATTGAAGATCACGTCGTCCATGGTCCCGCCGCGGAGGTGCTTGGCCGAGGACTCGCCCATGACCCAGCGCACGGCGTCGATGACGTTCGACTTGCCGCAGCCGTTCGGCCCGACCACGCCGACCAGGTTGCTGGGGAACTGGACGGTCGTCGGATCGACGAACGACTTGAATCCGGCCAGCTTGATCTTGGTCAGTCGCATGCGGGAGCGGGTCCTTGCCGGGCGCGCGGCAGGTGGCGTGAAAACCGGGCATTATTGCCCGCGGGCCCTGCACGCGGCAAGATGAGCGCCCGCCAAAGCCGCTGCCGGACCCCGATAATGCCGACCGAGCCCTCGAAGACGCTCGAAACCTTCGACAACCCCGAGCCGGGCCGGGACTACACCATCCGCATGACCCTGCCGGAGTTCACCTGCCTGTGCCCGAAGACCGGCCAGCCGGACTTCGCCACACTCGAGCTCGAGTACGTGCCCGAACGGCTGTGCCTGGAGCTGAAGGCGCTGAAGCTCTACATCTGGTCGTTCCGCGACGAGGGCCACTTCCACGAGGACGTCACCAACCGCATCTGCAACGACCTGGTGGCGGCCTGTGCCCCGCGCTTCCTGCGCCTGACCGGGGAGTTCAACGTCCGCGGCGGCATCTGGACCACGGTCACCGCCGAGCACCGGGCAGAGGGCTGGCAGCCGCCAGAGCCGGTGACGCTGCCCTGAATGGCCGCGAGGGAACCGCGAATCGACGCGAATCGGCGCGGATCCGTGGCGGTTCGTGGCCCGGATGCAGGCGCAGCCGGAATCCGGGGCAATCGTGTGGATGTCCCCGGATTTCGCTTCGCTCCATCCGGGCTACGGGCCCCCGAACCGCGAACGGGAAAGCCCGCATGACGGTCGCGGTCGTCATCGGCACGCGCAAGGGCCTGTTCGTGGCGCGCAGCGACGATCGGGACGCGTGGGCGCTCGACGGGCCGCACATCGCCGGCTACGAGATCCAGAGCGCCTGGCTCGACCCGCGCGACCCGCGCACCGGCTACGCCGCCGCCCATCACCCGGTCTGGGGGGTGCACGTCTACCGCAGCGGGGACGGCGGGCGCAGCTGGCGGCCACTGGCCGAGATCCCGCGCCACGGCGAGGGCGAGGACGAGTCCAGCATCCGCACCCTGTGGTGCCTGGCGCCGGGCGCGGATACGGAACCGGACACGCTCTATGCCGGCATCGAGCCGCCGGGGCTGTTCGTCAGCCGCGACCGCGGCGAGCACTGGCAGCGGCTGCCGGCGCTGGACCGGCACGAGACCGCGCACCTGTGGCACCCGGCCAGGGGCGGGCTGGCGCTGCACTCGATCCACGTCGACCCGGCGGACCCGGCCCGCATCTACTGCGCCCTCTGCGCCGGCGGCTGCTACCGTTCCGACGACGCCGGCGCGAGCTGGCGGCCGATCAACGCCGGTGTGCGCGCCCCCTACCTGCCCGATCCCTGTCCGGTCGCCGGCCAGAACGAGCACCGGCTGCTGATGCACCCGGCCGCGCCCGAGCGGCTGTACCGCCAAAGCCACACGGGCACCTGGCGCAGCGACGACGGCGGCGAACACTGGAGCGAGATCACGGCAGGGCTGCCGAGCGACTTCGGCTACGCGCTGGCGACCGACCGCGCCCGCGCCGACACCCTGTTCGTGATCCCCGAGGCGGGCACGCAGATGCGCTACCCGGTCGACGGCCGACTGCGGGTCTACCGCACCGAGGACGCGGGCGCACGCTGGGAGGCGCTGACCGAGGGCCTGCCGCAGGCCCATGTCTACGCGACCGTGCTGCGCGACGGCCTGGACAGTGATCACCTCGAGCCGCTGGGACTGTATTTCGGGACCTCCAGCGGCCACCTGTTCAGGAGCGCCGACCGCGGCGACTCCTGGCAGCGGCTGGCCGAGTTTCTGCCCGCCGTGCTCACGGTCAAGGCCTGCGCGGGGGCGCCGTGAGCCGCGCCCTGCTCGATGCGCTCGGCGCCCGCGAGGGCATTGCCTGCCTGGTCGGCGCCGGCGGCAAGAAGACCACGCTGTACGCGCTCGCGGCCGCGCACCCGGGGCCGGTGGGCGTGACCGCGCCCGTGATGATGCCCAAGTTCTCCCGCCGACTCGGCGGCCACGAGATCGTCAACGCGGTGCCCGACCTGGCGCCGGAGATCGCCCGCGCCGCCGGCCAGTATCGCGTGATCGCCTGGGCGCGGCCGTCGGAGAAGTCCGGCCGGGTGGCCGGCATCGCGCCGGCCGAGGTGCTCGCCTGTCACCGCGCCGGCGGCTTCGCCCTGACCCTGGTCAAGGCCGACGGGGCGCGGATGCGCCAGATCAAGGCGCCGGCCGACGACGAGCCGGTGCTGGCTGCCGGTACCGGCCTCGTGATCCCGGTCGTCGGCGCCGGCGCGATCGGCCGGCCGCTGGATGACCGGGTGGCCCATCGCCCGGAGCGGCTGGCCGCGGTGACCGGCCTGCAGCCGGGCGCGGAGATCACCGCCGAGGCGGTCGGGCGGCTGCTGTCCGCCGACCAGGGCGCCCTGCAGGGCGTCGGCGAGGCACGGGTGGTGCCGGTGATCAACGCCGTCGACGATGGCGGGCGCCGCGCCCTGGCCGAGCAGGCCGCGCGGGTCGCCCTCGACGCCAGCGACCGCTTCGACCGCGTGGTCCTGACCAGCCACAAGGACCGCGCCGAGCCGCTGGTGGCCGTGATCGAGCGCTGATGCCGCCCTTCGAGGCCGTTCGACTGGATCTCGCCAAGGCGCAAAGACGCCAAGCACGCAAAGAGGAATCACCGGATCTCTCGCAGAGCGCGCAGAGGACGCGGGGAAGGCAAGCACGACTTGAACCTGTCTTTTCCCTCGCGCTTTCCCCGCGTTCTCGGCGGACTCTGCGAGAGCCTTCATTTTCAACTTTCATTTCCTTTGCGTGCTTGGCGTCTTTGCGCCTTGGCGAGATAACATGCAGGGCCTGAAACCAAACCGACTCCGGCCGACGCCTCCCGCATGCCCAGCGTGACCCTCCGCATCCCCACCCCGCTCCAGCCGCACAGCGACGGCAATGCCAGCGTCACGCTGGAGGCCGCCTCGGTGGGCGGGGCGTTCGAGGCCGTCGGCGAACAGTACCCGGCGCTGGTGCAACAGATCCTCACGCGCGACGGCGCGGTGCGGCGCTACGTCAACGTGTTCGTGCGCCGCAGCGACATCCGCGAGCTCGACGGGCTGGCGACGGCGCTGGACGACGGCGACGAGATCATCGTCATGCCCTCGGTGGCCGGTGGCTGAGGCCGCCGCGGGTACGGTCCACCTGTCCGGGCCCTGCCGGCGGCGGATCCGCGAACTCGCCGAGGCGGCCTGGCCGCACGAGGCCTGCGGGCTGCTCGAGGGTCACGCGATCGGCCGCAACGCACACGTGCGGCGGGTACTCGCCTGCCGCAACGAGCACGAGCGTCCCGCCGAGCGCTACCTCATCGACCCGGAGGCGTTCCTGCGGGCCGACCGCGCCGCCGGGCGCGCGGGCCGTGCCATCGTCGGCGTCTGGCACTCGCACCCGAACGGCGCGGCCTGGTTCTCGCAAACCGACCGTGCCGAGGCCTGGCCGGGCTGGAGTTACCTGGTGGCCGCGATCGAGCGGGGCCGGATGTGCGCGCTGCAGGCCTGGCATGTGGGCACGGACGTGCAAGCGCAGCGCATCGTCCCGCGGTGACCGGGCGGCTCCCGCAAATCCGCGCCACGCAAGGGGCCGGCAGCCGCGACGGGCCCCGCCGCCCGGCCCTACAATTGCGCGATCGCCCGGCACGCCGCCGGGCGGCGCCCACGAGGCCCAGCGAGCGATGAGCCACGGTTCGCACGACGACGACTTCTACCCGATGCCGCCGCGGCTGCACGGTGCCGACGGCGCCGTGCGCCGGGTCGGCGTCGAGCTCGAGATGGCGAACGCGGGCATCGGGGCGCTGGCGGAGGCCGTGCAGCGGCTGTTCGGCGGCGAGATCGAGGCCCAGACGGACTACGAGTACGCGGTCACCGGCACCGACCACGGGACTTGGCAGATCGAGCTGGACTGGTCGTTCCTGCGCAAGTGGGCCCGTGCCGGGCGCGAGCCCGCCGCGCCGTTCGACGACCTGGTCGAGCTGCTCGAGGACCTGGTCCGGCGCGGCTCCGAGCAGTTCGTGCCCTACGAGGTGGTGAGCCCGCCGCTGCCGATGCCGGAGCTCGAGTCGGTCGACCGCCTGATCGCCGAGCTGCGCGCGCTCGGGGCGCAGGGCACCTCGTCGGAACTGCGCTACGCCTTCGGCATGCAGATCAACGTGGAGCTGCCCGGGCTCGACGCCGACACCATCGTGTCCTACGTCAAGGCGTTCGCCTGCCTGCAGGACTGGCTGAAGAAGCGCGCCGACGTGGACCTGACGCGGCGCCTGACCGCCTTCGCCGACCTGTACCCGGCCGACTACGTCCGCCGGGTCGTCGATCCGGACTACCGGCCGGACCGGTCGGCGCTGATCGCGGACTACCTGGCGGCGAACGCGACCCGCAACCGGGCGCTGGACCTGCTGCCCCTGTTCCGGCACCTGGAGCCCGACACGGTGGTGGCCGCGGTCCCGGACGACCGGGTCAAGGCGCGGCCGGCGCTGCACTACCGCCTGCCCGACTGCCGCATCGACCGCCCGGACTGGGACCTGCGGCCCACCTGGACGGACTGGCTGGTGGTCGAGCGGCTGGCGGCGGACCGGGAGGCCCTGGACGATCTCGGCCGGCGCCATCTCGAGCACGCGCGGGCGCCGCTCAAGGGGATGCTGGCCGGCGGCTGGCTCGCCCGACTCGACGACTGGCTGGCGCAATGGCACGACCGCTGATCGGCGTCACCGGGCCGGACCGCGGCGGCAGCGGGCCGTGGCTGCTGGTCCGTCACCTGCTGCGGCGCCAGGGCGCCGACGTGCTGCGGCTGACGCCGGGGCGGCCGCGCCCGTCGGTGGCGCCCGACGGACTGGTGGTCACCGGCGGACACGACATCGAGCCCGTGCTGTACGCGGCGGCCCCCGAGGTACGGCCGCGCTACGACCAGGCCCGTGACGCGCTGGAGTCGGCCATGATCGACCAGGCACTCGCCGCCGGGCGGCCCATCCTCGGCATCTGCCGCGGGGCGCAGCTGCTGAACGTGCGCCTCGGCGGCAGCCTGCGGCAGGACCTGCGCCCCGTGCGCCGGGTGACCTCGAACCGGCGCACGATCCTGCCGCTGAAGACACTCGAGATCGAGCCGGGCTCGTACCTGGGGCGGATCGTTCGCGGCGACCGCATCCGCATCAACAGCCTGCACAACCAGGCGATCGACCGGCTCGGCCGCGGCCTGCAGGTCGTCGGCCGCGACCTCGACGGCATCGTCCAGGCGGTCGAGGACCCCGAGCATCCGTTCCGGATCGGCGTCCAGTGGCACCCGGAGTTCCTGCCCTACATCGGTCGCCAGCGCGCCCTGTTCCGGGCGCTGGTCGCCGCGGCCGCCGCCACCCGCGACACAGCCCCGGCCTGACGCATGGCGGCCTATCTCGGCCTGTTCGCGACCGCGTTCCTGGCGGCCACCGTCCTGCCCGCCTACTCCGAGGTCGTGTTCGCCGGGCTGCTGGCGCAGGGCTTCGATCCGCTGGCCCTGTGGTGCTGGGCGACCGCCGGCAACACCCTCGGCGCGGCGGTGAACTGGGCCATGGGGCGCTTCCTGCTGCGGTTCCAGGACCGCCGCTGGTTCCCCTTCCGCCTCGACCAGCTCGGCGCGGCGCAGCGCTGGTATGCCCGCTACGGGGTCTGGTCGCTGCTGCTCGCCTGGGCCCCCGTCGGCGGCGATGCGCTCACCTTCATCGCCGGCTTCATGCGGGTCCGGTTCGGGGTGTTCCTCGTGCTCACGGGCATCGGCAAGGGCGCGCGTTATGCCGTGCTGCTCGGGCTGCTGGGCTGGCTGGGCGTGGTGCCGGGCCTCGGCGGCTGACGACGGCGTGGCGGTGGAGTTGCCTTGCGCCCGGTGTTACAACGAGGACAACGGTCCATTCGGCCCGTTTACGGACCGCCGACACGATCACCAGCCACCGGGTACGAGATGAGCAACCGCGACGAGAGCCTGCAGCGACTGCGCGGGGAGATCCCCGAGGTCACACCCGAGGAGACCCGGCGACTGGTCGAGGACGGCGCGGCGCTGGTCGACGTGCGCGAGGCCGAGGAGATCGCCCAGGGCAGCCCGCCCGGCGCCCTGCGCCTCGGCCGCGGCTACCTGGAGCTGCGCATCGAGCAGTCCGTCCCGGATACCGACCGGACCGTGATCTGCATGTGCGGCGGCGGCAGCCGCTCCCTGTTCGCCGCCGATGACCTGCGCCGGCTCGGCTACCGCGACGTGCGCTCGATGGCGGGCGGCTTCAACCGCTGGAAGGACGAGGGGCTGCCGTTCGAGGTCCCCCAGGTGCTCGACGCCGACGCCCGGGCGCGCTACGCCCGGCAGCTCACGCTGCCGGAGATCGGCGAGGCGGGACAGGGCCGGCTCGCGCAGGCGAAGGTGCTGCTGATCGGCGCCGGCGGACTGGGCTCGCCCGCGGCGTACTACCTGGCCGCGGCCGGGGTCGGTACGCTGACGCTGGTCGATCACGACACGGTCGACCGCAGCAACCTGCAGCGCCAGATCCTGCACACCGACGACCGGGTCGGCATGAGCAAGGTCGACTCGGCCCGGCGGACCCTGAACGCGCTCAACCCCGCCGTGCGGGTCGAGGGTCACGAGGAACGCCTCAGCTCGGACAACGTCGAGCGGATCTTCGCCGGCCATGACCTGGTGGTCGACGGCTCCGACAACTTCGCCACCCGCTACCTGGTCAACGACGCCTGCGTGAAGCTGGGCCTGCCGAACGTGCACGCCGCCGTGTTCCGCTTCGAGGGCCAGGCCTCGGTGTTCTGGCCGGCGGGCGGCGACGACGCGCCCTGCTACCGCTGCCTGTATCCGGAGCCGCCGCCGCCGGAGCAGGCGCCCTCCTGCGCCGAGGCCGGCGTCATGGGCGTGCTGCCCGGGATCATGGGCACGATCCAGGCGCTGGAGGCGCTGAAGCTCCTGCTCGGCGTCGGCCAGCCGCTGACCGGGCGGCTGCTGTGCTTCGACGGGCTTGCCGGCGAGTTCCGCGAGCTCCGCATCCGGCGCGATCCCGAGTGCGCCTACTGCGGCAGCGGCGAGTTCCCCGGCTACATCGACTACCAGCAGTTCTGCGCCGCGGGCTGAGCGACGATGGCCAGTAACGATCGCGAGCAGGCACTCGCCGACCGCATCCGCCGGCGCCTGGTCGAAGAGCTCGAGCAGGCCTACGACGACGCCGCATTGCAGGGGCTGTGCGGAGAGGGGGCGCTGGAATACGCCCTCGGCCGCGTGCGCGACCTCGACCCGTCGTCGCTGCTGGCCGACGGCGGGGCCCCCGCCGCGGGCAACGAGGATCCCACGCCGGGAGGCTGACATGACGATTCATCTGGAACTGGTCCCGATCCTGTCCATCGCCGCCGGCATCGCCGTGCTGGCCGTGCCGCGCTCGGCGCGCTACATCATCGGCGCCTACCTGATCGCCTTCGGGGTCATCCAGATGCTGTAGGTGCGCTTTCGCCGCAGGCGAACGCGTACGCATGGTTCCGCCGCTGGCGTATGCGTTTGCTCGCGCAAGAGTGCGCCCGCATGGTCCATTCGGTGTTCTCGGTGTTTTTCCTGTCGACCCGAACGCCCTGACACGTGTCGTGGCCAAACCACCAGGCGGGTTTCGGCTACCCGGCACCCCGGGCCCGGCCGCGCCGTCGCTCCCGGGCGCGCACCAGCCGCCGCGCCAACCAGCGCAATCCGAGCAGCACCGCCAGCAGCGTGAGCGAGACCAGC
>JAWWAE010000058.1:0-11928 GCA_033721835.1 Halofilum sp. (in: g-proteobacteria) | reverse complement strand
TGATACGCCGCCGCCAGCCCGTGTCCGCCGGCGCCGATGATCACGACGTCATAGCTCGACTTCAGCTCCGGCCGCTTGGGCAACACCGGCTGTGGCCGGTACTGGCGACGCAACCCCTGCTTGATCAGGCCCCAGGGCATTACGCGTGTCCGCTCGCGGAAAAGGATTGAACCGCGAATGAACGCGAATGAACGCGAATGCTGCGGCGCATGCGGTTCGGCGTGTCAGAGCTTCGCTGGAGGTTTGTCGATTCCATGTCGTCTCGATCGGATAACCAGAGAATGAACTAGGAATGGTGCTTCACTGACACACCGAACCCATCCATTGTATGTACCCGTTGCTGGACCATCTTTGGTTCATTTTTCGGTTACCGCTCTGTTCTTTGGTCGACAAAAACATGTCAGCGTAGCTCTGACGCGCTGCACGGAACGTCGTGCCCGTATTCGCGTTCATTCGCGTCCATTCGCGGTTAACGTTCTTCAACTCCACGGAAACGGACTGTGCGAGGTCGGGTGCAGCTCGCCCTTCGCGTAGCGGCCGAAGCGGAACGGCTGCAGCAGACGGCTCTCTTCGCCCATGATCTCCTGTGCCACCAGCGCGCCGACGCCGAGCATCTTGTAGCCGTGGTTCGAGTCCGCGATGAAGTAGCAGTTCTGGCGGAACACGTCGAATACCGGGAAGTTGTCCGGCGTGAAGCAGCCGATGCCGCCCGAGGGCTCGCGCTTGTACTGGTCCAGCATGCCCGAGAATCGCTTCTGACAGAAGGCCAGCGCCGAGACCCACATGTGGGCGAACTCGGGGCCCATGACGAAGTCGGGTGACTCGGTGCCGTAGGGATCGACCCGGACATCGTCCGGGTCCTGCTCGACCTTGACCGGGGCAGCGCCGCCCTGGATGCCGCCGAAGTGCAGATCGGGCTTGTAGTAGATGCCCCACATACGGTCCGTGATCAGCGAACCGTCCTCGTCGGAATAGAGCGGCTGGTCCGAGTCGACGTGGATCACCGGCGGGGGGCCGCCGTCGTTGGTCTTCTGGGTCTCCGGGTCGACGCCCAGCGTGCCCTCCTGCAGGCTCCAGTAGGTCCACATCTGGACGCCCTCGTGATCCTGGCCGTCCTTGCCGTGGATCGTGATGTGCGAGGGCAGCTCGAGCATGTCCCAGCAGTGCTTGACCCAGGGGCCGACGCCGACCACGACGTAGTCGGTCTCGATACTGCCCTTGTCCGTCTCGACGGCGGCGACGGCATCGCCCTGCATGCGGAAACCGGTCACGCGGACGCCGGTGATGATGCGAACGCCCTCGGCCTCGGCCTTCGCGGCCAGGCCGTACATGGACGCGGTGTTGTTGGCATAACCGCCCTTCTTCTCGTGCAGGACCGAGGTGGTGCCGGGCGCCTGCCAGTCGTGGAACAGACCGCGCATGTACCGCAGCGAGTCCTTCTCGCCCTCGATGAACTCGGAGGTATAGCCGATCGCCCGCTGTTGCTCGGCGATCGAGGCCACGTCCTCGTGCATGCTCTCGGGGCTGATCTGCATGTAGCCGACCGGGTGGTAGTGAAAGGCCTCGGGGTCGCTCTCCCAGACCTCGACGCTGTGGGCCATCAGTTCGCGCATGGCCGGCTGGAAGTAGTTGTTGCGGACCACCCCGCAGGCGATGCCGGAGGCGCCGGCGGCGATGCCGGACTTGTCGAGCACGACGATGTCGCTGCCGTCGCCGCGGCCGCGGGCGCGCAGTGCGCGCGCGAGATGCCAGGCGGTGCTCAGGCCGTGGATGCCGGCGCCGATGATCACGTAGGGCGAGCGGTGGGGAAATGCCATGGGCAGCGCTACCTGGGTGGAAACCGGCTCAAGGTGGGCGTTGCGCGCCGGCGGCTCAAGCGATACTTTTTCGGCCCCGGGTGAATGAAATTCACCCGGTCCGTCCGCCCTGCCAGCGAGGCGACCCCATGTACCGCCGGCTGCCGCCGATGCAGGCCCTGCGCGCGTTCGAGGCGGCGGCGCAGTTGCTCAGCTTTCGCCATGCCGCCGCCCAGCTGCACCGCACCCCGTCGGCGGTGAGCCACCAGATCCGTGGCCTCGAGCGCGAACTGGGCACGGCGCTGTTCCACCGCGACCCGCGCGGTCTGCGGTTGACCGAGGCCGGGCGCGACTACCTCGCCGCCGTCCACGAGGCGCTGGCCGGCCTCACCGAGGCCACCACCCGGCTGCAGCGGGAGCACGGCGAGGGCCCGCTGACGGTCAGCCTGTTCCCGAGCTTCGCCGTGCGCTGGCTGATCCCGCGCCTGAACGCCTTCCGCACCGAGCACCCGGAGGTCGAGATCGAGCTGGTCAGTTCGCTGCGCGAGGCCGATTTCGACGGCGGCGCCATCGACGCGGCCATCCGCTTCGGCGACGGCGACTGGCCGGGGCTGCGCAGCGATCCGCTGATGGTCGAGGAGCGCCTGCCGGTCTGCAGCCCGGGGTTGGCGGCGGGGCCGCCGCCGCTGCGCGCGCCGGCGGACCTGGCGCGCTGCCTGCTCCTCCACAACGGTGCCCATCCCGGGGAATGGTCGGCCTGGCTCGCCGAGTGCGGGGTCACGGGCGTGGCGGCGGCACGCGGCCCGGTGTTCGACGCCTCCAACGAGGTGCTGGCCGCGGCCGCCAACGGCATGGGGGTCGCGCTCGGGCGGACGCCGCTGGTGGAGGCCGACCTGGCCGCCGGTCGCCTGGTCGCGCCGTTCGCCGAGCGCGTGCGCAGTCCCGGACGCTACTGGTTCGTGGCCCCGGAGGCGACCGCGGAGGGGCCGGCGCTGTCGGCCCTGCGTACCTGGCTGCAGGCCCAGCTCGCCTGAGTTTCGCCGCGGCACTGGCGCCGGCCGCCTCCGGGGTCCAACATGCGCGCCGATCGGCAACCGGGGGGTGAGCCATGACGCAGAACAGGGCGCTGACCGTGGCGGCGGCGCAGATCGAGAGCCACCTCGGCGATCTCGAGGCCAACGTCGACAAGCACCTGGCGGTGATGGAGGAGGCGCGCGCGGCGGGCGTCGACGTGCTGCTGTTCCCGGAGATGTCGCTCACCGGCCACGGCGCCGGCACCGAGGTGCTGCGGCTGGCGCTGTCGCGGGAGGACCCGCGGCTGGCGCGGCTGGCCGAGGCCACGGGCGACATGACGACCATCGTCGGGCTGATGGAGGAGGGGATCGCGGCCCAGTTCTACAACACCGCGATCGCGCTACGGAGCGGCGAGCAGCTGTTCCTGCATCGCAAGATCAATCTCGCCACCTACGGCCGCCTCGAGGACGGCAAGCACTTTGCCGGCGGCCGCTACGTCGACACCTTCGAGCTCGGCGGGCCCTGGCGCTCGTCGGTGATGATCTGTGCCGACCTCTGGAACCCGGGCCTGGTCAACCTGGTGGCACTGCACGGCTGCACGATCCTGTTCGCGCCGATCAGCTCGGCCCTGGAGGCGGTCGGCGGCGAGTTCGACAACCCTTCGGGCTGGCATCTGAACGTGCGCTTCTACGGCATGACCTACGGCCTGCCGCTGGTGATGGCCAACCGCGTCGGGCGCGAGGGGGGCCTCGAGTTCTGGGGCGGATCCTGCGTGGTGGACGCCTTCGGCCGCATGGTCGCGCAGGCGGACGCCGACGAGGAGACGCTGGTCACCGCCGAGATCGACTACGACGTGGTGCGCCGAGCGCGCTACCTGCTGCCGACGGTGCGCGACTCCAACCTGGCCCTGGTCCTGCGCGAGGCCCAGCGCCTCGAGGGCATCATCGGCGTGCCGCTGTCGGTGCGCGGTTCCTGATCCAGGTGACCTTGCCCCCCGCTGCACAGGGACAGTCTTTCGCGAGCAGCAACTGATCTCGCGGAGCGCGCAGGGAACGCAGAGGGTGCGCAGGGGTAACCGAATCGATTCCCTGGCGGACTCCGCGTTCTCCGCAAGATTCCCCTGCTCGACGGTCCCAGTGGCAGGGACCCGGATTGCGCTTCGCTCCATCCGGGCTACGTTTCTGGTCGGGCGAGGCTTTCGCGAGCATCGATTGATCTCGCAGAGTGCGCGGAGAGCGCAAAGGGTGCGCAAGGGGAACTGAATCATCTCCCCTGGCGGACTCCGCGTTCTCTGCGGTCTCCGCGAGCACCATCTGCCCGACGGTTCCAGTGGCAATGGCCGCCGGCAGTCTGGTAGCCCGGATGGAGGCGCAGCCGGAATCCGGGACCCGGATTGCGCTTCGCACCATCCGGGCTACGCGCCACGGCGCTGCCGGAGACGCGTTCGCGAGCAGGAGATTTCCTCGCAGAGCGCGCAAAGGGCGCAGAGGGGATCGAATCAACCCCCTGGCGATCTCCGCGTTCTCTGCGGCCTCTGCGAGATCTTCCTGCTTGACCGTGCCGTTGGCAGTCCGCCGTGAGCACTGGCAACCCCGTGGCCGCCGTCAGCGCACCGTGTTGCAGTATTCCTCGCCCGCCCGGGTGCGTTCCTCGCGCGGGGTGCAGCCGAAGTGGCGGCGGTAGCAGGCACCGAAGTGGGACTGCGAGACGAAGCCCGAGGCGAGCGCCACGTTCAGCAGCGACAGGCCGGTCTCCAGCAGCAGCACCCGCGCGTACTCGAGGCGCAGGCGCATGTAGTAGTGGCGCGGTGCGCAACCGAGGTGGTGCTGGAACAGCCGCTCCAGCTGGCGGCCCGAGATTCCGATCTGGCGCCCGATCTCGGCCGTCGACAGGGGCTGCTCGATGTTGCCCTGCATGACGTCGATGGCGGCCGCGAGTTTCGGCGCGAGCGTGCGCAGCCGCACCTGTTCCGCCATTGGCTGGCGGTCGGCGGCAGCGCGGATGCGGCCGTGGATGAACTGGTTGGAAACGGCCGTTGCCAGGTCCTCGCCATGATCGGTGGCGATGATGTGCAGCATCAGATCGATCGCCGCCGTGCCGCCGGAGCAGGTCGGGCGCCCACGATCGATCTCGAACAGGCTCGGGGTGGCCTCGAGCGCCGGATAGGCCTCGGCCAGCGCCGGCAGGCTCTCCCAGTGCGTGGTGCAGCGATAGCCGTCGAGCAGGCCGGCGCGCGCGAGAAAGAAGGCGCCGGTCGTGATCGCGCCGACCTGCACGCCCTGCTGGTCCTGGTCCCGCAGCCAGTCGAGCGCGGTCGGGTCGTCGAACAGATGGGCGTCGATGCCGCCACAGACGTAGACCGTGTCCAGCGCGACCCCGTCGTCGAAGCAGGAGTCCGGCAACACGGCGATGCCGTTGCTGGCGACCACCGGCTCGCCGTCGGCACTGTAGAGGTGCCAGCAATAGAGCTCACGGTCGGCCAGGCGGTTGGCGGCCCGCAATGGCTCGATGGCCGCGGAGAAGCACATCATCGAGAACCGGGGTGCCAGCAGGAAGCCGATCACGCGGGGCGGGGTCTGCACGGGTTCGGTGGAAGCCATGGGCCGCATCTCGCTGGGCAAGCGCTCGATCCGTGTCGCGCGCAGGATAGTAGGACAAGCGGCGACGGCGCACCACTCCCCCGCATTTCGCGGACATGGCCGCCCCGTTCGAACAAGTCCCGGGACACGAGATGTCGGTTACGGAACAGATGCGGCCCCGCCATTGTGCTCTGATGGCCGCTCGGGGAGCCCCGCATTCCCCGGGAGATCGTGCATGACCCGCGAGCGCCGTCGCCGGTCCGGCAGTGGCCGGCGTACCGCCAACCTGGTGCCGCAACTACCGTGGCGCTCGGTCGAGAACGGGTTCCGCCCACTCGAGATCCTCGATCCCGAGCAGATCGAGCGGATTCACGACTGCTCGCTGCGCATCCTCGAGGAGCTCGGCGTCGAGCTGATGAACGCCGAGTCGCGCGACCTGTTCGAGCAGGCGGGTGCCACGGTCGACCATGAGACCGGGGTGGTGCGCGTCGATCGGGGGCTGCTCGAATCGCTGCTCGCCACCGCGCCATCGAGCGTGACGCTGACGCCGCGCAACCCGGAGCACGCGATCACGCTCGGCGGCAGGCACCTGAACTTCACGCTGGTCGCCGGCCCGCCGAACGTGCATGACTGCGTGAACGGGCGGAGAGCGGGCAACTACCGGGACTACTGTGACCTCGTCCGACTGGCGCAGAGCCTGAACATCATCCATCTGATCGGCAATCAGCCGACCGCACCCCAGGAACTGCCCGCCAGTACCCGCCACCTCGATACCTACCTGGCCAACCTGACCCTGACCGACCGCACGTTCCACTGCACCGCGATCGGCGCGCAGCGCGCCCGCGACGGGATCGAGATGTCCGCGATCGCGCGCGGCATCAGCATGCAAGAGATCGTGCAATCGCCGTCGGTGCTCACCGTCATCAACGTCAACTCGCCGCGCCGCCTGGACGACGAACTCGCCAACGGATTGATCGAGATGGCGCGCTGTGGCCAGGCCTGTGTCATCACGCCGTTCACGCTGATGGGGGCGATGACGCCGGTGACGCTACCCGCGGCGTTGGCACAGCAGAACGCGGAGGCCTTGTTCGGTATCGCACTGACGCAGCTGGTACGTCCTGGCGCGCCGGCCGTCTACGGCGCGTTTACCTCCAACGTCGACATGCGGACCGGCGCACCGGCATTCGGCACACCGGAAAACACGAAGGCGAACATCGCTGCCGGCCAGCTCGCACGTCGCTACGGCTTGCCATACCGAACGAGCGACGCCAACGCCAGCAACGTGGTCGATGCGCAGGCCGCCTACGAGACCGAGATGTCGCTCTGGGGTGCGGTGCTCGGCGGGGCCAACATCGTGTACCACGCCGCCGGTTGGCTCGAGGGCGGGCTGACCGCCTCGTTCGAGAAGGTGATCCTGGATGCCGAACTGCTCCAGTCGATCGTCGAGGTGATGAAGCCGATCGAGGTCGACGACGATTCGCTCGCGCTCGATGCCATGCGCGCGGTGGAGCCCGGCGGGCACTTCTTCGGCGCCGACCACACGATGTCCCGCTATGAAACGGCCTTCTATCGGCCGCTGCTTTCCGACTGGCAGAATCACGCCAACTGGGAGGCCGCGGGCAGCAAGACGGCCACCGAGCGCGCCACCGAGATCTGGCAGCGGCTGCTGGCCGAGTACACCGAGCCGGCCATGGACCCGGCCGTGCGGGAGCAGCTCGAGGACTACGTCGCGCGGCGGCGGGAGGAGATCGGGCGCGAGGGCCTCGATTGCGAGTGAGCCGCCGCCCCCTCGGGGTGTCGCGGCCCCTGTGCGTGGCTGTCGTTGTCAGGTAACCTCGGGTCGCGACGGCGTCAGAAGGCCGCAATGGCGGGGCCTAGGCTAAGGTGTTTGGGTGGCCCTGCAGCGGCACGTCGGTCCTGCTGGTGACAAGACCTCGGGGGAAGTCCGATGAGCGACGAGCAAGACGACGAAATTGATCTCTCTGCCCTGTCGGACGACGAGCTCGTCGAGCAGATGCACGACGATCTCTACGACGGCCTGCAGGAGGAGATCGAGGAGGGCACACGGATCCTGCTGGACCGCGGCTGGAGTCCGTCCAAGGTTCTGGATGAGGCGCTGGTCGCCGGCATGACGATCGTCGGCGTTGACTTCCGCGACGGCATCCTGTTCGTGCCCGAGGTTCTGATGGCGGCCAATGCGATGAAGGGTGGCATGTCCATCCTGCGTCCGCTGCTGGCGGAGACCGGCGCGCCGCCACTGGGCAAGGCCGTCATCGGCACCGTGAAGGGCGATATCCACGACATCGGCAAGAACCTGGTGGCGATGATGTGGGAAGGCGCCGGGTTCGAAGTGATCGACATCGGCATCAACAAGCCGGTCGACGAGTTCCTGGCCGCCCTGGACAAGCACAAGCCGGACATCCTCGGCATGTCCGCGCTGCTGACCACGACCATGCCGTACATGAAGGTGGTCATCGACGAGATGAAGGAAAAGGGCATGCGCGATGACTACATCGTGCTGGTCGGTGGCGCGCCGTTGAACGAGGAATTCGGTGAGGCCATTGGCGCCGATGCGTACTGCCGCGATGCCTCGGTCGCGGTCGAGACCGCCAAGGAAATGATCAAGGAGCGGCGCAGCGCGGCCGGATGACCGTCCCCGGGGGCAGTGCGTGAACGGCGGGCCGGAGCGGACGCTGATCCTGGCCTGCGGGGCGCTGGCGCACGAGATCGTCGCGCTGATCCGCAGTCATGGCTGGGACAGCTTCACGGTCCAGTGCCTGCCGGCAGACCTGCACAACACGCCGGGCAGGATTCCGGAGGCCGTGCGCGAGAAGATTCGGCAGCTGCGCGAGGGTTACGATCACGTGTTCGTGGCCTACGCGGACTGCGGCACCGGCGGCCAGCTCGACCGGGTGCTCGAGGAAGAAGGGGTCGAGCGCCTGCCCGGGGCGCACTGCTACGAATTTTTCGCCGGCTCGCAGGCGTTCCATGCACTGGCGGAGGAAGAGGTCGGCACCTTTTACCTGACCGACTTCCTGGCGCGGCATTTCGAACGACTGGTGATCCACGGCATGGGCCTGGATCGACACCCGGAGTTGCTGTCGATGATGTTCGGGCATTATCGGCGGCTGGTGTATCTCGCGCAGACGGAAAACCCGGAGTTGCAGGAGCGGGCACGGGCGGCCGCGGAGTGGCTGGGCCTCGAATACGAGTACCGCTTCACCGGCTACGGCGAGCTCGCTGAGACCCTGAAGGGCCTGCACGACAATGGCCCGGGCGACGAGAAGGTTGTGCAATGGCGGCGGCGAAACTGATCCGGGTCTACTGGCGCGACATCCCGGCGCAGGTCATGGCCAAGCGTGGCCGCGAGAGTGCGCGGGCAATGCTGTCGCAGCGCTTCCAGGAGGCGATCGACCGCGCCGCGATGCGGGCCGGCAAGGCCGGTTCCGATGCGTACCTGGAAGAATGGCGGCGCGAGTCCGAGCCCTGTGGCGAAGACCTGCAGGCGGCGGTGGACGCCGCGGCCGCGGAGTTCGAGGCGCAGTACTCCGACGCCGATCTCGACGCCCTGGCCAAGGCGCGGGGCGTTCGGCGGGAACAGGGCTGACCGGCGGATTCGCCCGCCGCGAGGCAAGGCTACGCGACAGGCAAGGGGGCGAGACATGTATTCGGTACGCCGCTGGTGTGTCCGCCACGCCCGGGGGGTCGAGGCCTTCTACAACGGCTTCGAACGGGTGCTGGTCTGGCTCGAGCCCGTGATTCGGCGCATCGGCTACCAGCGCCTGGAGCGACCGGTCGCCTGGACCGAGGAAAAGGTCAAGGGCTTCCTGTTCGACTGCAAGATGTGCGGCCAGTGCGTGCTGTCGCACACCGGCATGTCGTGCCCGATGAACTGCCCCAAGGAGATCCGCAACGGCCCGTGTGGCGGCGTGCGCGCCAACGGCCATTGCGAGGTCAAGCCCGACATGAAGTGTGTCTGGGTCGAGGCGGCCAGTGGGGCGTCGCGCATGAAATATGGCGACCGGATCCGGATCGTCGACGGCGCCGTCGACTACACGCTCAAGGGCTCGTCCTCCTGGCTGCGCATCGTGCGCATTCGGACCGACGAGCAGCGGGCCGCGCAGCAGCAGGCAGGGGGACAGGCGGGATGAAGTTCGAAGACGAACCGATACCGGGTTTCCAGTTGCCCATCCTGCCGGGGCACACCTCGCCCGGACGCCTGGAACGGGTGCTGCGCGCGGGACGCTTTGCGGTGACGGCGGAGATCGCGCCGCCGGACTCCGCCGACCCGAACGAGGTGTACCTGCGCGCGCGCATCTTCGACGGCTACGTCGATGCGATCAACGCCACCGATGGCTCGGGTGCAAACTGCCACATGTCCTCGGTCGGCGTCTGCTCGCTGATGACGCGCGAAGGGTACGCGATGATCATGCAGGTCTCCTGTCGCGACAAGAACCGGATCGCGATCCAGGGCGACATCCTCGGTGCAGCAGCCATGGGCGTGGCCAACGTGCTGTGTCTAAGCGGCGACGGCGTTCAGGCGGGTGACCAGCCGGAGGCCAAGCCGGTATTCGACCTCGACTGCATGTCGCTGCTCGACACGGTGCGCATCATGCGCGACGAGTCGCGGCTGCTCAGTGGCCGCAAGCTGACGCAGTCGCCGAAGCTGTTCGCGGGCGCGGCCTCGAATCCGTTCGTGCCACCGTTCGACTTCCGGGTGCAGCGACTGGCCAAGAAGATCGCGGCCGGTGCGCAATTCATCCAGACGCAGTACTGCTTCGATCTCGAACGCCTGAAGCAGTTCATGCAGCAGGTGCGCGACCTGGGCCTGCACGAGCAGGTGTTCATCCTGGTCGGGGTCGGCCCGCTGGCCTCGGCCAACGCCGCCCGCTGGATCCGCGCGCACGTGCCCGGGGTACACATCCCCGACGAGATCATCGACCGGCTCGCCGGTGCCGAGAAGCCCAGACTCGAGGGCCGCAAGATCTGCGTGGAGATGATCCAGCAGATCCGCGAAATCGAGGGCGTGCACGGGGTGCACGTGATGGCCTACCGCCAGGAGGAGGCCGTGGCCGAGATCATCGATGCCTCGGGCGTACTCGAGGGCCGCGAACCCTGGCATCCGCACCGCGACACACCGACCGAACCGCAGAGGGCCGCATCATGACCGATACCGTCGTCAGCTCCGCCAGGAAGGAATGGGTGATCGGATTCGAGCGTCCGTTCACCGTCATCGGCGAGCGCATCAATCCCACCGGGCGCAAGCTCCTGGCGCAGGAGATGGCGGCCGGCGACTATTCCCGGGTGAAGGCCGATGCGCTGGCGCAGGTTCAGGCCGGGGCCCACATGCTGGACGTCAATGCCGGAATCCCGCTGGCCGACGAGCCGGCCATACTGGCCGAGACGATCCAGCTGGTGCAGTCGCTGGTGGACGTGCCGCTGTGCATCGACTCGTCGATCATCGCCGCCCTGGAGCGTGGCCTGTCCGTGTATCGGGGCAAGGCGCTGGTCAACTCGGTGACCGGCGAGGACGAGAGCCTCGAGCGGGTGCTGCCCCTGGTGAAGAAGCACGAGGCCGCCGTGGTCGCGATCTCCAACGACGAGACCGGCATCTCGCCGGACCCCGACGTCCGCTTCGAGGTGGCGAAGAAGATCGTCCAGCGCGCGGCCGACCACGGCATCGACCACAGCGATGTCGTCGTCGACCCGCTGGTGATGCCGGTGGGTGCCGTGAACTCGGCCGGTCGGCAGGTTCAGCACCTGGTGCGGCGGCTGCGAGACGAGCTGAAGGTCAACACGACCTGCGGTGCCTCGAACATCAGCTTCGGGCTGCCGAACCGGCACGGGTTGACCGCATCCTTCATCAGCACCGCCATTGCCTCCGGCATGACCTCGGCGATCATGAGCCCGCTGCACCTGGAGGTGATGCAGGCCGTGCGCGGCGGTGACGTGATGATGGGCCACGACAAGGACTGCATGCGCTGGATGCGCGCCTACCGCGACCCGTCCCAGGTCGTCGCCGAGCACAGCGCCGGCGAAGGCCGCCGCCGCGGCGGCCGCCGCCGGCGGGGATAGGGGCCGCTGAAAAGCGAACCGCGAATGAACGCGAATAGTGGCGTGTCGCGACGTCGGACACGTCGGAGCTTCGCTGGTGGAACCTCAAGGCCGGCGAGGCAGGGAAGAACCACGAATGGACACGAATCAAACGGCGGGATCGCAAGGATGACGTAGGTGCGCTTTTGCGAAGCAAACGCGTACGCCCGCCTCGCAACCAAACGTACGCGTTCGCCTGCGGCGAAAGCGCACCCACGGGTTCTTCTATTCGTGTCCATTCGTGTCCATTCGTGTTCATTTGTGGTTCGCCTTCTCCCATTCCCGGACGCGCGACAACCTTCCAGCGAAGCTCTGACACGCCCACAGCCGGTGCGCGGGGAGTACACTGGGAAGCGCGTTGATGAACGCCGGATCCAGCCATGGCCGATAGCAACGACGACGTCCTGATCGTGTTCAGCCCATCCGGGCGGCGCGGGCACTTCCCG
>JAWWAE010000057.1:0-11964 GCA_033721835.1 Halofilum sp. (in: g-proteobacteria) | reverse complement strand
GGGAATCGCTGCAGCGTGAGCGGTCGCGCGCGCAGATGTGGCAGCATCAGCTCGGCGACGTCACGGTAGTACTCGATCACGTCACCCTTGGTGATGCCGGCATCCGGGAACAACACCTTGTCCCGGTTCTTCAGCTCGATCTCGTGGCCGCCGATCCGGATGCGGGTCACCGGGCCGCTCCCGGCGATTCGCGCACCACGTCCCTTGCCGACTTGTCCTCGCGCAGGCCGAGGAAGCGCGGGTGGCGCAGGCGCCCGTCGTCCGTCCACTCGGTGAAGCCGACCTCGCCCACGAGTCGAGGCTGGATCCAGTGCACGCCCTGCTCCGGTATGTGCCGGTCGCCGGCAAACGGACACCGTGCACGCTCGAGCGGCTCCATTCGTTGTCGCAATGCGCGCAGGGTCGCGTCATCGAAGCCGGTCCCGACGCGACCTGCATAGCGCAGCTTCCCGCCTTCCCGGTAACCCACGAGCAATGCCCCGAAGCCGCGACGCGAGCCCGAAGGCTCCGTGTATCCACCGATGACGAATTCCTGCCGGTTGCCGCACTTGAACTTGAGCCAGTCTCGTGAACGGCCATGCACGTAGGCTGAATCCGCGGCCTTGGCGATCACGCCTTCCCAGCCCTTGCGACAGGCCTCTTCATGGTAGGTCTGCCCGTGCTCGTTGCGATGGCTCGTGTAGCGGAGGGGATCACGGAAGCGGATTGCCTGCTTCAACAGTTGCTTGCGCCGGCGCAGGCCCAGTTGTGTCAGGTCGTAGCCGTCGAGATGGAGGATGTCGAACAGGTACAGGTAGACCTTGATGCCGCTCGCGCGAGCCTGCTCGGGGTCGCGGATGCCGATCCGCTGCTGCAGCCGACTGAAGCTGCTTCTGCCACGGGCCAGCGCGACGACTTCGCCGTCCACGATCCAGCGTCCCTTCCCCGCGTGCTCGAGCGCCTCCACCAGCTCCGGATAGGCGTCATCGAGCCGCTTGCGATTGCGCGACAGCAGCCGCGGACCCCTGCCGTCGCGAAAGGTCAGGCAACGTTCGCCATCGAGCTTCGGCTCGAAAATCCATTCGGGATCGGAGAAGTAATCGTGCGTCAGCGTCGCCAGCATCGGCCGGGTCCATTGCGGCATGCGCGTTCGCTCGAGCATGTCGCGCTCCTGCGCACTCAGCGCGTCGCGCCAGGCCGGCATGGTCAGTCCTGCTCGGCCTCGGCTGCAATCTCGTCGAGATCACGGCCACTCTTCACCGACAACGGCTCGGTGCTGGTCGGTCGACGACGCGCATCGGCGCGCTCGTCGTCCATCTTGATCAGCAACCATTGCGGTCGCTCGCCATCGTCGATCCGCTTCAGGGCATATCCCCCACTGATCTTCTGGCCGTCGAGCCACACCTCGACCAGTCCGTCTTCGAGCGAGGACTGCATGTCCATGCCACCGCCGTCCTGCTTGTCCGCGCGCAGGTTGCGGTACTTGCCACGATCCCAGACGAGCACCGTGCCCGCCCCGTATTCGCCTTCGGGGATCACGCCCTCGAAGTCCGCATATTCCAGCGGGTGGTCCTCGGTCTGGATCGCGAGTCGCTTGTCCCGCGGATCGGTCGACGGTCCCTTGGGCACCGCCCAGGACACCAGCACGTCACCGACCTGGAGGCGGAAATCGTAGTGCAGGCTGCTGGCATCATGCTTCTGGATCACGAACCGGGCGCCACCCTTGCCGGCGTGTTTGCTGCCGGAGGGCTCGGATGTACGCTTGAACGTGCGCCTTGCGCGGTACTGCTCGAGTTTCCCCGACATTTCGCTACCCAGCAAAGGCAGACCCAGCCCCCTGCCTGGCAGTATCGCGGTGGCCAATGGGGCATTCAACCGGCGCACCGCTCTCCCTGAAGCCGAATCCACCGGATCACCCTGCCCCGGAGCGTCGGTGCGGGCTCCGGGGAACTGCGCCACGCCGGGCGCGGCTCCGGCCGGTTGCCTCGCCGCCGCCGCGGCGGCAGGATACCGGTCCGTGGCCCGAGCCGGCCGGCGGTCACCGCGCGGCTCATGCTGCACCCCCCGGAGGCGACATGACGAGACCCACCCTTTGTGCCGCGGCCCTTGCCGTCGCGGCCCTGCTGCCCGTCGCTGGTGCATCCGCCGCCGCCCTCGAGGGCGAGCAGTTCTACCTCGGCGGCGGCGTCAGCGACAACGAGATCGGCGCCAGCGATGCGGGCGGATTCCAGTTCTTCCTCGGCTACGAGCTGCCGCTCGATACCGACGCGCTCGGGGTCGCGGTCGAGCTCGGCTACTGGGAGGCGGGCGATTTCGATCGCCAGACTCCCTCGGGGCGACGCAGCTTCGATGTCGACGGCATCTGGCTGAACGGGGTCGCCAGCGTGCCGCTGTCCCCGCGATTCGATCTGATCGGCCGCGTCGGCCTGGACTTCGGTGACGACAGCGGGCTGATGGCGGGTGCCGGGCTCGGGTTCGACCTCGACCCGTCCTTCCAGTTGCGCGGCGAGGTCATCGAGCGCGACGACACCGAGTCGTTGCAACTCAACCTGTTGTACCGCTTCTGAAGCGGCGCCGGACCCGCCGGGGTCGTTCAGGGATAGAAGATGTGTCGGCCGATCGTCCGCAGCGGCGGATGCGCGCGCGCCCACGCGGGCTCGATGCCGCGGGCGTGGTAATGCAGCGCGCCCGGCACGACCGGGGCATGCACGCCGTCGTACACGCTGGCCGCCACCTCCACCGCCCGCCGCCAGGCCGGGCCGTTCGGCCGCGCGGTGTCGTCCAGGGTCCAGGAGAAGGCGGACTTCTGGTGCACGACCCGGCAGACCGAATCCGGGAACCGGGGCGAGGCGACCCGGTTCATCGTCACCTCGGCGACGGCCACCTGGCCGAGCCGCGGCTCGCCCCGCGCCTCGTGGTAGATGTTCTCCGCCAGGCATTGCACGTCGATCCGGCGCTGCTCCGCCGTGATGCGCTGGGCCGTCGCGGTGTACGCCACGTGGCCGATGCCGACGATCACGGCGACGAATGCCGCGCCGATGCCGGTCGCGATCCGCTGCCGACCTTCCCACCGATCCCAGAGCACGTACCGCGCATCACGGTACCACTCGACCGGCAGCAATATCCCGTTCGACCACAGGCGCCGCATCGTCTACTCCAGCCCATCCCCTCGCCACCGGCAGATCGGCTCGGCCGATTGCCAGCGGTCATGCATCTTCGATCATCATCCAATGGTAAGGCAGTGTCGCGCCGCGATTCCGGCGATCGGACCGGGATTTCGCCCCGCCCGGCCACACCGGGACGTGCAAGTAACGGTCCACAACCGGCCGGTTCCGACGTGGTCCGGGCCGCCGCGGCCCGCGTTCTCCCGCAGCTGCCGGCGACCGGGGGTTCCATCGTCGGCGACGGGCCGGGCCCGTCGGCCGACGCGCGGCGAAGCCGATGCCGAAAATGCGACACAGGCCCTGTTTTCAGCAACTTACGTCGAATCCCGCAGGGCCCGGGGCACGCCGCTTGCTTGAATCCCGGGAAAGGACACAGCGGAGACAGGCTGTGAACAAGGTCGCAAACAACCCGGGTTGGGCGATGCTGGCGTTGCTGATCGCCTGCGTGCTGATCGGCATCGCGTGGCTGCGCCAGCGGTTCGCGCGGCGTGGCTGAGCGGCGCACGGTCTGCCACCGGCGCCCCGCAGGGGGGATCCGACCAGGGATTTCGCCATCGTACCGACCCACGATGCCCGCCCGCCTCGCAATCGGCTAGGCTGGTCGGGCATGTCCGGCCCGCCGCTACTGCCGCTGTCGCTCAAGCTCGGCTACACCGCGTTCGTGCTGGCATGGCTGCCGCTGATGCTCGCCACCCGCGGCTGGCAGAATCTGCTGTGGCTGTGCGACCTCGCGAACCTGCTGGTGCTGGTCGGCCTGTGGCGCGAGTCGCGGCTGCTGCTGTCCAGCCAGCTCGTGGCAACCCTGCTGATCGGGGCCTTCTGGACGCTCGACCTGCTCGCAGCGCTGATCCTCGGCGCGCACCCGCTGCAGGCGACGGCCTACATGTTCGCGCCGACGCTGCCGCTGATCTTCCGCCTGTCGTCGCTGTTCCACGTGTTCGTGCCGTTGCTGCTGCTGTACGCGGTGGCGCGGCTGGGGCACGACCGCCGGGGCTGGCGCCTGCAGGCGGGCATCTGCTGGCTGGTGCTGCCGCTGAGCGCGGCGCTGACCGAGCCGGCGCGCAACATCAACTGGATCGCGGCGCCGTTCGGCATCGAGCAGGCATGGCTGCCGGGCTGGCTCTACGTGCTGGTGTGCATGGCCGCCTACCCGCTGCTGCTCTACCTGCCGGCCGAGTGGCTGCTGCGGCGGCTGCTGCCCGGCACCCGCCACGGTCGCTGATCGGGTGGCCGTGGCGCGCGCCTGCGATTCAGTCTTCGGCGCGGGCACCGGCACTGTAATCGGAGTAGTCGCGGACGTTCCGCAGGATCCAGTCCCCCGGTCGCGGCGGATCCGAATGGCCGTGCAGGACGTGCACGGTGCCGGTGCCCTCCATGACGACGGCCTCGACCCGGGTCGGGTCGATCACGTTGGCCTTGCGCAGCTGGCAACGCAGGTCGTCCTCGGTCATGCGGGCGACGCGCAGGTTCTCGTGCAGCAGCCTGCCGCCCGCGCCCATGAGCAGGATCGGGCCATTGTCCACCGTGCGCCGCGCGCGCTCGGAGACCAGGCGCAGCCGGGAGACGATCAGCTGCAGGGTGTAGAGCGCCGCGGCCGCCACCATGCCCTGCAGCAGCGGCGGCTCGCTGCTGAGCACCGACGAGGCGAACAGCGAGCCGATCGCGATGGTCACCGCGACATCGAAAGTGGACATCTGCGCAAAGCTGCGCACCCCGGACCAGCGCGCGAGGCCGAGCACGGTCAGGTACATCGCGGCCGTGCCGAGCACGACGAGCAGCAGCGACGCGGGTGACGCAACCAACCAGTTGCCTGCCATGAGTCTCTCCTTTGCCGGGTCCGGCGCGAGCCACGGATGCGGACCAGTGTACGGCCGCCGCGCACACGGGGCACCGGGGCACGGCCTGCGGGCGCGACACCCGGGGGCGTACACTGGCGCCCATCGATCCAGTGGAGCGAGCCGATGCGATCCAGCCGGGTGATCCACGTCGTCAGTTGCCACGCCGAGGGCGAGGTCGGGGACGTGATCGTGGGCGGGGTCGCACCACCGCCCGGGTCGACGCTGTGGGAACAGTCGCGCTTCATCGCCGCGGACGATCGGCTGCGGCGGTTCGTGCTCAACGAGCCGCGCGGCGGCGTCTTCCGCCACGTGAACCTGCTGGTGCCGCCGATCGACCCGCGGGCCCAGATGGGCTGGATCATCATGGAGCCCGAGGACACCCCGCCGATGTCCGGCTCGAACTCGATCTGTGTGGCGACCGTGCTGCTGGAGACCGGCATCGTGCCAATCGAGGAGCCCGAGACACGGCTGCTGCTCGAGGCGCCGGGCGGCGTGGTCGAGGTCGCGGCGGAGTGCCGCGACGGCCGGGTGCGGCGCGTCCGCGTGCGCAACGTGCCCTCGTTCGTCGACCGGCTCGACGCGACGCTCGAGGTCGAGGGCCTGGGCGCGATCACGGTCGACACCGCCTACGGCGGCGACAGCTTCGTGCTGGTCGACGCGGCCAGCGTCGGTGCCGAGCTGGAACCGGGGCACGCGCGCGAGCTGGCCCTGCTCGGCAGCCGCATCAGCCGGGCGGCCAACGAGCAGCTCGGCTTTTCGCACCCCGAGAACCCGGGTTGGGACCACATCTCGTTCTGCCAGTTCACCGCCCCGCTCGTGCGCGAGGGCGACGCGGTGGTGGGCCGCAACACCGTCAGCATCCGGCCGGCCAAGCTCGACCGCTCGCCGACCGGCACCGGCTGCTCCGCGCGCATGGCCGTGCTGCACGCGCGCGGCGAGCTGCGCCCGGGCGCGGCCTTCATCGGCGAGTCGATCCTCGGCTCGCGCTTCGACTGTCGGATCGAGGCCGAGACCACCGTCGCCGGGCGCCCGGCGATCGTGCCGTCGATCGCCGGCCGCGCCTGGATCACCGGCACCCACCAGCACACGCTCGATCCGGAGGATCCCTGGCCCGAGGGCTATCGTCTCGGCGACACCTGGCCCAGTGCCGATTGAAGACCGACTTGTCCGGGGGCCGGCGGCCTCCACCGGCCGCGATCACGGCGAGCGTCGAGGCCCGGGCGCCAATGGTTTCCCCATCCGTGCGCCCGGCTTCGGTTTTCAAGCACTTGCGGCGCCTTGATGCACGCGGGCCGGTCCCGCCGGGTCGGGGCGTGCGGGCCGGCCAGCGACCCGCCAGGGACAACCGCCGCTTCGCGCTGCAGCGCGAGCGCCGCCTTTGGTGTACGGTTATGGGCAAGGGGGCGTCGGACGCGGCCTGCTTGAGCAGCCGGCCTGGCCGCGCCGATACCGGAACCCGTGCGGTCGGGTTGCCTGCCCCACCATCGATCAATCCAATCACATCAAGGGACGCACATGCCCTCGCAGATGGTATTCAAGAAGCCGCTCTCCGAGCGGGACGACCTGCGCGCCGCCATCGACGCGCATTACCGGGCCGACGAGACCGAGTGCGTGAACGCACTGCTCGGCCAGCTCGAACTGCCGGCCGACAGCAGGGATCGCATCCAGGCCTACGCGCGCAAGCTGGTCGAGGAGGTCCGCTCCGAGACCCGCCACCAGGGCGGGATCGACGCGTTCCTGCACGAATACGGCCTCGCCACCCACGAGGGCGTGCTGCTGATGTGCATCGCCGAGGCGCTGCTGCGGATCCCGGACTCCGAGACCCGCGAGCGCCTGATCCGGGACAAGCTCGGCAGTGCCGACTGGAAGCAGCACCTCGGCCATTCGCGCTCGCTGTTCGTGAATGCCTCCACCTGGGCCCTGATGCTGACCGGACAGGTGGTGAGCATGCACGACGCCCGCGGCCGCTCCCCGGACGCGGCGCTGCGGCGACTGGTCGCCCGGGTCGGCGAACCGGTGGTGCGCGAATCGGTGAACCAGGCGATGCGCATCATGGGCCGCCAGTTCGTGATGGGCCGCACCATCGAGAGCGCGATCGAGCGGGCCGAGAAGTGGGAGGAGCGCGGCTACAGCTACTCGTACGACATGCTCGGCGAGGCGGCCCGCACCATGGACGACGCCAAGGACTACTTCCGCCGCTACAAGCATGCGATCCAGCAGATCGGCAAGAAGGCGGGCAACCGCGGACCGATCGAGGGGCCCGGCATCTCGGTCAAGCTGTCCGGCCTGCACCCGCGCTACGAGGTGGGCAATTACCAGCGGGTGATGGACGAGCTGGTGCCGCGCCTGCGCGCTCTGGCCGTCGAGGCCGCGCGCTACAACATCGGTTTCAACATCGACGCCGAGGAGGCCGATCGGCTCGACATCTCGCTCGACTGCATCGAGGCGATCTCGGGCGATCCCGAGCTCAAGGAATGGCAGGGCTTCGGCGTGGTTGTGCAGGCCTACCAGAAGCGGGCGCCCTACGTGCTCGATGTGCTCGCCGACATGGGCCGGCGTCACGGCCGCCGCTTCATGGTGCGGCTGGTCAAGGGCGCCTACTGGGACATGGAGATCAAGCGGGCGCAGGAGCTCGGGCTCAAGGACTACCCGGTGTTCACGCGCAAGGTGAACACCGACGTTTCCTACCTTGCATGCGCGCGCAAGCTGTTCGACAACACCGACGTCTTCTATCCGCAGCTCGCGACGCACAACGCGCACTCGATCTCGAGCGTGCTGGAGTTCGCGGGCAAGTACCGCGACTTCGAGTTCCAGCGTCTGCACGGCATGGGTGAGGAACTCTACGAGCAGGTGATCGAGCACGACCAGGTCGGCGTCGGCTGCCGCATCTACGCGCCGGTCGGTCAGCACGAGGACCTGCTCGCGTACCTGGTGCGGCGGCTGCTGGAGAACGGCGCCAACAGCTCGTTCATCAACCGCATCCAGGACGAGTCGCTGCCGGTCGAGGAACTGGTGGCGGATCCGGCACAGCAGGTGCGCGGCCTGTCACGGATCCCGCACCCGCGGATCCCGCTGCCGCGCGACATGTACGGCTCGCAGCGGGTCAACTCACAGGGCGTCGACCTGACCGACCGCACCGAGCTGCAGCGCCTGAAGGAGGGCATGGAGGAATCGGTGAACTCCGGCTGGCGCAGCGACCCGATCATCTGCGGCAAGAGCGTCAGCGGGCAGGACAACCGCGAGGTGCACCCGCCGCACGACCGCTCGCAGGTACTGGGCGAGACCAGCGAGGCCACGGACGAGCAGATCGAGCAGGCGCTGCAGGCGGCGCACGACGCGGCCCGCGTGTGGGCCGCGACCCCGGTCGAGGAGCGTGCCGCCTGTCTCGATCGCGCGGCCGACATCATGGAAGAGCGCATGGTGCGCATCCTCGGGCTGCTGGTCGCCGAGGTCGGCAAGACCCTGAACGACGCCGTGTCCGAGGTACGCGAGGCGATCGACTTCTGCCGCTACTACGCGCAGAAGGCGCGCGAGAATCTGGGCACCGAGATCCAGCTGCGGGCGCCGATCGGCAGCGAGGACAAGGTCCGGCTGCGCGGCGGTGGCGTGTTCACCTGCATCAGCCCGTGGAACCTGCCGTTCGCGATCTTCAATGGCCAGGTCACCGCGGCCCTGGTGGCGGGCAACTCGGTGATGGCGAAGCCCGCCGAGCAGAGCCCGCTGATCGCCGCCGAGGCGGTGCGGATCCTGCACGAGGCGGGCATCCCGGCCGAGGTGCTGCACCTGGTGCCGGGCGACGGCCGCCGCGTGGGCGGCCGGCTGACGTCCGACCCGCGCGTGACCGGCGTCTGCTTCACCGGTTCCACCGAGACGGCGCGCGCGATCAACCGCGCGCTGTCGCGCCGCGATGGCCAGATCCCCCCGCTGATCGCGGAGACCGGTGGCCAGAACGCGATGATCGTCGACTCCACCGCGCTGACCGAGCAGGTGACGCGGGACGTCATCACCAGCGCGTTCCAGAACGCCGGCCAGCGCTGCTCGGCGCTGCGCGTGCTGTTCGTGCAGGACGACGTGGCGAAACGCACGATCGACATGATCGCCGGGGGCATGGATGAGCTGATGGTCAGCGATCCGCAGCTGATCCACACGGACCTCGGCCCGGTGATCGACGACGACGCGCAGAAGATGCTCAACGATCACATCAAGCGCATGCTCGGCGAGGCCACCGAGATCCGTCGTGCCAAGCTCGGCCCGGCCACCGAGGACGGGAGTTTCGTCACCCCGGCGGCGTTCGAGATCGAGAGCATCGACAAGCTGAAGCGCGAGGTGTTCGGGCCGGTGCTGCATGTCGTGCGCTACCAGGCGGGCCACCTCGACAAGGTGGTCGAGGCGATCAACGCGACCGGCTACGGGCTGACCATGGGCGTGCACAGCCGCATCGACCAGATGTGGAAGCAGTGCTACCAGAAGGCCCGCGTCGGCAACAACTACGTCAACCGCAACCAGATCGGCGCCATCGTCGGCGTGCAGCCGTTCGGCGGCCAGGGCCTGTCCGGCACCGGCCCGAAGGCGGGCGGTCCGCTGTACCTGCAGCGCTTCGTCACCGACCGGCCGTTGAACGGGGCCGGTGACGGCGCCGCGGCCACCGGCGGCAAGGGCAACGGCGGGGCCACGAAACTCGCCGACCAGGTGGTGAGCAAGTCCTCGCTGGCGAGCGCCGTGAAGGTGCTGAAAAAGCACGGCGGCGAGTGGCTGGCGTCGGCCGACGAGCGCGCCGAGGTACTGGAGCGCGCGGCCGATGCGTTCGAGGCCGGGCCGAAGGCGCTGAAGTCGGTCGATGCGGCCGGCAACGACGAGGCTCGCCGGGGTGGCGACTACCTGCGGGTGTACTCGGTCCAGGTCGAGTCGGAACTGGTCGAGCCGCTGACGCTGCCCGGCCCGACGGGCGAGCGGAACGAGCTCTCGTTCTGGCCGCGCGGCGCGGTCGGTTGCCTCGCGCTCGACGGCGAGCGCGGCCTCGGCGCGCTGATCGCGCAGGCCGGTGCCGGGCTGGCGGCCGGCAACAACGTGGTCCTCTGGCACCCGGAAAAGGGCGCGGCCGCGGCGGTCGCGAAGGTGTTCCACGAGGCCGGCGTGCCCGAGTCGGCCATGCAGGCGGTCGAGCCCGGCAAGGACGCGGCGCTGGCCGACCTGGTGACCACGGCCCAGCTGCAGGTCATCGCCTTCGCCGGCGAGGCCGCGACCGCGCGCGAGGTGTCGGCGGCGCTGGCCGACACCGATGGCCCGCTGCGCTCGCTGGTCCTGTTCCGCGAGCAGCCGGACGCCGGCGCGGACTTCGTCGGCCAGGGCCAGCCGGTGGCGGGCAGCCCGGACTACCTGCACCGGTTCGTGCACGAGCGTTCGCTGTCGGTCGACACCACGGCCTCGGGCGGCAACGCCTCGCTGCTGTCAATCGAGGACGGCCCGGGCCTGCCCGGGGAGCGCGCCTGAGCAACCGCTGCCGCACGCGCGACCGCGGCGGGCAGGGCCCGGCCCCGCCCGCCGCCCTTCTCGCCGGGTCTTCGGTGCCGGTCTAGAACGTCACCCGCATACCGTCCTCGGCGCAGGTCGGTTCGACCCGCTCGAGATTGGCCAGCATCTCGTCGCCGAGGTGATTCAGTATCAGCCGCTCCGCGCGCAGCTCCGGGAGGTGCCGCTCGAGGGTGCGGTAGTCCAGGTGGACCGGCGTCTCGGTGTCGAAGAAGTTGCACTCGCAGATCATCAGGTCCGCGCCGTCGGCGATCGGCACCAGCTCGTCGGTCCACCTCGTGTCGCCGGAGAAGCCGATGACGCGGCCGTCGACCTCGATGCGCAGGCCGTGCGACAGCGCGGCTTCCGAGTGGATCACCGGGTAGGCGCTGACGCGCAGCGGGCCGGCGTCGAGCGTCTGGTGCGAGCGGTAGCACTCGAAGCGCAGGTCGAGGTCGTCCATCGCCGATGACATGCTGGGATAGAGCTGATCCAGCAGCGCACGCGCGCGCTCGGGCCCGCCCTGCGGCGTGACCACCGTGAGCGGGCGCTGGCGCCGGCGCAGGCGTGCCGCCTCCAGGAACAGGAACGGCAGGCCACCGTAGTGATCGCCGTGGAAGTGCGTGACCAGGATCGCGTCGATGTCGTCGCTGGTCAGGCCGCTGCGCTGCAGGGCCAGCAGCGAGGTCGCCCCGCAGTCGATCAGGAACCGGCAGGACGGCGCCCGCACATGAAAGCAGGTGTTGAGCCGGCCGCCGCTGCAGAAGGCATCGCCGCAGCCCAGGAAGGTGAGCTCCAGGTCATCGGCCATGGTTCGCCGTCTCCTCGGGTCGGACCGGTGCCAGCATAGCAACTCGGTGCCGGTGGCCGCGGCCCGGCGGCCGGGAGGTACCCGGCACCCGGGGGCTGGTGTAAGTTGTCGGCACCGGGAAAGCCTGGCCGCCGGGCCGCCCGCCACCGGACCGCCGACATGAAGCGACTGCTGCTGCTCCTGGTGAGCCACGGGGCGGTCGGCCTCGCCGGCTTCGCCGCCGGCATCTACCTGCTGCCCATCCTGACCGCGCCGCCGGCGCCGACCGCCGACGAGGTGCGTGCCTCCGCGGCGGGCGCACAGTTCAGCGGCGAGTTCCGACGCGACCTCGCCGACAGCGACGCGCTGCACTGGGGCGAGGGCCGGGTATTCGTCGGCCGCGACACGATCACGCTGGAGGGCGAGATCTCGCCCGGGCCGGCCTACCGGCTCTACCTCTCGCCCGAATTCGTGGAGACCGAGGCGCGCTTCAAGCGGCTGAAGCCATCGATGGCGCCGATCGGGGACGTGCGCACGTTCAAGAACTTCGTGGTCCCGGTGCCGCCGCAGGTCGACCCCGCCGATTACGAGGCGGTCGTCATCTGGTGCGAGTCGTTCAGCCAGTTCATCACGGCCGCACGGTATCGATAATCCGCAACCGCGAAACCGGTCCCGACTGGCCCGG
>JAWWAE010000056.1:0-12205 GCA_033721835.1 Halofilum sp. (in: g-proteobacteria) | reverse complement strand
GCGAAGCGGTTGAACCACGGCGGCTGGATCATCGCGACCGAGTCCCGAACGTGCTGCAGCAGCGTCTGGATCGACTCGACGTCCGGCTCGTGCAGCTCCGAGTGCAGGCGGAAGTCGAATAGCGAGAACTCGAGCTGGCGCAGCAGGGCCAGCGCCGCGTGGAAGTTGCGGCTGGCGCGCAGCTTGCCCAGCAGCTCGTCGGGCAGCGGCTCGCCGGTGTCGACGTGGCCGGAGATCAGATCCAGCGCCTCGCGCTCCCAGCACCAGTTCTCCAGCAGCTGGCTCGGCAGCTCGACCGCGTCCCACTCGACACCGGCGATGCCGGCCAGGGCCGGGATGTCGACGGTGGTCAGCATGTGGTGCAGGCCGTGCCCGAACTCGTGGAACAGGGTCGTCACCTCGTCGTGGGTGAACTGGGCCGGCCGACCCTCCAGCGGAGGCGTGAGGTTGCAGGTGAGGAACGCCACCGGTCGCTGCTCGGCGCCGTCGATCCGCATGCGGCTGCGGCAGACGTCCATCCAGGCGCCGCCGCGCTTGTCGCGGCGGGCGTACAGGTCGAGGTAGAAGCCACCCCGCTCGCCGCCGTCGGCACCGAGCACCCGGTAGTAGCGCACGTCCTCGTGCCACGCGGGCACGCCCTCGACCGGCTCGATGCGGATCCCGAACAGCCGCTGGCAGACGGCGAACAAGCCCTCGATCACCCGCGGTGCCGGGAACCAGGGCTTGAGGATCTCGTCGGAGACGTCGAACTTGGCCCGGCGCAGCTTCTCGGCCGCGTAGGGGATGTCCCAGGCTTGCAGGTCGTCGATCCCGCAGTGCTCGTGCGCGAACTGCGTCAGCTCATCGAGCTCCGCGCGCGCGGCCGGCAGCGCACGGCCGGCGAGCTCGTTGAGGAAACCGAGCACCTCGTCGCCGCTGCCGACCATGCGCGTCGCCAGCGCCAGCTCCGCGTAGTTCGGATAGCCGAGCAGTGCCGCCTTCTCCTGCCGCAGCCGGACGATGCGCGTCATCAGCGGGCCGTTGTCCCAGCGCCCGGCATGCGGGCCCGTGTCGGAGGCACGGGTGGCCCATGCCTCGTAGATCGCCCGTCGCAGCGCCCGCTCATCGGCGCTGGTGATCACGGCGTGGTAGAGCGGGAAGTCCAGCGTCAGCAGCCAGCCCGCCCGTCCCTCGCGCTCGGCCGCAGCACGCGCCATCGCCCGGGCGTCGGCGTCGAGTCCCGACAGCTCGTCCTCGTCGCGCAGCGGCCACTGCCAGGCCTGGGTGGCATCGAGCACGTTCTCCTCGAAGCGCGACTCGAGCTCGGCCAGTTCCGCCTCGATCTCGGCGAACCGGGCCCGGCCGTCCTCGTCGAGGTCGACTCCGCCGAGCCGAAAGTCGCGCAGGGCGTCTTCGATCGTCTTGCGCTGTGCGGTGGTCAAGCGCGGGTACTCGGGGCCGTCGGCCACGGCCCGGAAGGCCTCGTACAGCGGCCGGTGCTGGCCCAGCTCGGTGTGGAACCGGCTCAGCTTCGGCAGGCAGGCCCGGTAGGCCGCGCGGATGCCCTCGCCCGCGGCGACCGCGTGCAGGTGACGGGCCGGCGCCCAGACATCGTCGACCCGCTGCAGCAGCCGCTCGAGCGGCGCTACCAGGCCGTCCCAGCTGCGGTCGCCGGTCGCCAGCAGGCGCTCGAGCCCGCTGCGGGCCGCGTCCAGCACGTGGTCCAGCGCGGGTTCGACGTGCCGCGGCTCGATCCGGTCGAAGGCGGGGAGCTGCCCGTCGTTCAACAGGGGATTCTCGTCGGGGCGCTCGAGCGCGTCACCCATGGTCTATAACCTCTTGAATTAATTAATTAAATTCGGCTGCTGCCCCGGCAGTTTCCGGTCCGGGCGGCCGCGCCGCCGGTCCGACGACCCGGGCTCGTTCACACGCTGGGCCGAGGGCAGCGCCTGCCCGCGGCCCGCTCCCGATTGCGGACAGGATGCCCGCTGCTCGATGACACCTAGATGTCGAGATTGGCCGCCGCGAGTGCGTTGCTCTCGATGAAGGCCCGCCGGGGTTCGACCTGGTCGCCCATCAGGGTGGTGAACATCTCGTCGGCGGCGACCGCGTCCTCGATGCGGACCTGCAGCAGGCGCCGCGTCTCGGGGTTCATCGTCGTCTCCCAGAGCTGCTCGGCGTTCATCTCGCCGAGGCCCTTGTAGCGCTGGAAGCTCAGGCCCTTGCGGCCCTCTGCCAAGAGCCACTGCATGACCTCGCGGAACTCCGACACCGCCTGCCGCTGCTGACCGCGCTCGATCCGGGCGCCCTCCTCGAGCAGGTCGTGGATCTTGTCGGCCAGCGTCCCCACGGCCCGGTACTCGGGCGAGTCGAAGAAACCCGGTCCGAGCAGGTGGCGCTGCACGTTGCCGTGCAGGCGGTGTTCGACCACCACGCCGAAGCCCGCGTCCTGGCGCTCGGTGGTCACCCGGTAGCGGCCCTTGCCATCGGCGTCGAGGCGCGCGGCCAGTCGCTCCGCCCAGGCGCCCATGCGGTCCGCGTCGGCGATCTCGGCCTCGGTCACCGCCGGCAGATTCAGCAGCTCGTCGAGCACGGCGCGGTCATAGCGCCGCTCCAGCCGCTGCAGCAGCCGCGTGACCCGGGTGTATTCCTCGGCCAGCTCCGCGAGCGCCTGCTGCCCGATCGGCGGCGCCTCCGCGTTCACGTGCAGCTTCGCGTTGTCCAGCGCCAGCGCCAGCAGATGGCGGTTGAGGCCGTCCTCGTCCTTGACGTAGTGCTCCTGCTTGCCGCGCTTGACCTTGTACAGCGGCGGCTGGGCGATGTAGATGTGGCCGCGCTCGACCAACTCGTACATCTGCCGATAGAAGAAGGTCAGCAGCAGGGTCCGGATGTGGGAGCCGTCCACGTCGGCATCGGTCATGATGACGATCCGGTGGTAGCGCAGCTTGTCCGGATCGAACTCGTCGCGGCCGATGCCGCAGCCCAGCGCCGTGATCAGGGTCGCCACCTCGCCCGATGACAGCATGCGGTCGAAGCGGGCCTTCTCGACGTTCAGGATCTTGCCCTTCAGCGGCAGGATCGCCTGCGTGCGCCGGTCGCGCCCCTGCTTCGCCGAGCCGCCCGCGGAGTCCCCCTCGACCAGAAACAGCTCGGACCGCGCCGGGTCCTTTTCCTGGCAGTCGGCCAGCTTGCCCGGCAGGCCGGCGACATCGAGCGCGCCCTTGCGCCGGGTCATGTCGCGCGCCTTGCGCGCGGCGTCGCGGGCCCGCGCCGCGTCGACGATCTTGGCCGTGATCGCCTTCGCCTCGGCCGGGCTCTCCAGCAGGAAGGTGGCGAAGCGCTCGGCGAACACCGACTCGACCGCCCCCCGGACCTCGGAGGAGACGAGCTTGTCCTTGGTCTGCGAGGAGAACTTCGGGTCCGGCACCTTGACCGACAGGACGGCCGTCAGGCCCTCGCGGGCATCGTCACCGGTCGGCGCGACCTTGGCCTTCTTCAACAGCCCCTCGGTCTCCATGTACTGGTTGATGGTGCGGGTCAGGCCGGTGCGCAGCCCCGACAGGTGGGTGCCGCCATCGCGCTGCGGGATGTTGTTGGTGAAGCAGAAGATGTTCTCCTGGTAGGAGTCGTTCCACTGCAGCGCGACCTCGACCGTGATCTCGCCGCTGGCGGCCGAGAAGTGGAACACGGTCGGGTGCAGCGGCGCCTTGTTGCGGTTCAGGTGCTCGACGAAGGCGCGGATCCCGCCCTGGTACTCGAACACGTCCTCCTTGCCGGTGCGCTCGTCGGTCAGCGCGATGCGGACGCCGGAATTGAGGAATGAGAGCTCGCGCAGGCGCCGCGCCAGCACGTCGTAATGGAACTCGATGTTGCTGAAGATGCCGGGATCCGGCTGGAAGTGGATCTCGGTGCCGCTCTGATCGGTCTCGCCGATCACGGCGAGGTCGGCGACCGGCACGCTGTGGTCGTACTCCTGCCGGTACACCTTGCCGTCCCGATGGATGGTCAGCCGCAGCTGCGAGGACAGCGCATTCACCACGGACACGCCGACGCCGTGCAGACCGCCCGAGACCTTGTAGGAATTGTCGTCGAACTTGCCGCCTGCATGGAGCATGGTCATGATGACCTCGGCCGCCGAACGACCCTCCTCCTTGTGCAGGTCCACCGGGATGCCGCGGCCGTTGTCGGTCACGGTGATCGACTCGTCGTCGTGGATGATCACCCGGATGTCGCTGCAGTGGCCGGCGAGCGCCTCGTCGATCGAGTTGTCGACGACCTCGAACACCATGTGATGCAGGCCGGTGCCGTCATCGGTGTCGCCGATGTACATCCCGGGCCGTTTGCGGACGGCGTCGAGCCCCTTCAGAACCTTGATTTGGCTGGAGTCGTAGAGCGGAGCGTCGGTCATCTGCGGCTACCCTGGGTGAAGCGACTATTGTATCACTTCCCGTACCTGCCCCTGTTCCACGTGGAACACCGAAACCGGGGTCTGCGCGTCCAGCGGCACGGTCGCCGGGTCGAGTGCCGTGATGAAGAGCTGCGCCCCGACGTCGGTCGCCAACGCCAGCACCCGCTCCCGGTGGCCGGCATCGAGTTCGGCCGCGAGGTCGTCCAGCAGCAGGATGCAGCCCTCGCCCGCCGCCTGCGCCAGTTGTTCCGCCTGACCCAACCGCAGGAGATAGACCAGCAGCTTCTGCTGGCCGCGCGAGACCCGCTGGCGGCTGTCCCGACCGTCCCAGCGCAGCACCAGATCGGCGCGGTGCGGCCCGACCGTGGTGGTCAACTGCTCCCGGTCGCGGGCACGGGCCCGCTGCAGCGCCTCGCGGAATGAACCCTCGCCCCAGCCGCGGCGGTACTCCAGCCCGAGCTCCACCCCGGGCCCGATCAGCTGCGGGACCCGCCGGCGCACGATCGCGTCCAGCGCGCACACGTAGTCCCGTCGCAGCGCGTCCATGCGTTCGGCCGCCGCCACCAGCTCCGGGTCCCAGGCCTCCAGCTCCCGGCCGGCGCCCACCGCGCGGAGGAGGGCGTTGCGCTGGCTCAGCGCCCGCCGGTAACGCTGCCACGCCCGGTGGAAGGAAGGTTCCACGTGGAACAGGCCCTGGTCCAGCAGCCGCCGACGGCCACCGGGACCGCCACCCACGAGTTCATGGCTTTCCGGATGCACCGCCACCACGGGCAGCAGGCGAGCCATCTCCGCCACCCGCTCCACCGAGCGGCCATCCACCCGCAAGCTCGCCGGCCCGCTCGCCGCCCGCTCCAACCCCAGCCGGTGCATCCGCGCCGGTGCCCGCCCGGACTGCACCCGCGCCACCACGCGCAGCGGACCGCCTCCCACCCGGACCATCCGCGTCGGGCGCCCGGCAGCAAAGGAACGACCGGTGGCGAGCAGGTGGACCGCCTCGAGCAGACTGGTCTTGCCGGCCGCGTTGGGGCCGACAATCAGGTTCACGGCAGGGGACGGCTCGAGTGCGGCCGCCGCCAGGCAGCGCACGTCGCGCACATCGAGCGCGGTGATCCGCATCAGGTCCCGGCCGCAGCCGCGGCCAGGCTACAGCCGCATCGGCATGACCACGTGCCGGTACTGCTTCGAGTCGCCGTCGGTCACCAGGCAGCTGCTGTTCGAATCGTTGAACTCGATGCGCACCTGATCCGACTCCAGGCTCGCCAGGATGTCCAGCAGGTAGACCACATTGAAGCCGATCTCGAGCGGGTCGCCCTGATACTCCACCTCGACCTCCTCCTCGGCCTCCTCCTGCTCCGGGTTGTTGGTCTGGATGCGCAGCCCCTCGTCGCCCATGACCAGACGCACGCCCTTGAACTTCTCGTTCGAGAGGATCGAGATCCGGGCAAGCGCCTGGCGCAGGACCTCGCGATCGGCCCGCAGCACATTGCTGCCCTGCTCCGGCACGACCCGGCCGTAGTCGGGGAAGCGGCCATCGATCAGCTTGGAGGTGAAACGCAGCCCCGGCAGGCTTACCTGGATGTGGGTCGCCCCCAGCCGGATCCGCGCCGGCTCCTCCGCCTCCGGCTCCAGCAGCCGCACCAGCTCGTGCACGCCCTTGCGGGGCACGATGACTTGCTGCTCCTGGAGCTCGGGCAGGTTGGCATCCGTCTCGGACAGCGACAGGCGGTGACCGTCGGTGGCCACGGTCCGGAGCCGGTTCTCGCCCAGCTCGATCAGCATCCCGTTGAGGTAGTAGCGCACGTCCTGCTGCGCCATCGCGAATGCGATCCGGTCGATCGCCCGGCGCAGGTCCGCCTGCGGCAGCGCGAGCTCGACCCCGCCCTGCAGCTCGTCCACCAGCGGGAACTCGCCGGGCGGCAGAGTGGCGAGCGTGAACCGACTGCGGCCGGAGCGTACCTGGACCCGCTCGCCCTCCTGCTTCAGTGTCAGCGAGGCGCCCTGGGGCAGGTTGCGGCAGATATCCAGCAGCTTGCGGGCGGACACGGTGGTCTCGCCCTCGCGCGCGACCTCGAGCTCGATGGTGGCGCGCAGCTCCACCTCCAGATCGGTCGCGGTCACCTGCAAGCCGTGTTCGCCGGCCGACAGCAACACGTTGCCAAGCGCCGGCATGGTCTGGCGTCGTTCGACGGCCCCGATCACCTGTTGCAGTGGTTTGAGCAGATCTTCGCGGGCGAGCTGGAGTTCCATCGCGTGTCCCTTGTCAATTACAAGTCTGGATACTTAACAACCTGCTGTTGTTATTGGGGTTCGCCGGGGGCCGGTAGAAACTCATTTTTTTTCTTCTTTATCAGAAACTTACAGAACCTGATGCCTGTGCAGAGCCGGGCCCGGAGGGGCCTGACAGGCTGTGGACAAGCTGTGCGCGGATTCTGCCACGAGTGGGGCCTCCGCGACTGCCCACAGGTTGTCCACAGCTTGTCGCAACCCTTGTCCCCCGTTCAGCTGGTGAGGATCCGGATCATGTTGGCGTAATCCTCCTCGATACGCGAGTCCGTCTCCCGCAGCTCGGCGATCTTGCGGCAGGCGTGCATCACCGTCGTGTGGTCGCGGCCGCCGAAGGCGTCTCCGATCTCGGGCAGGCTGTGGTTGGTCAGCTCCTTCGCCAGCACCATCGCGAGCTGCCGCGGGCGGGCGATCGAGCGGCTGCGCCGCTTCGACAGCAGGTCGGCCACCCGCATCTTGTAGTACTCGGCGACCGTCTTCTGGATGTTCTCGACCGTGACCAGCTTGTCCTGCAGCGCGATCAGGTCGCGCAGCGCCTCGCGCGCGAAGTCGAGCGTGATCGGCCGGCCGGTGAAGTGGGCGTTGGCGATCACGCGCCGCAGCGCGCCCTCGAGTTCGCGCACGTTGGAGCGGATGCGCTTGGCGATGAAGAAGGCCACCTCGTCGGGCAGGTCGGCCTCGGCCTGCTCGGCCTTGCGGTGCAGGATCGCGACCCGCGTCTCCAGCTCCGGCGGCTCGATCGCGACCGTCAGGCCCCACCCGAAACGGGATTTCAGCCGCTCCTCGAGGCCGTCCACCTCCTTCGGGTAGCGGTCGCAGGTCAGGATTACCTGCTGGTCGCCCTCCAGCAGCGCATTGAAGGTATGGAAGAACTCCTCCTGGGAGCGCTCCTTGCGCGCGAAGAACTGGATGTCGTCGATCAGCAGCGCGTCCAGCGAGCGGTAGAAGCGCTTGAACTCGTTGATGGCGTTGCGTTGCAGCGCCTTGACCATGTCGGCCACGAAGCGCTCCGAGTGCAGGTAGACCACTCGCGCTCCGGGATTGTTCGCCAGCATGCCGTTGCCGACCGCGTGCATCAGGTGGGTCTTGCCCAGGCCGACGCCGCCGTACACGAACAGCGGGTTGTAGGCACGGCCCGGATTGTCCGCGACCTGCAGCGAGGCCGCCCGGCACAGCTGGTTGGACTTGCCCTCGACGAAGCTCTCGAAGGTGAACTCGCGGTTGATGTTGTGCTCGATGCCCGGCAATGGCCGCGCGGCCGGGGCCGTTGCCTCGGCCGTGCCCGCGGCCGCCGGACGACGCGCCACGGCGGGGGCGGCGGCCGTCGGGCCGTGGCTGCCGATCGTGAGCACCACGCGGTCGGCCGCGCCGTCGAGCACGGTCACCACCGTCTCCTCGATGCGATGCTGGTAGTGTTCGCGCACCCAGTCCAGGACGAAGCGATTGGGGGCGTAGAGGGTCAGCACGCCGCCCTCGAGGTGCGGTTGCAGGGGCCGGATCCAGGTGTTCAGCTGCTGCTCGGACAGGTCCCGTTCCAGCTCGTCGAGGCAGCGTTTCCAGACAGCGGCACCCACCGGACGAAATCCCCCGAGGCAGCGGGTTGGCAACAGGTCGAACCCCGAAACGGACACGGCCCGGAACCCGAGGACGGGCCCGCTTCCGTGTCGGCCGGCCGGGATGGAGGCCCGGGCATCGGGGAGGCGAGTCAGTGTACGCGCCTTGCCGGGGACGATCTAGGGACCGAGCTCGGCGTGGCTCGGCCGAACGACGATTGACCGGCAGCCGCAGCACGGCTAGGATTCGGCGCTTGCCTTTGCCCGCTCCGGTGCACAGAAGACAGGAATTCCCGCGATGAAGCGAACTTTTCAGCCCAGCAATCTGCGCCGCAAGCGCAACCACGGTTTCCGGGCACGCATGGCGACGCGTTCGGGTCGTGCCGTGCTGCGGGCACGTCGTGCCAAGGGCCGCCATCGCCTGTCGGCCTGACGGCCGCACCCGCACCCGGGCGGGGCCGTCGCATGGCGTCATTCCCGCGCTCGGCCCGGCTGGTCAGGCCGGATGATTTTCGCCGGGTCTTCGCGCAGCCGATCCGGTTCGGCGATCGCTACCTGACGGTCCTGGCCCGGCCCAACGACGTCGGCGCGGCCCGACTCGGCCTGGCAGTCAGCCGCCGGCGCATCGGCAGCGCGGTCCGCCGCAACCTGTTCAAGCGCATCGTCCGTGAGCGGTTTCGGCACTGGCGCGACCGCCTCGGCGGGCACGACCTGGTGGTGATGCCGAAGCCCGCGGCCGCCGAGGCACCCAGGGCCCAACTGCGCGCCAGCATCGACCGCCAGTGGGGGCTTCTCGAACGACGCAGTGCCGGCGGCCGCGACCCGCGCCCTGGCGACCCGGAGCAGTAGCGAGCGATGGATAACCAGCGGTTGTTTCTCTACGGCGCTCTCGGCCTGATGATCCTGCTCATCTGGCAGACGTGGCAGGTCGACTACGGCCCGCAACCGCCGGCGACGCCGCAGACCACGACCGAGCGCCCGGCCGAGGCCGACGTGCCCGACGCGCCCACCACGGCAGAGCCACCCGCCGAGCCCGCCTCGGACTCCGCTGACGGCGTGCCCGACCGGCCCGCGCAGGCGCTGGAAAGTGGCGAGCGCGTGCGCGTGGTCACCGACCTGCTCGATGTGACCCTCGACACGCGCGGTGGCGACGTGCGCCGTGCCCTGCTGCGCCGATACAAGTCCGAGCTGAAGGGCTCGCAGCCGGTCGAGCTGCTGAAGGACACCGATGGCGACCTGTTCGTGGCGCAGGCCGGCCTGCAGGCGGGCGAGGCACCGGCGCCGACCCATCATGCGCGCTATTCCGCCGAGCGCAGCGAATACCGCCTGGCCGAGGGCGAGGACACGGTCACGGTGCCGCTGATCTGGCGCGAGGGCGGCATCGAGGTGCGAAAGATCTACACCTTCCGCCGCGGCAGCTACGCGGTGGACGTCGAGTTCGAGGTGCGCAACGCCAGTGGCGACACCTGGACCGGACGCCAGTACCGCCAGTTGCAGCGGCGCGATCCCGGTGACGCCGGCGGCAGCTACCTGCTGCCCACCTTCTTCGGCGCGGCCTACTACAGCGAGGCCGACAAGTACGAGCAGATCAGCTTCGAGGAGATCGCCGAGGAGCCGCTGCGCAAGCAGGTCGAGGGCGGCTGGACGGCGATGGTCGAGCACTATTTCCTCGCCAGCTGGGTGCCCGGCCCGCAGGAGACCAACACCTTCTACACCATGCAGGTCGACGGGTCGGTGCCGCGCTACGTCATCGGCATGGCCTCGAGCTCGGTTCGCATTGGCGCCGGCGAGAGTGGCCGCATGTCGACCCGCCTCTATCTGGGACCGAAGATCGCCGAGCACCTGGAGCCGGTCGCGGCCGGGCTGCCGTTGACCATCGACTACGGTTATCTCGGCTTCGTCTCCAAGTGGCTGTTCGTGGTCCTCGACTGGATCCACGATTACGTCGGCAACTGGGGCTGGGCGATCGTGCTGCTGACGCTGCTGATCAAGCTGCTGTTCTACAAGCTGTCGGAGACCAGCTACCGCTCGATGGCGCGGATGAAGAAGCTGCAGCCGAAGATCCAGCAGCTCAAGGAGCGTCATGGCGAGGACCGCGAGAAAATGGGCCGCGCCATGATGGAGTTGTACAAGAAGGAGAAGATCAATCCGCTCGGCGGCTGTCTGCCGATCCTTGTGCAGATCCCCGTGTTCATCGCCCTGTACTGGATGCTGCTCGGTACCGTCGAGCTCCGCCACGCCGAGTTCATGCTCTGGATCGACGACCTGTCGGCGCGCGACCCGTTCTACGTGCTGCCGCTGTTGATGGGTGTTTCGATGTGGGCCCAGCAGAAACTCAACCCGGCCCCGGTCGATCCGCTGCAGCAGAAGATCTTCACGGCGCTGCCGATCATCTTCACCGTGTTCTTCGCCTTCTTCCCGTCCGGGCTGGTGCTCTACTGGCTGACCAACAATCTGTTGTCGATCGCGCAGCAGTACTACATCACGCGCTACGTCGTCGGCGATGCCAAACCGGCCGCCAAGACCGGCTGAAGGTCGGCCCCGCCAGTGAACCGAGACGCCGGGCGCGGGCACGACACCATCGCCGCCCAGGCCACGCCGCCGGGCCACGGCGGTATCGGCGTGATCCGCGTCAGCGGGCCCGCGGCCGGGACGATCGCGGCCGCGCTTGCGCCCCCCCTGGCCGAGCCCCGGCGCGCCGCACTGCGCGCCTTCCGCGCCGCCGACGGCGAGCCGATCGATCGTGGGCTGCTGCTGTGGCTGCCGGCGCCGGGTTCCTACACCGGCGAGGACAGCCTCGAACTGCAGGGTCACGGCGGGCCCGCGGTCGTCGACGCCCTGCTCGCGCGCGTGCTCGAACTCGGTGCGCGTGCGGCGCGGCCCGGCGAGTTCACCGAGCGCGCCTTCCTCAACGGCCGCCTCGACCTCGCCCAGGCCGAGGCGGTCGCGGACCTGATCGAGTCCGCCGACCGCGCCGGCGCCCGAGCGGCCATGCGCTCGCTGGAGGGGGCGTTTTCGCAACGGGTCGAGGACCTGAGCGGGCAGCTGACCGGTCTGCGTGCCTGGATCGAGGCGACGCTGGACTTCCCCGAGGAAGAGGTCGACTACCTGGCGGACCCGGCGCTGGCCGCCCGGGTCGAGGCCCTGCAGACGGCGATCGCCGAGACGCGCGCCGCCGCCGCCGAGGGCCGCCGGCTGGTCGAGGGTCAGACGGTGGTCATCGCCGGTGCCCCCAACGCCGGCAAGTCGACCCTGCTGAACCGACTGGCCGGGGCCGAGGCGGCGATCGTCACCGAGGTCCCTGGCACCACCCGCGACACCCTGCGCGAGTCGATCCGCATCGAGGGCGTGCCACTGACCGTGATCGACACCGCCGGCCTGCGCGATACGGACGACCCGGTCGAGTCCGAGGGCGTGCGCCGCGCCCGCGCCGCGACCGAGCGTGCCGACCGGATCCTGCTGATCGTCGACTCCACCGCGGCCGATGCGGCGCTGCCCGAATTCGCGCCCGGCATCCCGGTCGATGTCGTGCGCAACAAGATCGACCTCAGCGGCGAGGCCGCGGGCCCGGAACCCGATGCCGCCGGCCGCAGCGTGTTCCGCGTGTCCGCCGCGACCGGGGCCGGGCTCGAGGCGCTGCGGGCGCACCTGCACCGGGCGCTGGGCGCGGCCGGCCACGAGGGGGTGTTCAGCGCCCGCCGGCGTCACCTCGATGCACTCGACCGGGCGGCGGCCGAGGTCGCGGCGGCGGTCACCGAGTTCCGCCACAGCGCCGCCGGCGAGCTGGTCGCCGAGCACCTGCGTCGGGCCCAGGACGAGCTCGGTGCGATCACCGGCCGCGTCACCAGCGAGGACCTGCTGGGCGAGATCTTCGGCCGTTTCTGCATCGGCAAGTGAGGGGAAAAGCAGGGAACCGCGAATGAACGCGAATGGACGCGAATAGGGGCGCGTCAGGGGGTGGAGCGCGTCGGAGCGATGCTGG
>JAWWAE010000055.1:0-12277 GCA_033721835.1 Halofilum sp. (in: g-proteobacteria) | reverse complement strand
GCGTCGACACGGCCGACGAGGGTGGCGCCAAGGGCGAGGACGGCGGCGAGGACGACGAGCAGCGGGCCCAGGAGCCGGAGGCGACCGAGGAGTCGGCCGCGGACCGTGAGTCCGAGGAGAGCGAGTCGGCCGCCAGCGGCGGTACGCAGGAGGTGCCGGTGCCGGACATCGGCGACTTCGACGAGGTCGAGGTGATCGAGGTACTGGTCTCGGACGGCGACCAGGTCAAGGCCGAGGATTCACTGATCACGCTGGAATCGGACAAGGCCAGCATGGAGATCCCCGCGCCGTTCGGCGGCACCGTGAAGGATGTAAAGGTCAAGGTCGGTGACAAGGTGTCCGAGGGCAGCGTCATCTGCTCGATCGAGGCCGAGGCCGGGGCGCAGAAGGACAAGGGCGATTCCGGGCAGAAGAAAGAGAAGACCGAAGAGAAGCCCGCGAAGGGAAAGCAGCAGGAGTCGCGGCTCGACGAGGAGGATCACCCGCCGCCGCCCGACAGTGGGCCGCGTCCGTCGCCGACGGCGCACATCGACCACGAGCAGCACCGCAAGGCGCATGCCTCGCCGGGCGTGCGCCGGTTTGCGCGCGAGCTCGGCGTCGACCTGTCGCGGGTCGAGGGGTCCGGCCGCAAGGGCCGCATCGTCCGCGACGACGTCAAGGCATTCGTGAAACGCACCCTGTCGCAACCCGCCGCCGCGGGCGGCGGGATGGGCCTTCCGGCGATGCCGGAGATCGACTTCAGCGAGTTCGGCGAGATCGAGACCAAGCCGCTGACGAAGATCAACAAGCTCACCGGCCGCAACCTGCACCGCAACTGGGTCACCGTGCCGCACGTGACCCAGTTCGACGAGGCCGACATCACCGACCTCGAGCGCTTCCGCAAGGAGCTGAACGAGGAATACAAGGACAAGGGAATCAAGCTCACCCTGGTGGCGTTCCTGCTGAAGGCGGTAGCCTCCGGCCTGAAGCAGTTCCCCCGTTTCAATTCCTCGCTGGATCCCAGCGGCGAAAACCTGATCTACAAGAAGTACTTCCACATCGGGGTCGCCGTCGATACCAAGGATGGCCTGGTGGTGCCCGTGATCCGCGACGTGGAGCGCAAGAGCCTGATCGACGTCGGTGCCGAGCTGATCGAGATCAGCAAGGCGGCCCGTGACAAGAAGCTGACCTCGAAACAGATGAAGGGTGGCTGCTTCTCGATCTCCAGTCTCGGCGGGGTTGGCGGCACTGCCTTCACGCCGATCGTGAACGCACCGGAGGTCGCGATCCTCGGCGTCTCCAAGGCGAGCACCAAGCCGGTCTGGAACGGCAAGGAGTTCGAACCGCGACTGATCCTGCCGCTGTCGCTGTCCTACGACCACCGCGTCATCGACGGCGCCGACGCCGCCCGCTTCACCACCCACATCGGCCGCGTGCTTTCCGATACGCGCCGGCTGCTGCTCTAGATGCACGAACCGCGAATGAACGCGAATGAACGCGAACATTTCTTTCTCGCGCATGGCTCATTCATAGCGTGCGCGCATGAACTCTCCGCCCGGCATCAGCCAATGCCGACGATGCGGCATCGCATGGAGTTTTCGACCGCGGAACCTGCATTTTTTTCATTCGCGTTCATTCGCGTTCATTCGCGGTTCGATGATTGGTGCGTCGCAAGCAAAGCCCCCGCAACGCAGTCGCCCGGACGAGAACAATGAGCCAGACCAAGGACATCCCGGTACCGGACATCGGCGACTTCGACTCGGTCGAGATCATCGAGGTGCTCGTCTCCGAGGGGGACGAGATCCAGGCCGAGGATTCGCTGATCACGCTCGAATCCGACAAGGCGAGCATGGAAATCCCGTCGCCGGAAGGTGGCACGGTCAAGTCGGTCAAGGTCAAGGTCGGTGACAAGGTCGCCGAGGGCGATGTCATCCTGACGCTGGAGACGGCGGACTCGGGATCCGCCAGCGACGAGAAGCAGGACGGAGGCGAAGACAAGGCGGAAAAGAAGCAGGACGAGCCGGCGAAGCAGGAGCAGTCCACGAAGAAGGAAGCCGCAGGCAAGGGTGGCGATGACAGGAAGGAACGACCGCAGCGCAAGCCCGCACCGGACGATACCGACATCCAGTGCCAGGTGCTGGTGCTGGGCTCGGGGCCGGGCGGCTACACGGCCGCCTTCCGCGCGGCCGATCTCGGGCTCGAGGTGGTCCTGGTCGAGCGCTTCGACAGCCTCGGCGGCGTCTGCCTCAACGTCGGCTGCATCCCGTCGAAGGCCTACCTGCACACGGCCGAGGTAATTACCGGCGCCGAGGACATGGCCGAGCATGGCGTGACCTTCGGCAAGCCGAAGATCGACAACAAGAAGCTGGCCGCATGGAAGGACAAGGTGGTCGGCAAGCTGACCGGCGGCCTGAAGTCGATGGCCAAGCAGCGAGGCGTGACCGTGGTGCACGGCAATGGCCAGTTCACTTCGCCGCAGACGGTCGCAGTGGAAACGAAGGACGGCACGAAGACGGTCGGCTTCGAGCAGGCGATCATCGCGGCCGGCTCGGAGTCGATCAAGATCCCCAACCTGCCCTGGGACGACGAGCGGGTGATGACCTCGACCCTCGCGCTGGACCTGGCCGAGATCCCCAAGCGGCTGCTGGTGGTCGGTGGCGGCATCATCGGCATGGAGATGGCCTGCGTCTACGACGCGCTCGGTTCGAAGGTGACCGTGGTCGAGATGGCCGATGGCCTGATGCCGGGCACGGACCGCGATCTGGTGAAGGTGCTGGAGAAGCGGGTCAAGGGCCGCTACGAGAACATCTTCCTCAAGAGCAAGGTGACCAGGGCCGAGGCCCAGAAGGGCGGCATCAAGGTCCACTTCGAGGGCGACAAGACACCGGACACCGACACCTTCGACCGGGTACTGGTGTCGGTAGGCCGCGTGCCGAATGGGCACAACATCGGCGCCGACGCGGCCGGGGTCGAGGTCGGCGAGCGCGGCTTCATCGCGGTCGACGAGTACCAGCGCACCAACGTCGAGCACATCTTCGCGATCGGCGATATCGTCGGCCAGCCGATGCTGGCGCACAAGGCCACGCACGAGGGCAAGGTCGCGGCCGAGGTCTGTGCCGGCGAGAAATCCGCTTTCGACGCGCGCACGATCCCGTCGGTCGCCTACACCGATCCCGAGATCGCCTGGATGGGCCTGACCGAGACGGCGGCGAAGGAACAGGGCGTGAAGTACGAGAAGGCGAGCTTCCCGTGGCAGGCCTCGGGGCGCGCGCTCGGCATGGGCCGCGAGGACGGGGTGACCAAGGTGCTCTACGACCCGGAAACGCACCGGATCCTCGGCGCCGGCATCGCCGGCGCCCACGCCGGCGACCTGATCGCGGAGGCCACGCTGGCGCTGGAGATGGGCGCCGACATCCAGGACGTCGGCCTCACCATCCACCCCCACCCCACCCTGTCCGAGACCTTCGCCTTCGCCAACGAGATCGCGGAAGGGACGATCACCGACCTGTACATTCCGAAGAAGAAGAAGAAATGAATCGAATCGCGAATGAACGCGAATGGAGGAATTCGTAGGTGCGCTGTCGCCGCAGGCGAACGCGTACGCGAAGTTGAAGGTCCGACGTACGCGTTTGCTGGCGCAAAAGCGCACCTACTCCGCTCCTGACGGCCGGCCGAAACATTCGCGTTGATTCGCGTTCATTCGCGGTTCCCTCCCTCCACCACCGGCCTGGAGCCGGCGCCATGGCCCATAACCTCTACATCACCACCACCGAGCCGCGCAGCGGCAAGTCCGCCATCGTGCTCGGCGTGATGGAGATGCTGCTGCGCAACCTCGGCTCGGTCGGCTTCTTCCGGCCGATCGTCGACGTCGATGAGCACACGCCGCTGGACCGGGATATCCGGCTGGTGCGCGAATACTTCAAGCTCGAACAGCCGGTCGAGACCTGCCATGCCTACACGCTGCGGCAGGCAGCCGCGATGCTGAACGAAGGGCGCCAGGCGGAGCTGCTCGATGGCGTGCTTTCCAGCTACAAGGCGCTGGAGGGCCACTACGACTTCGTGCTCTGCGAGGGCACCGATTTCGAGGGCGTGACCTCGGCATTCGAGTTCGACATCAATGTCGACATCGCCAACAACATCGGCAGCCCGGTGCTGCTGGTAGCCAACGGCCGCGGACGCGAGGCCGAGGACGTGGTCGGTTCGACGGCGATGGCGCTCGATACCTTCCGCGCGCGCGGCGTGCACGTGCTCGGGGCCGTGATCAACCGCGCGCCGGCGCAGGCGGTCGGCGCGATCGCGGAGCGCCTGCAGGCCGAAACCGGTGACAGCGGCCAGCTCGGCTACGTCGTCCCGGAGGAGCCGCTGCTGGGCCAGCCGACACCGCGCGAGGTCGCCGGGGCGCTGGGGGCCGAGGTGCTGACCGGCGCCGACCGGCTGGACAAGCCGATCGGCCGTTTCACGGTCGCCGCGATGGAGGTACACCACTTCCTCGACTACGTGGAGGAAGGCAGCCTGGTGGTGGTGCCGGGTGACCGCAGCGACGTGATCCTCGCCAGCCTGGCCTCGCGCCTGTCGAGCAACTACCCCGACATCGCCGCCATCCTGCTCACCGGCGGGCTCGCGCCCGAGGCCTCCGTGCGCCGCCTGATCGAGGGCTGGACCGCGGTGCCGACGCCGCTGCTGCTGGCACAGGAGGACACGTTCACCATCAGCCGCCGGTTGAGCGAGCTGCACACCGAGATCGACCCGGCCGACAGCCGCAAGGTCGCGAGCGCCCTGCGGGTGTTCGAGGCGCATGTCGCCGCGGACGAGTTGCGCGAGCGGCTGGTCGCCAGCCGTCCGGTCACGGTCACGCCGAAGATGTTCGAGTACGGGCTGATCCAGCAGGCGAAGCGGGAACCGCAGCGGATCGTCATGCCGGAGGGCTCCGACGAGCGCATCCTGCGTGCCGCCGACATCCTGGTGCGACGCGACGTGGCGCGGATCGTGGTACTGGGCAATGTCGACGAGGTGCAGGAGCGCCTGCGGGCGCTGAACCTCGACAGCGAGGGGATCGACGTGGTCGATCCGGCGACCTCGGGGGAGCTCGAAGACTACGTCAACACCTACCACGAGCTGCGCCAGCACAAGGGCATCACGCTCGACAACGCCCGCGACATGATGGCCGACCCCACCTACTTCGGCACCATGATGGTGCACAAGGGGCATGCCGACGGCATGGTCTCCGGCGCGGTCAACACGACCCGGCACACGGTGCGGCCGGCGTTCGAGTTCATCCGCACCAAGCCCGGTGCGGCGCTCGTCTCCAGCGTGTTCCTCATGTGCCTGCGCGACCGGGTGCTGGTCTACGGCGACTGCGCGGTGAACCCGAACCCGAACGCGGAGCAGCTCGCGTCGATCGCGCTGAGCGCGGCGGAGACCGCGCGGACCTTCGGGATCGAGCCGCGGGTGGCGCTGCTGTCGTACTCCAGCGGCAGCTCCGGCCAGGGCAGCGAGGTGGAGAAGGTGCGCGAGGCCACGCGGCTGGCGCGCGAGCAGGCGCCCGAGCTGGCACTGGAGGGCCCGATCCAGTACGACGCGGCGATCGACCCGAACGTGGCGCGCTCGAAGATGCCCGACAGCGCGGTCGCCGGCCGCGCGACGGTATTCATCTTCCCCGACCTCAACACCGGCAACAACACCTACAAGGCGGTCCAGCGCTCTGCGGAGGCGGTCGCGATCGGGCCGGTGCTGCAGGGCCTGCGCAAGCCGATCAACGACCTCAGCCGCGGCTGCACGGTGGCCGACATCGTCAACACGGTGGCGATCACCGCGATCCAGGCCCAGGCCGAGAAGGCCGAGGGCGCGGCGTGAAGGTCCTGGTGATCAATACCGGCAGCTCGTCGATCAAGTACCAGTTGTTCGATCTCGACGGCCCCACGGTGATGGCGGCCGGCCTGGTCGAGCGCATCGGCGACTCCGGCAGTCGGCTGCGCCACGCGGGCTGGCCGGATACGCCCGATCGGCGCCGCGAGCACGAGCGGGAGCAACCGATCGCCGATCACCGGGCCGGGATGGCGCTGATCGCCGCCGCCCTCGCCGACCCGGGGCACGGCGTGCTGGGGGCCGCCGACGCGGTCGACGGCGTCGGGCACCGGGTGGTCCACGGCGGCGAGGACTTCCAGGCGCCGGCGCTGATCGACGAGGCGGTGTTGGCGGGCATACGCGCGAACGCGCCGCTGGCACCACTGCACAACCCGGCCAACCTGGCCGGCATCGAGGTGGCGCGCGAACTGTTCCCCGATGCCCCGCAGGTGGCGGTGTTCGATACCGCCTTCCACCAGACCATGCCGCCGCACGCCTTCCACTATGCCCTGCCCCGGCGGCTGTACCAGCAGCACCACGTGCGACGCTACGGTTTCCACGGCACCTCGCATGCATGGGTCGCCGCTGCGGCCGCCGGCTTCCTGCAGCGGCCGCCGGAGCAGCTGAACCTGGTGACGCTGCATCTCGGCAACGGGGCCAGCGCCACTGCGATCGCGGGCGGCCGCTCGGTCGACACGTCGATGGGACTGACCCCGCTCGAGGGGCTGGTGATGGGCACGCGCAGCGGCGACGTCGACCCCGCGGTCCATGCCTTCCTCGCAGCGCAGGAGGGGCTGTCGCTGGCGCAGATCGACGAGTTGCTGAACAAGCACAGTGGCCTCAAGGGGCTCTGCGGCAGCGGCGACCTGCGCGACATCGAACGCAAGGCCGAGGACGGCGACGCGGACGCGGCGCTGGCGCTGGAGATCTACGTCTACCGCATCCGCAAGTACGTCGGCGCCTACTGGGCGGTGCTCGGACGGGTCGATGCGCTGGTGTTCACAGCCGGCGTCGGCGAGAACTCGGCCACCATCCGGGCCCGGGTCTGCGACGGCCTGCAAGGGTTGGGGATACAGCTCGATGCCGTTGAAAACGGCGCCGCGGCCAGCGGGCCCCGCGCGATCCACGCCGCCGACAGCGCCGCCGCCGTGCTGGTGGTGCCCACGAACGAGGAACTGGCGATCGCCGAGCAGACGCGCGAAATGATCGCGTAGCCCGAACACATTGCAACGCATTCCGGGGCACGCAACGGATCCCCGGATTTCGCCTCCGGCTCCATCCGGGCTCCGGCGGTCAGTCCGATGCGCCAGCGGCCAGACCGGCCGCCTCGATCCCCGCCACCGCGACCGCCTCGTCCGCGTCCGAGGCGTCGCCGCTGACGCCGACGGCGCCGATGATCTCGCCGTCGCCGTTCAGCACCAGCACGCCGCCGGCGACCGGCACGGTCATGCCGTCGGTCGCGGCGGACACGGCCCCGAGGAACGCCGGGCGTTCGACGTTGGCCGCGCCGAAGGTGCCGCTGGCCATGCCGACGCCGAGCGCGCCCCAGGCCTTGCCGCGGGCGACCTCGAAGCGGGCGATGCCGGCCCCGTCCTCGCGCTCCATGGCCACCGGGTGGCCGCCGGCGTCGAGCACGACCGCGGTCATCGGCTTCAGATCGCGGGCGCGGGCCGCGTCAAAGGCGCCACGCAGGATGGCACGCGCCTGCTCCAGCACGAGATCGGCACGGTGGCGGTGAAAGTTGGCCATGGTTCGGGTCCAGGGAGGGGGATTCCGAGCTTACCGACCTCAGCCGACGGGGGCCAACCACTGCTGGTAGAGCAGCCCGGCCGCGAACGAACCGGCCAGCGAGAGCGCCAGGTAGAGCACGAACACCCGGACCCGCACCAGCGCGAACACGGCCATCGCGGCCGGCAGGCTGGTGACACCGCCCGCGACCAGGAATGCGAGGCCCGCACCCGGCGCCATGCCCTGCTCGATCAGGCCGGACACCAGCGGCAGCGCGGCATAGCCGTTCAGATACGCGGGCACCCCGACGAGCGTGGCGGCCAGGATCGGCAGCAACCCGTCGCCGCCGATGCCGCCGGCGATCCAGTCCGCGGGGACGTACGTGAGCATCAGGCTCTCGAGCAGGAATGCCAGTGACAGCCACTTGCCGAGGAACAGCGTCGTCGACCGCGCCTCGCGCGCGAAGCGCGCGCGGCGGTCCGCGTGGTGCCAGAAGGCCCAGGCCAACGGGCCGCTCGCGACGAAGGGGGTGCCACAGCCGCCGCCGACCCCCGGGCGCAGCGGGTCGGCGAGGCGTCCGGCATGGACCAGCGCCAGGGTGACGAACCCGCCGGCCAGACCGAGGCCGATCGCGGCGAGCGTCTTGGCGAGCGCGAATCCCGCACCCAGCAGGCCCGCCGTGAGAATGAACATCGGCGGATCGATCACCGGCGAGGCCAGCCAGAAGGCCATTACCGGCGCCAGCGGCACGCCCATCCCGAGCAGCGCGGCGATCAGCGGGATCACGCCGCAGGAGCAGAACGGCGACAGGGCCCCGAAGGCGGCGGCCGTGACCACCATGGTCACCGGCCGGCCGTTGAAGGCGCGCGCAATTGACCGATCCGCGCCGCTGGCCCGGGTCCAGGCGGCGACCGCGACCGACAGCAGCAGGTAGGGAGCCGTCTGCCACAGGCTGGCGAGCGTGAACACCAGGCTGTCACCCGCCTGCCGCGGCGACGCCGCGAGGGTCGCGAGCAGCAGCAGGCCGAAGGCCAGCCAGACGCCGTCGACGGAGGGCAGGTGGCCCCAGTGGCGTTGCTTCAGCGGCAATGTATTCATATCGTTATCCCTAGAAATATCGTTATATTGACCCGAACGAAATGCGGCCGTGGGTCACGCCGCCTGCTCCCCGTCGACGCGTGCGTCGGCGCAGCATTCGTTCGTCAGGTAGGCCACCAGCGCATCCATGGCCTCGTAGTCGGCCCGGCTGAGCACCTCGCGTCCGCGCCGCTCCTGGCAGACCAGGCCCGCGCTCACGAGCGAGTGCAGGTGGTGCGCCAGCGTCGATGCCGGCAGTTCGAGCTGGCGCGCGATCGTGCCGACGTTGGCGCCGTCCGCACCCGCGCGCACCAGCAATCGGTAGATGCGCAGCCGGACCGGGTGGCCCAGGGCGCCGAAGGAGTCGGCCGCGGCGTTTTCGCTCAGACTGCTGTCCATGCGGTAATTATAACTACAAAACTAGTTTTGTAAAGATTCATGCGCTCGGACCGGCATTGCGGGCGGCCACCGCCGGTTACACCTCCGCCCACATCCGCAGCAGGTTGGCGAGGCTCTTGGAGATGGAGTCGAACTCCGCCGTCTTGCCCTGGCGGTCGAAGATCTGCCGCCGGGTGGTGTCGAGGTCGAACAGGATCTCGCGGCGGGCGGGGTCGCGCACCTGGCTCTGCACCCAGCCCACCGCGGCCAGTCTCTGGCCGCGCGTGACCGGGTTGACCCGGTGCAGGGTCGACGAGGGGTACAGGACCAGCGCACCCGCCGGCAGCTTGTAGGTCTGCTCGCCGGCAGTGCTGTCGGTGACCAGTTCACCGCCGTCGTAGCTGTCAGGATCGGACAGGAACAGGGTGAAGGACAGGTCGGTCCGCAGCGGGCCGCTGGCCCCGCTCATGACGGCGTCATCCACGTGCGCGCCGTACTCCATGCCCGGCTCGTAGCGGCTGAAGAGCGCCGGCGTGGTCCGGCGCGGGCGGGCCGCCATCTGGAACAGGGCATGGCGGGCGAGCGCGTCGTCGACCGTCTGCCGCAGCTCGGCGACGCGCGCGTCGCGGCCGCTGGCCTGGGTGTTGCGCTTGACCGTGCGCGCGTGCCAGCCGGCCGTCTCGCGGCCATCGCGGAACTCGACCTGTCCGAGCCCCTTTTGCACGCGCTCGAGCGTACCCGCGTCGAGTACCTCGCCGATACAGAGAATCACCTCGCCCTCCCCCTGGTCATGCCCGGATGCTGGCGATAATACTGTAAATGAGAATGACTTGCATTCCTGTTTTGCGGCAGGCACAGTGAGCCCCGTCCCGGGCCCCGGCCGTGGGTCCCCCGTAACCGCAAGCATTGGAGAATCGAACCATGGGCGAACAGCGCACCCGGCTCTGGGTCGGCATTGGCACCTGTGTCCTGCTCGGCGGCGCGCCGGCGGTGGCCGACAGCGCGAGCGCGCAGCAGACCCATGCACCGGCCGCGATGCTGCTGGCCGCGACCGACGGCTACAGCGACGGCGGCGGCGAAGGCGGTGAAGGGGGCGAAGGCGGCGAGGGCGGTGCCTCCGACTATACCGACGGTGGTGAAGGCGGCGAAGGCGGCGAGGCCGGCGCCTCCGACGGTGGTGAAGGCGGTGAAGGCGGTGAAGCCGGCGGCAGCAGCGCCATGAGCGTCTTCGCCGGTGAGGGCGGTGAAGGCGGTGAAGGCGGTGAAGGCGGCGAAGGTGGTGAAGGCGGCGAAGGCGGAGAGGGCGGCGAAGCCGGCGCTTCCGCGCCGTCGGCGACCGAGAGCCCCGGTGTCTACTACAGCCAGCTGGCCTTCATGCTCGGTCACATGGAGGCCGGGCTCGACCTGTTCCGCGCCGGCTTCGGCCGGGAAGCCCGCACGCACCTTGGCCACCCGGCCGCGGAGCACCTGTCGCAGGTCCGGGAGGCGCTCGCCGCGCGCGGCTTCGCCGGCACGAGCGAGCAGGTCGAGCGACTCGCCAGCATGAGTGGCGAGGAACCGGACTGGTCGCGGATCGTGGCCGCCTACAACGACGCCCGCGGTGCCATCCTCGACGCCATGGCCGATGTCGACTACGGCGTTCGGAACGACCCCGAGTTCATCGGCAAGGTACTGCTGGCCATCCTCTACCAGGCGCGGCACGAGTACGAGGAGGCCGTCGAGGACGGCGCGTTCGCCGACGCCAACGAGTACCACGACTCGCGCGGCTTCATGCTGGTGGGCCGCGACCTGCTGCGGTGGAAGAAGGGTGTGCTGCGCAACGCCGACGCCGAGGCCTACGAGGACCTGGTCGCGGGCTTCGAGGCCGTCATGGAGGCCTGGCCGACGCCGCAGCCGCCGACCAGTCCGGTGCTGTCGGTGTCGGAGCTGTACGGGCGCGTGTCGGCCGTGGAGTTCACTCTCAGCCGGTTCTGACCGGGGTCGCCGTTGCGTTCCACACCGACCGTCCCCATTATCCGGGACAGGCAAGGCATCGAACGTAACGAGACGAACATGAGCTGGAAACCGGTTACACCCAAGTTCTCCATCGGGGAGCTGATCCACCACCGGCGCTTCGACTACCGCGGTGTCATCGTCGATGTCGACGCGGAGTACCGGGGTTCGGACGAGTGGTACGAGCAGATGGCCGTCAGCCGGCCGCCGAAGGATGCGCCGTGGTACCACGTGCTGGTGGACGGCGCCCCTTACAGTACCTACGTCGCCGAGCGCAACCTGGAGCCGGATCCGGAGGGCGATCAGATCGAGCATCCGGCGCTGGGCCACTTCTTCAGCGGCTTCAGCGACGGGCGCTACCACCGCAGCATCCGCACCCACTGAGGCGGCCGCATGCACGCGCCGCGGGATCCCTCGCGGCGCGTGCGTCGTGCTAATGTGGCGTCCGCGCTCCAGGATATCCGGATGCCATGAAGGCGCCGCAGGCGACCGACACCAGCCACGCGCTCCGCTCAGCGGTCCGCGAATACTTCACCCTGTTGCAGGCCGAACTCCGCGGCCGCCGCTGGTGGGACTCCGCTCGCCCCGGTGCCCTGTTCGACCATTTCAGTGCCCGCAACCGGGAACAGGTCGCACTCAGACACCGACAGATCAGCGCCATCCTGATCGGGCACGGCCTGCCCTACCTGCCGAGCAGCCAGCCGCTCGCCGATGTCGAGCCGGAACTGGCCGATGCCGTCGCGCAGTACCTGCACAATCATCCCGACATCCTCGAGCTGATGGAGCGGGACGTTTTCCGGCGCGTCGACACGGTGCCCGAGGTCGGCGATCCGCTCGAGGTAGTGGCGTCACGCCCGACCGGCAGCGAGCTGCCCCGACCGGAGACCAACAGCAGGAACTCGCGGCTGCTGGCGGGCGTCGACTTCCTGGCCCGTGAGCAGCGCAACCACTCGCTGGCGACCGCGGGCCAGCGCTTCGTGATGAAGTTCGAGGCGGCGCGACTGCGGGCCGACGGGCGCGAGGCCCACGCGAACGCGATCGAGCACGTCACGGTCGAGATCGGCGACGGCCCGGGCTACGCCATCCACTCCTACGGCCTCGACGGCAGCGACCGCCTGATCGAGGTCAAGACCACGCGCTACGGGCGCGAGACACCGTTCTATCTCAGCGCCCACGAGGTGGCGATGTCGCACGAGTACGGCAACCGCTTCTGGATCTACCGCGTGTTCTCGTTCCGCGAGCAACCGCGCCTGTACATGCTGCGCGGACCGGTCAACCG